>JBBPYJ010000083.1:0-17208 GCA_038200025.1 Propionibacteriales bacterium | reverse complement strand
GGCTCAGCCTCTCCGACCAGCGCGAAGGAGTGGGAGACCAGCACGGCCCACGCCGCGAGCAGACGCAGGACGTCGAAGTTGTTGTCCCGATCGCGGATTCGATCGCCGAGCCGCACCGGAGCGAAGCCCTGGGTCCCTGCCCCCGTGGACGCGGGTCGGGGCGGCGCGGACATGCCGAGCACCGTAGCAAGGGCGAAGCCTCCCGGTGGCATTACACTCGCCAGTCGCATCGATCTCACGAGAGGGGAACCATGGCTCGGCGGCCCCTGGTACTGGTCGACATGTTGTCCTACACCGGCACAAAGGGTGGGATGGAGACCTACACCCGAGAGCTCTATCGACAGTTCTCCTCGATGGAGACCGGGTTCGACTTCGTGGCGCTGGCCAGCAAGGAGGGCAGCCGCCTCGACCTGTCGTGGTTCCCCGGCGAGGTGCTGCGCTCACGGATCAGCGGCGAGAACAGGTTCGTCTGGGCGTTCGGCGAACTGGTCGCCACGTCGTACGTCGCAAGCCGGCGCCGCGCGGATCTGATGCACTGCCCGGCCACCCTGGGGCCCGTGTGGACATCGATGCCAGCGGTGCTGACGATCCACGACATGCTCTATTGGAGTCATCCGGAGTTCATGGTCACCCCGTTCTACACCCGTCCGGTGATGTGGATGGAACGCCGTGGGGCGGCCAACGCGCGGCAGGTGATCACCGACAGTCAGGCTTCGGCCGACGAGATTGCTCGGTTCCTGGACTATCCGCAGGATCGCCTCAGTGTGGTCCCCCTCGCCGCGACCGAGGTCCCGCAGACCGACCGCCCGGCAGGGCGCGAGAATCTGGTGGTGGCGAGTGGTCAGCGTCGTCCCTACAAGAACTGGGACGGCCTGATCCGGGCGCTCGCCCTAGTGGCGTCCGACATCCGGCCGCGCCTGGTGATCACTGGCGGCCGCGGCGAGGATCCACTGCGCGCTGTGGTGGAGGAGACCCGGATGCAGGACTGGGTCGACTTGCGCGGGTGGGTCAGCGACGAGGAGCTCGCCGATCTCTACAACAGGGCTCGGGCGATGGCGATGCCCACCTTCGCGGAAGGATTCGGGCTGCCTGTCCTGGAGGCGATGTCGGCCGGACTGCCGGTGCTCGCCTCGGACATCCCGGTTCTGCGTGAGGTCGGCGGTGATGCGGCGTTGTGGTTCGATCCGCACGACCCGGTCTCGATCGCGCACGCGCTGCGGGTGGTGGCTACCCAACCCGAGCGCCTCGCCGAACTGGCCATCCAGGGCCGTGAGCAGGCTGCGCACTTCACGTGGCAGCGGGTCGCAACGCAGACACTGGAAGTGTTCGGCTGGGCGCTCGAGCAGCCCCGGCGTCGCGCTCGACATCGAGAGTGAGCCGGACCCGGACCACAGACTGTAAAGTCCGCCACGCGGGCGTAGACGACAGGGAGACCCAACGCATGGCTGGTGACGACACAGCGCACGTCGAGGACCCTGTTTGTCGCGCCTGCGAAGGTCCGACCACGGACTTCGCCTCGGCGCAGGTACTCGGGCATGTGGACGTCGACTACCGACGGTGCCGATCGTGCGGGATGGTGATGGCGGTAGATCCGCACTGGCTAGAGGAGGCCTACAGTGCGGCGATCGCCAAGCTGGACATCGGTCTTCTCGACCGGTGCCAGATCCTGAGCAACGTCACGGCCATGGTGCTGAGGGCCGAGCGGCTCCGGCATGGCACGTTCCTGGACTGGGCGGGGGGATACGGCACGCTCACCCGGATGATGCGCGACCGTGGCTACAACTTCGGGCACCAGGACCTGATGGCGACCAACATCTTTGCCGAGAGCCACGGCATCGAGGACTTCACCGGTCAGCACTTCGACCTGGTGACGGCCTTCGAGGTCCTCGAACACCTCGTGGATCCTGTGAACGAGTTGGCTCCGGTCACTGAGACCACCGACCTCTTCCTTGCCACGACCCAGCTCGTTCCAGACCCGGTTCCAGCACCCGAGGATTGGTGGTACTACACCCTGGAGTCCGGTCAGCACATCACCTTCTACACCCGCGAGTCTCTGGAGCGACTGGCTCATCGGCTTGGCTTCGACGGGTTGGTGACCGGCTCCTTCGTCCACCTGTTCCACCGGGGGCCGGTGTCGCCGCTGACGCGCGCCTGGCTACGCAGCCCCGCGGCGGCGTACGCCACCGGCCTCGCGCTGTCGCTCACCGACCGCCGTCGGTCTCTCCTCGACGCGGACGTCGCCCAGGTCAAGACGGAGGCGGCGCAGCGGCAGGTTCGATAACTGCGCGCCGCCGATCTGGTCACCATGCCCTCTGAACTCGCCGACACTACATCGGCCCCGGTGCGTCAGCGCCACGGATTCGTGGTTGCGGCCGCGGTAGTCAACGGCCTGAGTGGCTACCTGGTCCTGCTGGTGGCGGCCCGGATGCTCTCGCCGGCCGAGAATGCGCACTTCCTGGTGTTCTGGGGGGCGCTCTTCGCGGCCTTCGGGGTCCTGGTCGGCATCACCGCCGAGGTGACCAGAGCGGTGCACGCCGCGTCGGAGCCTGCGCAGGGCGCCCGCGTCACGAGGGTGACCGCGGTGTTCGGAGTCGTCGCCGCTGTTGTGATCGTGGCGACCGCACCAGGTTGGTCCGGGCCGTTGTTCGGCGACGATGCCCTGGAGTGGACGGCGTTGGCAGCGATCTCCGTGGTGCTCTTCTCGGTCCACGCGGTCATCGTCGGAATCGCGGCGGGCCGGGAGCGCTGGTCGACCTACGCATTTCTGGTGGGCGCGGAGCCGTTGACCAGGCTGGGCCTGGTTCTGATCGTCGTCATCACGGCCGCAGGTCAGCGCGGCATGGCTGCGGCCACGGCGTTGGCAGCCGGCTACTGGCTGCTGGTCCTGGCCCCGCGTCGTCTCGACCTGGGGTGGAGCACGCGGGTCGATGCGGACTGGCGTGGACTGACAGGACGACTCATGAGCGCCTGCTCGGCCTCGGCGGCGACGGCGGCACTGCTGGTCGGGTTTCCCGTCCTGGTCCGGCTGAGCACCGAGGACGCGGAGTTCGCCACTGCGGCGCCGTTGATCTTGGCGGTGTCGCTGTGCAGAGCGCCCCTGATGGTGCCGCTCGGGGTCTACCAGAGCGTGATCATCACGCGTGTCATCGTGCGCGGCGCAGCAGCGCTGCGGCTGCCGATACAGCTCGTCGGCGCAGCGACAGTCGTGGGTGTCGGCGGCGCCTGGACCATCGGCCCGTGGTGCCTACGACTGATCAACCCGGGCTACGTCGTCGGACGCTGGACCTTCGCAGCCCTGGTGCTCTCGGCGGGACTGGTCTGCGTCCTGACCCTCTCCGGGGCGGCCAGCCTCGCGCTGAACCGGCACCGGCTCTACGTCCTTGGTTGGGTAGGCGCCAGTGCCGTGGCCACGGGACTGTTGTTCGTCCCGAGCGACCTGAGATCCCGAACGATCATCGCGTTGTTGGTCGGGCCGACGGTCGGGATCGGGGTCCACGCCATTGGTCTGCGATGGGGTGCGGCGGCACGCCGCCATCTCCAGGCGCAAGGCAACGCGTCGGCGTAGAGCGATGCCGAGCGGGGACCTAGCGTCCGCGGGTAGAGAAGGCGTGGCCACCGACTGCCCGGACTGCGGCGAGATCGCGCGTCGCCAAGGCAGTTGGGAGCAGGCTCAGGCCGTGCAGCCTGGAGGTCCACCGAAGCCGGGCGGTGCGCCGGGCTTTGGTCCAACCGAGGCCCGACATCTGCTCTGCTGCCGATCTGTAGTAGCGACGTTCGTCGCCGAGCCGGCGCCCCGTCAGCAGACTGGTAGCGGAGGCCGACTGAGTGTGGCGTCGGTATTCGAAGACTATCGCTGGATCGAGCACCAGACTGGCGCCATCGGCCAGCAGATCAACCACCAGCGCAAGGTCCTGAATGATCGGTAAGTCCTCATGAAAGGGCACGTCACGGATTACGTCGGTGCGGAAGACCAGCGAGGGCCAGTAAAGCCAGTTGCCGCCGAGCAGACTGCTCACCAGGAACTCGCCGCCGAACACGGTGGTCTCGTCGACCGTGGGTCGCAGCGCCCTCTTGACCCGGTCGGCCAAGGTGTTGGTCGACCGGCCGTTCTCGTCAATCAACCGGACCCCGGGCTGAATGACCGCGGCGTCGGGGAAGCGGCGATGGGCGGCGTGAACCGTAGACACGAAGTCGGGTAGCAGACGGTCGTCACAGCCGAGGAACATCATCAACGGTCTGGTGGCCAACCTGCGGCACTTGTCGTAGTTCTCGGTGATGCCGAGGTTGTCGGTGTTCCGCAGGTAGCGGATGCGCGGATCGGTCTCCGCAGCGAAGTGTGCCGCCACCGAGTCGTCGGGATAGCAGTCGTCGACGACGGTGACCTGCCACGACGGATCCGTTTGGGCCTTGACGCTGTCAATGGTGTCGTAGAGCAACTCAGGGTCGCCCCAAAAGGGGATGAACACGTCAAGAGGCGCGTTGCTCACGACGAGCCGTCCTCGTCGTGGTTTGGGGTTGGCGACGGTGCGTGCCCCATCGGAGCATGTTGTTCCAGGGCGAGGCGCAGCAGTGCCACTTCCTCGGCCAGAATGCGGCTCTGCTCTTCCAACCGGCCCAGTTCATAGCTGTGCTGGAGGGTGAGGATCAAGAGCACCAGCGACGCCACGAAGAACAGCAGGTTCGTGGGCACCTGAAGTCCCAAAGACGCACTGGCATTGACCAGGAGGACGGGGAAGGCAGCGATGACCAGAGCGGCGACGGCGATGACGAACCAGATCAGCGCATACTTCTCACGAAGTCGGTGGCGGCGCATCATCTCGAACAGCGTCAGCAAGATGATCAGCGAGCCGATCAGGCCCAGCAGGTTGGCGCCCGTCATAGTGCTCTCGCCTCGGTCTCGCCGCTGATGACGGACTTCTTCGTGGCTCCGTCGGCAAAGTTCGCCGGCCACCTGCGCACGACGGCCATCCCGAGCGCGACGACGGCACGCAGGAGGTACACCGCGGCTCGAAGCGGAGAGGCCGTTGACTGTCCGGCAGCGCGGGGGCGCATGTCGACCGGCACCTGGGCGATCGAGCACTTCAGCCGCACCGCGATGACCAAGGACTCGACGGTGTCGCCGAGATACTCAGCCGGGTAGTGCGCCGCGAACACCGCGATACCCCGGCGATTGCAGGCCCGAAAACCGGACGTGACATCAGTCAATCTGGTCTTGGCCAGGCGGCTGAGCACCTTGGCCAGCAGGACCATAGCCCACCGCCGCGGCCCGCGAACCTGGTAGGGATCGCCGTCACGGGCGAACCTCGCTCCGATGACGACGTCCTCGGTGGCCAACCGGGCGATCAGCACAGGTAGGAAGGCTGGATCGTGCTGACCATCGGCGTCGATCTGCACCGCTGCGTCGTACCCGTGCCGCAAGGCGTAGCGGTAGCCCGCACGCATCGCACCACCCACTCCTAGGTTAAAAGGCAGGCGACACACGGCCACGCCGGTCTGTTGGGCCCGCTCGGCGGTTGCGTCACCCGACCCGTCGTCGACGACGAGGATGTCGACGTCGGGGTTCTTGTCCTGGATCTCGCGAACTGTCGCACCGACGGAATCCTGCTCATTCCAGGCCGGCACGATGACCAGCACCTTTGGCGCAGGGACGGTTCCACACATGGGTGACAGGCTAGCAACGCGGCTCCCTTAGCCCCTCAACCCGCGGTGTCGGCGGACGCTACCTTGACCAGGAACTCGTAAGCGGGGTCGCAGGCCACGTCGAGGGCGTCGGGTAGAGCCGGATCCCTGGTCCACACGGTGACGCCGCCCTGCCAGACCGCGATGGTGGCGCACACGCTGGCCGGATCGGCGGCGTTCATGTTGTAGGCCGGAACCCGGATGGGGTCTCCCAGACTGCTTGCGCTCATCTGCAACATCCAGAAGTTCGCCAGCTGGTCCGACTGCGGCCCGAGTGGACCCTCGAAGTAGCCCGCGGTGATGCTGCGAGGCTCCGTGTCCATCAGTGTGAACATCGTCTTGAAGGTCGAGTCCCAGGTGGTGCCGTCGTGCAGCGATACCGGAGTTAGGACCGACATTAGGTTCACGGGCTGGATCGGGGGCGAGATCTGAGCCATCACCAGGACGCTGGCACCCAGGGCCAGCACGGTTCCCGTGCCGCCCCACCCGCGGTGGGCCAAGCGACGTGCTGGGTGTTGGAGGGAGGCGATCAGGACGATGAAGGTCGCCGACAGCACGATCCAGGTGAACTTGATCGGGTAGTAGCCCCACCACTCGGGAAGACCTGCGCGGGCACGGATGAGGTAGGCGGCACCGAGCCCAGAGGCGATCACCGCGGTCCAGACGCCGATCCGAACCGTGGGGGAGATCTGGCGATAGAAGGCCGCAGTCACGACTAGGAGGGCGACGCCTACTGTTACCGACCACCTGAGACTGATCTCGGGGTTTCCCCCGTCGGCTGCCAGTGCCCCCGAGCTGGCGCCGACATCTCTCAACGTCACCACTACCGCATACGTAGTCGCGGCGACGAAGGCGGCAGCGGGCCACAGGAGGCGGCGACCTGCTCGCCACAGGAGGCGCCGTTCGACGATGACCGTGGCCACCATCCACAGCGCCGGAACAATAGCCACGGGTCCCCAGGCGGTGGCGGCGAGCCAGGTGGTCAGGACCTGCCCGGTCAGTGAGGCGACGGGCGAACGGTGGTGCTCGAGCCAGCAGATCCAGCCGGTGACCAGCACCAGCATCGCCGGGAACGCGTTGGCGAAGCCGAAGGTCATGGCGTGGCCCGCCACGAACCACAGCATCGGCACGGAGGCAGCGGCCGCTGCAGTCAGCACGCGGAAACCACGGCCGCCGGGGCTCGCCGACAAGGTGAGGGTGGCAGCCAGGAAACTCAACAGTAGCCAGCCGAGCAGGCTGAACTGTCCACTGGTGACGATCAGGTGTCGGACCTGCTCGGCATACCCCATGTCCTCGACGCCGATCGCCCCCCACGAGGAGTGGAGCACGGTGGCCAGGGGAGCGGCGTTGACCTGCTCCAACAGCAGCCCTCCCTGGCTGAGGAACTGTCGGTTGATGATGATGTTGTTGGCCGAGTCGCCGCCCATGCTCCACGCGATCCAGGGAGCTCCCGGTCGATGGGCGCCGTGCCAGAAGTAGGCGCCGAACAGGAAGGGGACCACCAGCGCACTAGCCAGGTCGAGGGCTCGGCGTCGAGTCCACTGGCCGCGCGGGCCAGTGGTGCGCGGGATCGCGGAGAACAGCGCACAGGTGACTCCGACGACGGTCCACAGCGCGACCTCGTCCGCGCCGTACGAGCGGCCCAGGTGCGGAGCGGTCCACGAGAACAACAACTGACCCAAAAGGCTGATCAACACGGCGAACGCCAGGCCCAACCGCCAGCCCAGGTGCGTTCGAGCAACCAGGACCATCGCCGTGACCACTACAAGGGCCAGGGGCGCGACCTGCCCGGTGCGCAAGGTCACGACCGCCGCGATGACGGCGAGGCAGGCGAGGCCTGTAGAAAGGGCCCAGCGGCTCTTCGCACTGGCGGGTTGAGCTGACATCTGGGAAGCGACCTCGTCTTGTTCGGCACTGTCTGTTCGGAATTCCGAAGTGCCCGGCAGACTATAGATCGCGACGGATGTCTCGTGACTACGTCCGACTGCGCCAGGATGGGATGCATGCTGCACATCGGCGACGAGGAGCGGCGCAGCCTGCTGGCCGTGCGGCACGCTATCCATCCAGCCCACCGGACGTCCGATCCGGTGGCGGCCACGCGTGCGATGACAGTGCTGCACGCGACCGAGCCCGCCACTGTCTACCTGTCGGTGCAAGCCCGAGTCGGCGACGTGACGGTCTCCGACATCGACCGAGCTCTCTACCAGGAGCGCAGCCTGGTCAAACAGCTGTCGATGCGGCGCACGCTGTTCGTCTTCCCGCGGGACCTGCTCCCTGCTGCCTGGGCTGGACCGGCCGCGCGGTGGCCGGTCAGGAGCTGCGCAAGACCGCCAAGGACGTGGTCGGATCCGGATTGGCCCCCGACCACCCAGCCGCAGTGGCGTGGCTCGAACAAGCCCGCGCCGAGGTGCTGTCGGCCGTGGACCGCGAGGGACCGCTGACGGTGGCTCGGGCCAAGGAGTTGGTGCCGAGGATTGCGGGGAAGATTTCCATGGCGCCCGGCACCAAGTGGGGTGGCGAGGTCCCGCTGGTCCCTCGGGTGCTGACGTGGATGGGCGCTCGCGGCGACATCGTCCGGGGACCCAACGCCGGACACTGGCGGATCTCGAGGCCGGCCTGGACATCCATGTCCGACTGGTTGGGCGAGGAGCCGGACACCGCACCGGACGAGCGAGCGGCGTACGCCGAGTTGGTCGCCCGCTGGCTGCGCACCTTCGGTCCGGGCACCGAGGCCGATCTGGTGTGGTGGCTGGGATCGACCAAGACCGTCGTTCGCCGCGCACTCGCCGACGTGGGTGCCGTCGAGGTGGCGTTGGATAGGGACCGGATCGGGTGGGTGCACCCGGAGGATGCCGATGCGCACATTGCGGAGGTGGAGCCGTGGGCGGCCCTGCTGCCGGTTCTGGATCCGACCACGATGGGTTGGCGCGATCGCGAGTTCTATCTCGACCCCGACCACGTCCCCTACCTGTTCGACAGCAACGGCAACGGCGGCACGACCGCATGGTGGAACGGGCGGATCGTCGGCTGCTGGGTGCAGGATGAAGAGGGGGTCGTGCGCGTGGTGCCTCGCCAGGCCCTCCCTCGCGCCGCGACCCGGGCGCTCGGGGTCGAAGCGGACCGGCTGACCGCCTGGCTCGAAGGGACGGTGATCAGCAGCGTCTACGCCTCCCTGCAGATGAAGTCCGCCCGGCTGCCCTGATGCGGACGGGTGCGGAGGACGTCCGAACGCGTCCGGACGGGGGGATGCCACCGCCAGGGCTCTGTAGGGTTCGCCCCGTGCGCGAGCAGCCAGAACAGCAGGCCCCCCCGGTCCAGAGACTGCGGATCCGCTACGCCAAGCGCGGCCGGTTGCGCTTCACCTCGCACCGCGACTTCTCGCGTGCGTTCGAGCGGGCGGTGATGCGAGCCCGGATCCCGATGGCCTACTCGTCGGGATTCCACCCGCACCCGCGGATCTCCTACGCCGGCGCCGCGCCGACCGGCGCCGCCTCCGAGGCCGAGTATCTCGAGATCGGGCTGCGCGAGGTCGTCGACCCGGCTGCGATCCGGGCGTCTTTAGAGCAGTCGTTGCCCGACGGACTGGACGTGGTGGGGGTCGTCGTCTCGCCGGGTGGGGCGCTGGCGGACCGGCTCGTGGCGAGTCGCTGGTTGGTGCAGGTCCCCCCGGCAATCGGGGTGGCGAGCGATCCAGGGGGTCAGGCAACCGGTGATCTGGAGGGGCTGGTCGCCACGTTCCTGGCGACCGAGGAGGTGCTGGTGGAGCGGATGACCAAGAAGGGGATGCGCCAGTTCGACTGCCGCGCGGCTGTCGTGAGCCTGACGGTCATCGAAGACCCGGCTGGGATGGACCTGGTGCTGCGGCACACCGTCCCTGCGGTCCGCCCTGACGACGTGCTGACCGGACTGGCGCAGGCCGCCGGGCTCGAGCGTCGTACGCCGATCGGCACGGCGCTGGTGACCCGGCTGGCGCAGGGCCCCTTGGACGAGGCGACCGGAGACGTCGGCGACCCGCTGGCCTAAGAGTACGTAGGCGAACAGTTGTCCATGTGCGATACTGCGGTTGGTCGACGCTTGGCGGTGAACCTGCCGCAGAGCCCGACCCGACGACGTTCTCGCCGGCGCCCGCATGGGTCGGCACAACGAGTGCGAACCGTCGTGCAGTACCGCGACGCGGTCCTGGGAGATTGGTGACAGCAATCTTTGCATCGGGGCCAAGCGACCGCGGCTGATGCGACGAGACGTGCCCGTTGACGCACACGCGGAGGGTGTCGCCGCCAGACAAGCTTTGCGTCGCCGGCCCTGAATGCTCGGGCTGTCGTCGCCGACACGCACGGGGCCTCGGCACCGGGCAGAGGAGCACTCAATGCTCGAGAATGAACAGAACAACGACCAGAACAACGAAGACGCACAGGGCCAGGCGGGTGCAGAAGGTCCAGGGAGCTCAGCCGACGCTGCTCCACCGCCGCCCAAGAAACGAACTCGCAAGGCAGCGGCCAAGAAGGCGGCGTCCGAGCCCTCCGGCGCCGACGAGGCTGCCAGTCCCGACGCCGCGGCGACCGAGCCGGCCAAGAAGCCGGCTCGCAAGCGGGCCTCGCGCGCCAAGAAGGCGGTCGAGACGCCGCCTGAAGGTTCTCAGGGCTCTGAGGAGGCCGCCAGCCCAGCCGGTACCGGCGGTGGCGAGGAGGCTCAGGTCGACGGGCCACCGGCACCCAAGCGTGGCGGTCGGGCGAAGAAGAAGTCCGAAACCGAGTCCCAGGCCGATCCCCAGGCAGAACCCGGCTCCGAGGCTTCACCGCAGGGCGAGCCTGCTGCCGCGGCGGCAGGCGGGTTGGTCTTCCAGACGCCGGACACTACGGCGCAGGCCTCGACCGCCAAGACGCCCCGAAAGCGGGCCCGGAAGAAGGCCGCCGACGACGGTGCAGGGGCCGAGGCCGCCGCAGATGGCGATGGAGCGACCGTCCCGGCGTCCAGCCGCGGCGGTACCGACAGCACTGTCGACTCAAAGGATTGGCTGAGCTCCGACCCGAGCGACGACGCCGGGTCAGGTTCGGATTCTGCTTCCGACTCGGGCGAGGACTCCGACGAGTCCGGCGACTCCGACGGCCCCAAGCGCCGCCGTCGCCGCGGCGGTCGCCGTCGCCGCAAGTCCGGTGATGGCGAGAGTTCCAACGGTGAGGGCGATCAGGCCACTACGTCCGCCGACTCGGCGACCGATTCTCCGGGCAACGTCAGGTCTACCGATTCGGACTCCGGGGCCGACTCCGGCAAGCAGTCCGGCAAGCAGTCCGGCGGGGACTCCGGGGACTCCAGCAAGGATGGCGACGGTGACGGCGACGGGTCGGAAACCGGCTCCCGGCGCCGGCGACGGCGTCGGCGTACCGGTGAGGATGGCGGAGAGAGCGAGGATCGGTCCCCGCGCACGTCCGGACGGACCCGCAAGGCCCGCTCACCGGAGGACGAGATCACCGCGGTCACCGGGTCGACCCGGCTCGAGGCCAAGAAGCAGCGCCGCCGAGAGGGCCGCGAGGCCGGGCGGCGGCGGGCGCCGATCGTCAGCGAGGCAGAGTTCCTGGCCCGACGAGAGTCCGTTGATCGGGTGATGGCGATCCGCCAGCTTGACGACATCACTCAGATCGCGGTGCTGGAGGACAAGGTGCTCGTCGAGCACTACGTGGCGCGCGATTCGCAGACCTCGTTGATCGGCAACGTCTACCTCGGCCGGGTCCAGAACGTGCTGCCCTCCATGGAGGCGGCGTTCATCGACATCGGCAAGGGCCGCAATGCGGTCCTCTACGCAGGCGAGGTCAACTGGTCGGCGCTCGGCCACAAGGACGGCGCACCGCGCAAGGTGGAGTCGGTGCTGTCCTCTGGCCAGCCGGTGCTGGTCCAGGTCACCAAGGACCCGGTCGGAAACAAGGGTGCACGGTTGACCAGCCAGGTCAGCCTGGCCGGGCGGTTCTTGGTCTACGTCCCCGACGGCACCACCAGCGGGATCTCTCGCAAGCTGCCCGACACCGAACGGAACCGGCTGAAGACCCTGCTGAAGGAGATCGTGCCCGACGCCGCCGGCGTCATCGTGCGGACCGCGGCCGAGGGCGCCACCGAGGACGAGCTGACCCGCGACGTCGAGCGGCTCAAGGCGCGCTGGGAGGACATCGAGAAGAAGGCCGGCGCGAAGTCGGCTGGAGCACAGCTGCTGTACGGCGAGCCGGACCTGACGCTCAAGGTCGTGCGGGACCTCTTCACCGAGGACTTCGTCAAGCTGATCGTCGAGGGTGCCGACGCCTGGGACATCGTGCAGAGCTATGTCTCCCACGTGGCTCCCGATCTCGAGGAGCGTCTGGAGCGCTACGAGCCTTCTGAGCACAACGGTGTCGGGCTCTTCTCCTCGCTGAGGATCGAAGAGCAGATCCACAAGGGCCTGGATCGCAAGGTCTACCTGCCGTCTGGTGGCTCGCTGGTCATCGATCGCACCGAGGCGATGACGGTCGTCGACGTCAACACCGGCAAGTTCACCGGCTCCGGGGGCAACCTCGAGGAGACCGTCACCAAGAACAACCTGGAGGCAGCCGAGGAGATCGTGCGGCAGTTGCGGCTGCGTGACATCGGCGGCATCATCGTCTTCGACTTCATCGACATGGTGCTCGAGTCCAACCGCGACCTGGTGCTGCGTCGTCTGGTCGAGTGCCTGGGCCGGGACCGCACCCGCCACCAGGTTGCCGAGGTCACCTCGCTGGGTCTGGTGCAGATGACGCGCAAGCGCATCGGCACCGGCCTGCTGGAGGCTTTCTCCCAGGATTGCGACCACTGCGCCGGTCGCGGTGTCGTGGTCCAGGATGCTCCCGTCGAGCCCAGGCAGAGTGACGACGGGTCCCGGGGCGGCGGTCGCACGGGCCGCGGTCGCAGAAGCAACGATGGCGGCAGCAACGACAGGAACGACAACAACGGCAGGGGGAACAGCAACCGCGCAAGCGGTACGCCGGCCAAGGCGGCCGTGCCCTCCCCTCGCGATGTCGCGGCCATGTCCCGAGCCGACACCGACCGGCCTACTGAGGACAGCGCCGTCGACCCGGTCGCCCCGCTGGTCGACGGGCCGATCGACGGGCCGATCGACGGGCCGGTGGATCCGGGAGTCGAGCCGACACCGGCTGGTGCCGCTCAGGATGAGGCCCCGGTCGGAGAAACCCAGGCCGACGAGACTCAGGCCGACGAGACTCAGGCCGACGAGACTCAGGCCGACGAGACGCCGGTCAATGGGTCGACGCCGGCGACGCTGGACGTCGACACCTCGTCGACTGAGCCCGAGCCCGAGCCTGTTGGGCCCGTCGCCAGGACCACCGTGGTGACCCGGACTCGCCGCCGCTCGGCGAGTCGCCCGGCCGGCCCACCGGCAGCCGCGGCACCGACCGTGTCTGCACCGCAGTCTCCCGACTCGGACGAGGCGCCCGACGGTGTGCCCGAAGGTGTGGAGGGCGACGATGAGGAGTCCCCGCACGTCGAGCACGTCCCGATCAAGAAGCGGGGCACCCGCAAGCGATGAGTTGACGAGGTTTCCAGCAGGTGCGGCGACCGCCTCGTTTTGCCGGGGAGACACCGGTTCCGTAGTATCTGTCCTCGGTGTGCGTCAGCCACACCTCCCCTGTGCGTGTGCCGCCCGATCTCGACGAGACGTCGTGATCGCATCGTGTGCGCCGCAGGCCCAAGACGTTAGTTAGAGGAGAGTGAGCCGCCAATGTACGCCATCGTGCGCAGTGGCAGCAAGCAGCAGAAGGTCAACGTCGGAGACGTCATCGAGATCGACCTGGTCGACACCAAGGTGGGCGAGTCCTTCGCGCTTCCGGTCGTCATGGTCGTCGACGGCGAGACCGTGACCACCGACGCCGCCTCGCTGGACAAGGCCGCGGTGACCGCCGAGGTCCTCGGCGGCACCAAGGGGCCCAAGATCATCATCCAGAAGTTCAAGAACAAGACCGGTTACAAGAAGCGCCAGGGTCACCGCCAGAAGTACACCCAGGTCAAGGTCACCGACATCACCCTCTGACGTCTGGGCCGCACATCTCTATCGGGCGGCTCGCCCACTACCTCCACGAAGGACTGAACTCATGGCACACAAGAAGGGTGCAGCCTCGACCAAGAACGGTCGGGACTCCAACTCCCAGCGCCTCGGCGTCAAGCGCTTCGGCGGCCAGCTCGTCAACGCCGGCGAGATCATCGTGCGCCAGCGCGGGACGCACTTCCACCCAGGCTCCGGTGTGGGTCGTGGCAAGGACGACACCCTCTTCGCACTGACCGAAGGCGCCGTCGAGTTCGGCACCCGTCGTGGCCGCAGGGTCGTCAACATCGTTCCGGGCGCGTGACCTGACTTAACGACATCGTCGGTCGAACTCGTCGAGACCACACGAAGGGGCGTCCCAGTCGGGACGCCCCTTTCGTCTTTTCGCACCTGGCTGATCACCAACCACTCTGGATGAGCGAGGAGAGAACATGGCGGTGCCCACGTTCGTGGACAAAGTCCGGTTGCACATCAGTGCGGGCAGCGGTGGCAATGGGGTGGCCTCGGTGCACCGGGAGAAGTTCAAGCCTCTGGGCGGACCGGACGGCGGCAACGGCGGCCCCGGCGGGTCGGTGATCCTGCGGGTCGATTCCGATGTCACCACGCTGATCGACTACCACCACAGCCCCCGACGCCGCGCCGAGAACGGCGGGCACGGAGCCGGGGACCACAAGAACGGCGGCCACGGTTCCGACCTGGTGCTGACGGTGCCCAACGGCACCGTGATCAGCACGGCCGACGGCGAGGTGCTGGCCGACATGGTCGGCGTCGGCAACGAGCTGGTGATCGCCCAGGGTGGCAAGGGTGGGCTGGGAAACGCGGCGCTGGCGAGCTCCAAGCGCAAGGCCCCCGGGTTCGCGCTGCTCGGCGAGCCCGGGGACGAGTTGGAGTTCACCCTCGAACTGAAGGTGGTCGCCGATATCGGTCTGGTCGGTTTCCCCAGCGCCGGCAAGAGCAGCCTGATCGCGGCGATCTCGCGCGCCCGACCCAAGATCGCCGACTATCCGTTCACCACCTTGGTCCCCAACCTGGGCGTGGTGCGCGCCGGGGACACGACGTACACCGTGGCCGACGTGCCGGGACTGATAGAGGGTGCGGCGGACGGTCGCGGCCTGGGCCACGACTTCCTGCGCCACGTCGAGAGGTGCGCCGCGATCGTCCACGTCATCGACACCGCCACCATCGAGCCCGGTCGCAATCCGGTGGACGACCTGGACGTGATCGAGGGCGAGCTGAGTCGCTATGGCGGCCTGGACGACCGGCCCCGGCTGGTCGCCTTGAACAAGATCGACGTCCCCGACGGCAACGAGATCGCCGCGATGGTGATCGACGACCTCAAGGCACGCGACCTCGACGTCTATCCGGTCTCGGCGGCGTCGGGCAAGGGTCTGCGCGAGCTGACCTTCGCGATGGCCGAGATCGTGGCGTCGACGCGTCGGGCAGCACCGGTAGTCGAGGCCGAGCGGATCGTGATCCGTCCGAGGTCTGTCGACGGAGCCGCTGACTTCACGGTCACCTCGTTCACCGATCCGACCGGCCCGGGCTGGCGGGTGCGCGGCCTCAAGCCGGAGCGCTGGGTGCGCCAGACCGACTTCTCCAACGACGAGGCGGTCGGGTTCCTGGCGGACCGGCTGAACCGGATCGGCATCGAGAAGCGGCTGATCGAGCTGGGCGCCGTCGAGGGCGATGCGGTGCTGATCGGGCATCCCGACAACGCGGTGGTCTTCGACTTCAAGCCCGGCATCGATGCCGGTGCCGAGAACCTGGCGCGCCGGGGCGAGGACCACCGCTTCGACGAGGACCGTCCCGCAGCTCAACGCCGGCGCGACATCGACGAGGCGATGGGCGACCGCCTGGACGGGGAGACCCGAGCCGACGTGGCCCGGCGACTGGACCGGCCCAAGCGGGGTCCCAGTGGCTACGTGATCGGCTCGGCCGACGACCCGGACGCCCCCGACGCACCTAACGCACCTAACGCCGAGTGATGATCTGCGCGTGACTGAACTGCATTCGACACCGCAGCCGAAGGCGGCCCTAGGGTGACCGAGCTGCGCGAGCAGGTGCGGTCGGCGCGGCGGATCGTGGTCAAGGTGGGCTCGTCCTCGCTCACGACTGCTGCCGGTGGCATCGACCCGGGGCGGATCAGTCGCCTGGTCGAGGTGCTGGCCGGCTGCCGTCGTGGGGGAGGCGAGGTGGTGCTGGTCTCCTCGGGTGCGATCGCTGCCGGTCTGGCGCCGTTGGCTCTGGCCAAGCGGCCCAAGGCACTGGCGGCCCAGCAGGCGGCAGCCTCTGTCGGCCAGGGGTTGTTGATGCACCGCTACACCGAGGAGCTCGCGCGCCACGAGATCGTCGCGGGTCAGGTGCTGTTGACGCTCGACGACGTCACCCGACGCTCGCACTACCGCAATGCCTCGGCCACCTTCGACAAGCTGCTCGAGCTCGGCGTGCTGCCGGTCGTCAACGAGAACGACACGGTGGCGACGACCGAGATCCGGTTCGGCGACAACGACCGGCTGGCCGCACTGGTGGCCCATCTGGTCCATGCCGACCTGCTGGTGCTGCTGTCCGACATCGACGGGTTGTACGACGGTCCGCCCGCACTGGCGGGCTCTACCCGCATCGACGAGGTGCGGTCGGCGGCTGATCTGATCGACGTCCGAATCGGCAGGCCTGGTCCCGCCGGTGTCGGCACGGGCGGGATGGCGACCAAGGTCGAGGCCGCGCGCATCGCGACCGGCGCCGGGATCCCGGTGGTAGTGGCGGCCGCCGAGCAGGCCGAGGCCGCGCTGGCCGGCCACCGGGTCGGGACGTTGTTCCAGGTCACCGGCAAACGACGACCCACCCGGCTGCTCTGGTTGGCCCACGCCACCGACGCCAAGGGCAGCCTGGTCCTCGACGATGGGGCGGTGCGGGCGGTCGCCGCCGGTCGGGCCTCGCTGCTCGCGGCCGGCGTCGTCGGCGTGCGGGGGGACTTCGTTGCGGGTGACCCCGTCGACCTGGTGGACCTCGCCGATCGGCCCGTCGCGCGCGGCCTGGTGAACTTCGACGCCCAGGAGATTCCCGGTCTCCTCGGCCGCTCCAGCCAGGACCTGAAGCGGGAGCTGGGACCGGCGTACGAACGTGAGGTCGTGCACCGCGACGACCTGATCCTGCTCTGAGACGAGCGGGGACCTCACGTGGTGTCGGCGCCCGGAGGTCGACCTGCTCGTCGAGGTCCACGGCCGCTCGGACTGGCCGTCCAGGAGGCAGGCCCGCAGGCACCCGCAGAGACACAGCGAGGTGGGGTCGTACGCTGTCCACGCCATGGAAAACCAGCGGACCGTCTATCTCGACCACGCCGCCACGACCCCGATGTCGTCCGTTGCGATCGAGGCGATCACCGCGCACCTGACCGACGTCGGCAACCCCAACTCGCTGCATGCCTCCGGGCGGCGCTCGCGGCGAGTCGTCGAAGAGTCCCGCGAGACGATCGC
>JBBPYJ010000082.1:0-7479 GCA_038200025.1 Propionibacteriales bacterium | reverse complement strand
CCAGCCGGTTGGCTGCTGACTGCTGCCCGCCGCCGGTCCCTCGACCGGCTGCGCGCCGAGTCGATGGCCGCTCGGACGACGCCAAAGCTCGCCGTCGAGGCCGAGCTCCAGGAGGGGGCCCAGCAGGTGATGGCGGACGCGGGAGGACCGGTGCGCGACGAGCGGCTGCGCTTGGTCCTGCTCTGCGCCCACCCAGCGCTGGCCCCCGAGGCTGCGGCCGCGCTCACGCTGCGCCTCGTGCTCGGGGTGTCCACTGCCGACATCGCCCGGCTCTTCCTGGTGCCGACCACGACGATGGCAGCGCGGGTGACCAGGGCCCGCAAGCGGGTAGCCGCCGAAAGCTTCGCCTTGCCCGAGGGGCCAGAGCTCGACAGCCGGCTGGGGGTGGCTGCCGAGATCGCCTACCTGGCCTTCACCGCGGGCTACGCGCCCGGGTCGGGCTCGCAGGTTCTTCGCCCGGAGCTCGCGAGCGAGGCGATCCGGCTGGCCCGGGTGCTGAGCGAGCTGGCGCCCGATCGGGCCGAGCTCCAGTCGCTGTTGGCGCTGATGCTGCTGCAGCACTCGCGGCGACATGCGCGGGTTTTGAGCGGTCCACCCGACTCTGACCACCCCACCGGCGCTGAGCGTCTGGTCCTTCTCCCCGATCAGGATCGCTCTCTGTGGGTCCGAAGCGAGATCGAGGAGGCGCTGAGGCTGCTGACGCCGTACGCCGCTAACGCTGACGCCTCGCCGTACCTCCTGCAAGCGCTGATCGCCGCCCAACACTCCATCGCTCCCACCGCGGAGGCCACGGACTGGGCCCGACTCGCCTCGCACTACGCGGAGCTGGAGCACCTGACGAACTCACCCGTCGTTCGGCTCAACCGGGCGGTGGCGGTGGCCGAGGCGGACGGACCGCTGGCCGGCCTGAAGCTGCTGGAGGAGCTCGATCTTCCTGGGCATCGGCTGCCCGCCGTCCGCGGCGAGCTGCTCCTGAGTGCCGGGCGTGCACCCGAAGCCATCGAGGCCTTCGACCTGGCCATCGAGCGCTGCGCCAATGACGCCGAGCTGGCCCACCTACTCACCCGTCGGTCTCTCCTCAGCCCGTGAAACGCCGCACAACTGAGTGCCACGACTCAGGTGCCGGACGCCGATCCCCACCACAGTGGAGTCATGCCCACTCTGCGACCTGCCGCACCACGCGAGCTGACCTGGCTCGACGGCGAACTCGACCACTGGCGCACCCAGGGCTGGTTGGACGCGGAGTCGGCCGAGTCGATCCGGTCCGGCTACCAACCCACGACCGGATTCACGTTGAACCGGCTGCTGCTCAGCCTGGGCTCCGGCTTCCTCGGCATCGGCCTGATCTGGCTGGTCGCCGCCAATCTCGATCAGCTGTCCCCCGGCCTGCGCTTCGGCCTCGCCACCGCGTTCTGGCTCGCTACCACCGTCGGGGCCGAGTGGCTGGCCGGTCGACGCGCCCACGATGAACCGAGTTCGCCGCTGGTCGGTGCGGCCCGGATCGTGGCGTCCCTGGCCTTGGGAGCTGTGGTGTTCCAGGGCGCACAGAGCCTGCAGGTCCCGGCGTACGAACCCCGGCTCGTGGGTCTGTGGGGACTGGGGCTGCTGACCTACGCCTACGCCGTCCGCGCAATCGGTCCGCTCTCGATCGGCATCGGGTTGACGCTCGGCTGGTACTTGTGGCTGGCGCTGCCGGCCGCTGACTCCGACCTCACGGTGACCATCACCGTCCTGGCCCCGGGGGTGATTGCCGCCGGGCTGGCTGGCCTGCACCGACGCCGGCTACCCACGTTCGCCGTCTGCTGGCGGGGGTACGGCGCCTTGCTGCTGTTGGCGGGAGTGTTCGTCGCCGCACTCCCTTGGGACGGCGATGGCCATCGGCTGCCGATCAGCGTCGGCATCGCGGCCGGCTTCGCCGTCGTGCTGGCGGTCACGGGGGTGCTGTCGAGCCGCGGACGAGAGCGTCTCGAACCGACTCTGGCTGTCGCGTTCGCTGGGGCCGGCACCTGCCTGTCGCTCTGGGCGCCGGCCGACGAGGCTCGCGAGGTCACCGCAGGCGGAGTTTCCCACGCCATTGCAGCGGTGCTGCTCTACGTGCTGGTCGCGGCTGGGATCGCCGCTCTCGGGGTTCTGGACGACGACTGGCGCCTGACCGCGTTGGCGACGGTGGCTCTGGTGCTGTTCACCACCGTCCAGAGCTTCGCGGTGTTCGCCCGCATCATCGAGGGTGCCTGGCTGTTCGTCGCCCTCGGCGCCGTCTTCCTGCTCACCGGCTACCTCTTCGACCGGGCGCGACGTCGCCTCGCCAGGTCCCTGAACGCCACTCCCGAAGGAGCCATCTCATGAACCCCCTGCGCAGTCAGCCCGGACGGACCGCCTTGGTGCTGGTCGTCCAACTGGGACTGTTGCTCGGCGCCGTCGCACCTCAACTCTCGGCCCGCCTGACCGGGCAGGAGTACCTGCTGCGGGTGGTCCCGATCGATCCGATCGATCCGTTCCGGGGGCCTACGTCGACCTGAGCTACCCCGATCTGGACCTCGAGAGGGAGACCTACGAGCGGCCCAGCGGATCACGGGACAACGACGGAGTCGTCTATCTCCAGCTCGTAGAAGCCGACGGGGTGATGGTCCTGGACGGCACGAGTCGCACCGATCGTCCCGAGCCGCCGTACCTCGCCTGCGACAGCCGGAGTTTCGAGCTGAGCTGCGGCATCGAGGGCCTGTTTCTCCCCCAGGACAAAGCCAGGGACCTGCCGACCGCGATGGCCGACGGCGAGTTCGTCGCCCGGATCCGGATCGATAGCCGGGGCAACGCGGCCCTGCTCGGCGTCGAACCTCGGTGAACGCCGATCAGCCGCCCGCGACGGCAGGGATGATCGAGATCTGGGTGCCCTCGGGGGTCGGGGTGGCCAGGTTGTCGAGGAAACGGACGTCGTCGTTGCCGACGTACACGTTGACGAACCGGCGCAGCTGCCCGGCCTCGTCGAGCACCCGGCCCTTGATGCCTGAGTGCCGCGAGTCCAAGTTGTCGATGACGGCCTCCAGGGTCTCGCCGTCGGCGCTCACCTCGGACTCGCCGTCGGTATAGGTGCGCAGGATGGTGGGAATGCGGACGGAAACACTCATGATCACTCGGCTCCTGCGATGTTGGCGGCGGCGTAGGCGGCGTACGACGGCTCGATCGTCGCCGCGGGACCGACCTGGTCGGCAATGGCGTCGATGGTCTTCAGGCCCATCCCGGTGTTGATGACGACGGTCTCCAGCGAGGTGTCGAGCTGGCCGGTCTCGACCAGCTTCTTTAACACTCCCACGGTGGTGCCGCCGGCGGTCTCGGTGAAGATGCCCTCGGTGCGGGCCAGCAGCACGATGCCCTCGCGGACCTCGTCGTCGGTGATGTCCTCGACCGTGCCACCACCACGGCGGCAGATGTCGAGCACGTAGATACCGTCGGCTGGGTTGCCGATCGCCAGCGACTTGGCGATGGTGTCGGGCTTGACCGGGCGGATCGCATCGACCCCGGCCTTGAAAGCGGTCGCGACCGGCGAGCAGCCGGTGGCCTGGGCGCCGTAGATCTTGTAGGGCTTGGCCTCGACCAGCCCGAGCTTGATCAGCTCACCGAAGGCCTTGTCGACCTTGGTCAGCTGCGAGCCGGACGCGACCGGGATGACCACCTGGTCGGGCAGCCGCCAGCCCAACTGCTCGGCAATCTCGTAGCCCAGCGTCTTGGAGCCCTCGGCGTAGTACGGGCGGACGTTGACGTTGACGAACGCCCAGCCGTCCTCCTCACCGGCGATCTCCGAGGCGAGCCGGTTGACGTCGTCGTAGGACCCGTTCACCGCGACCAGGTTCTCGGTGTAGACCGCCGAGTTGATCTGCTTGGGACGCTCGAGGTTCGACGGGATGAACACCACGGTCTTGATGCCGGCCCGGGCTCCGGCCGCGGCGACGGCGTTGGCCAGGTTGCCGGTTGAGGGGCAGGCGAAGACCTTGGAGCCGAACTCGCGGGCCGCGCTCAGGGCGCAGGCGACGACGCGGTCCTTGAAGGAGTGCGTGGGGTTGGTCGAGTCGTCCTTGACCCACAGATTCTCGATCCCGAGCTGGGCCCCGAGGTTGTTCGCGCGCAGCAGCCGGGTGAAGCCGGGCTCCATGTTCGGGCTGGTCTCGATGTCGTCGGGCACCGGGAGCAGCGCCTTGTAGCGCCAGATGTTGGCCGGGCCGGCCTCGATCTGTTCGCGGGTGACCGCGGGGAAGTCGTAGGCGAGCTCCAGGGGGCCGAAGCACTCCGGGCACGCGTAGTGGGGACCGAGCTCGACCTGGTGACCGCACTCGCGACAGGAAAGCGCCGTGGCGTTGCCGAAGGCGCCCTCGCGGGTGCCGGTACGGCGCGCGGGTGCGAGCTGCTTGTCAGCCGGACCGGCAGACTGGTCAGCCAGCTGGTTCTCGGGACGGGACTGAGTGTTGACGGCGCTCATAGGTTCCTCCTTCTCATCTTCCCTGCCACGGACTTCGCGTCAGGTCGGAATTGGCACCGTTTCCGCGACCACGCCAGGCTTGGCGTGGGAGCAGCGATCCGGTTGCCGGGACTTCGACGGGCCGTTCCCTCAGTCCCTCGTGATGAGTACGACGCCCAGCATAGTCAGACCGTCTCAGTATGCGTACAGGCGTCCCAACATGTGGATGCGTTCGTCGATCAGTTCCGCCGTGCTGAGTCGGCCAGGTCACGCAGCAACTGGACAACCCCGTCCGGGCCCTCGACGATCACATCGGCAAGCGGTCGCAGGGCCGACTGCTCCTCCGAGGCCGAGCACACGAGCAGGGTGTCGCGCCCGGCCTCCCGCAGCCGGTCGACGGCATGGAAGGCCGGAAGGTCACCCAGATCGTCACCGGCATAGACGAACCCACCGGGGTCCAGCTCGGACACGATTGTTTCGACCACCTGACCCTTGTCCATCCCCGAGGCCCGCACCTCGATCACCGACCGACCCGGCTCGACGACCAGGTCGCGCCGCACAGCCGCTTCCTTCAGAATCGGCACCAGCCGCTCGAAGGCATCCTCGGCGTCGTCGAGCTGTCTGGTGTGGACGGCCACGGCCAGCCCCTTCTCCTCGATATGGGCGCCGGCCGCGTCGGCATCACGCAGCAACCGCGGCAGCTCGCGCTCGAAGTGCGACAGACCTGCTGGTGGGCGGGGCGAGCTGATCCCGCGGTTCGTCGAGGACCACCGCTCATTGCCGTACTGGCCGTAGAGATAGAGCTCGCGGCCCGAGTCGGCGAGCCTATCGGCGAGCTCCTCCAACGCCCCGAGCGAGAGCGCCTGTCGAGCCGGCCGACCCGTGATCACTGCCAAAGCCAGCACCTTGGGCCCGAGCCCGAGCAGCACCTCGGCGGCGTCGGGGTGGATGTGCGCCTCGGCGGGGTTCGCGACGATCGGGGCCAGTACGCCGTCGAAGTCCAGACCGATCACGGTGCGCTCCAGCCTCGCCGCGATCGCGTCGTACCGCTGTCGGGCCTGCGTCGAGGTGAACTCCACCCGACCAGCCAACCACGCCGGACCGGTCCCCCTCGCAGGTGTGCTCGTCGTGGGTCGACGTCGCTTCCCATTAGGGTGACCGCACACCTCGATCAGCAAGGAGCACCATGGTCTCGCGGCATCAGTTCATCAAGGGCGTCCATCGGTCGTACCGCCCCCGCAGCTATCTCGAGATCGGGGTCAACGACGGGCGCAGCCTGGCGCTGTCGCGGGTGCCGAGCATCGGCGTCGACCCGGAGTTCAAGGTGACCGCCCCCATCAGCTGCGACGTCCGCCTGGTGAAGGCCACCAGCGACGCCTTCTTCGCCCGCAAGAACCCGACTGGCCACCTGCCTGGGGAGACCGTCGACTTTGCGTTCATCGACGGGATGCACCTGTTCGAGTTCGTCCTGCGCGACTTCATCAACGTGGAGAAGTACGCCAACCCCCACAGCGTGATCCTCATCGACGACGTCCTGCCTCGCAGCGTGGATGAAGCGGCCCGCGACCGGCACACCAGCGCTTGGACCGGTGACGTCTTCAAGATCATCCAGGTGCTTGGCCAGCACCGACCGGACCTGACCTTGATCCAGCTCGACACCAAGCCCACCGGCTTGTTGATGGTGCTCGGCGCCGACCCTGGCAACTCGACGCTACGCGACTCCTACGACCAGATCCTGTCCGACAACCTGCGCGAGGACCCGCAAGAAGTCCCGAGCGAGATCCTGGAGCGCACGCTCGCCCAGGACGCGAAGAAGGTCCTCGAGTCCTCGGTCTGGGCCGAGCTGGTCAAGGCTCGAGACTCCCGGCGAAGCCTGCGGCGTGGAAAGCGGCGGGTGGCCAAGGCGCTGCGGCGGGATCTCGGCTAGGACTGATCGGACTGTCAGGACCTGGGGCAGCTCGGGTCGGGACGGCTAGGTGACGTCCCCGGTGAGCACCACGGTGAGCCGGTCCAGCTTCATCGACTCCACGGCGGGCTGGGTGCGGCTGACGCCCAGGTCCAGTGCCAGCAGCTTCGCGGCCCGCTT
The DNA here is from genome assembly GCA_038200025.1 of Propionibacteriales bacterium. GTDB lineage: Bacteria > Actinomycetota > Actinomycetes > Propionibacteriales > Nocardioidaceae > Nocardioides. The sequence continues at coordinate 943 of JBBPYJ010000082.1, read as the reverse complement.
GAGCCGGGCCGGGTAGTAGACGGTCGTCGCGGGGATGGTGCCGACCCAGTTGTCCGAGCCGACGACCTGCCAGCCGGCATCGGTCGCGCGGGCGCCGATGCGTCCGGCCAGGCCGGTGATGCGAGTGTTGTTGAAGACCTCCACGAACACCTCGCCCCGCTCGACCGGGGGCTTCGGCTTCGGCTTCTTCTTCGGGGTGGGCTCGGCGGTCGGCGTCGGCGCTGCGCTGGCAGAGGGAGCCGCTACAGGGACGATCGCCTGCTCGACGAGATCCTGGTCGTTGGTGGCGACAAACGCGATGCCGGCCATCGCGACCGCGATGATGCTGAGCATCACCAGCGGCGAGGGGTAGGCGACGCCGTACTCGTTGCGCCCAGTCCTGAGCCGAGCATTGCGGGCAAAATTCGTCATCGACTCAGACCTCGAAGCCAAGGCGCCGAGCCGAGCGCTGACGCTGCCGCGACGCACGCAGCCGCCGCAGTCGCCGGACGAGCAGGGGGTCGGCCGCCAAGGCTTCGGATTTGTCGATCAGCGCATTCAGCACCTGGTAGTAGCGCGTCGAGGACATGTCGAACTTGTCCCGGACAGCGGTCTCCTTGGCGCCGGCATACTTCCACCACTGCCGCTCGAACTCGAGAATCTCGCGGTCGCGGTCGCTCAAACTCGGCTTGTCGTCGATTTGAGGCGTGGACAACGCGTTGACGGCGTCCATGGGCGCGCTCCTGCAGTCGAGGGTGTGGCTGGTGCTCATCCCTCAAGTGTAGGCGACGAACTACAGGCCTGTCATTCGGATCCGCGCGAGTTGTGGATCGCAACCCCGTCGGCGGGCCGCTCCGCCCCCCTGCGGCCCTGCGGCCCGCTCCCGCCCCCTGGGGTGCGCTCCCGCCCCTCTGCTGCCCGCTCCCGCCCCCTGGGGTGCGCTCCCGCCCCTCTGCAGCCCGCT
>JBBPYJ010000081.1:0-8139 GCA_038200025.1 Propionibacteriales bacterium | reverse complement strand
GTGCGGTCGTGCTGGCCGCCGAGCACGTCGACCTCGTCCGGAGCGTCTGAGCGCACTCAGCCTCCCTTGCCGGAGTGGTCCGCCAGGTTCCGCGCAAGAATGCCGCGAATTCTCTTCCGCCTGGGGCGAGTCCCCTTGCCGGTCGACCGCAGCGAGCAGGTCGCCGATCTCGGAGGGCCGCCGGTAGGACGCAAGTTCGCGCTCCAGGTTGCGGTACGAGACGCCAACCTGCCGGCGCTCACGCACTCGAGCAATCTCACAACGCCTGGGGCTCTTCCCTGTTGACCGGGGGCCGGGTCGACTTAGAGTTCACCGCTCGACGGCCACGGAACCCCCGCCGTGCACTTGCAACGGCTGTTCGCCCACCCACTCGCACTCGCGGTCCCCACCCGACATGGCATGGCCGGCCGACCCGAGATATCCCTCGCCGGGGTCGCGGACTGCGACTTTGTGATGCTCCGCCCGTCGTGGGCCCTTCGCGGACTGACAGAAGAGCTCTGCAGCGAAGCAGGCTTCATCCCACACGTCTCCTTCGAGGGCGACGACCTATCGGTTGTCCGTGGCCTCGTCGGGGCGGGTTTGTGAGTTGCGGTCGTTCCCCGGGCTGAAGCCGTAGGCCCCGCCAGTGGGCCCGCTGGTGAGCCGGGCGGCGTTCGGCTGGTCCCACTCACCCACCCTGGCGCATCCCGAGATGTGGGCCTGGCCTGGTCCAGAGAGCGCCGACCCCTGCCCTCGGCCGAGCATTTCCGGCAACACGTTGTGACCGCGATGGCCGACGACCCGCCTGCCTGACCGGACCGATGCGCCTCGAACGCGCGGAGCGCTCTGCCCAGGTTTGCGTTTTCGCCGAGCAGCCGCCGACGCCAACGTGACCAGTCTCCCAGTCAGCGGACGGCGCATCGAGCTCCCGTCGAGGTCGCGCCCGGCGTCCGACCGAGTCCGGCGATGCCCGGGACAAGTCAGGAGATGCTCGCACCTATCAGATGCCCTTGGGGGATCAGCCCAGCCCTTCGTCGAAGAACCGCACGGTGCGGTCCATCGCAGCGTTGAAGGCCGGCCCGAAGGCGTGGCCGTCGTCGTACCACTCCAGTTGCGAGTCGACGTCGGTGTCGACCAGTGCCTCCTGGGTCGCGCGAGCCCACGCGGGCGGGCACGTGTCGTCGAAGCGACCGTGCACCATCAGGACCGGCTCGGTGATCCGGTCAAAGTAAGGACGTGAGGAGTTCTGGCGCCAGAACTTCGGGTTCTGCTCGGGTAGGCCGAACCTGGTCTCGAGCTCGGTGACCCGGTTGGAGTCGCCGGAGTCCGGGCGGATGAACTGGTCGAAGTTCTGCGCCTCGAGCGAGGAGACCGCGGCCCAGGGCGCAGCGGCCCGGACGAGGCCCGGCTCGGCGACGAGAGCCTTCAGGATCACCCCGCCGCCCATCGAGCGGCCCAAGAGCGCGACCCGGTCGTCGTCGACGGAGACATCGGTGGACTTGCGCAACGCCTTCACCGCGTTGATGACGTCGGCGCTGTAGCCCAGCCGCATCCGGATCGTCGACTGCGGGTCGTCGTCGGACTCGGCGTGGTTGCGGTAGTCGACGTGCAGAGCGATATAGCCGCGGCTCGCCAGGTAGCCGCGCTCACGGGTCATCCCCTGGCCGCGCTGGTAGATCGCCGGGTCGATGTAGCCGTGCGCCAGCACCACGGCGGGGAACGGGCCCTTGCCGGTCGGCACGTTGAGCACCCCGGAGATCCGGTAGGACTCTTCCCTCTTTGCGCCCCGCTTTGCCGGGGTGCTGCGGCTGCGATAGGTGATGTCGTACGACGTGTAGGCCGCCGTCCGCTCGCGCACCGCACCCACGCGCAGTCGGTCGCCGCGGTGCTTCTGCTCGGCCAGACCGAGCACCGAGATCGGTCGAGGTGCCGGTGTTGTGCTGGGCGATGTGTCCGCTGACTGGGGGCTTTCATCGGCTAACGGCGCGGCGCTCGGGCTGCTGCTAGGCGAGCTCGGGCTCGCTGCGGTGGTCGGCGATCCGTCGACGCTGGCATCCGGTCGGCTACTGGGTTGACTACTCGGTTGGTCGCTCGACTCGCTGTCCGCACTGCCGCTGCAGCCGGCCGCCAAGACGACTGCCGACAGCAGGAACCCGACCGTGCCCCGTAGATCGCCGAGACCCTGGAGACCCCGTAGGCCTCGCGCGGCCGGGGAGCCTCGAGATTCCAGCACCGGAGCGACGGCTCCTACTTGCCGCTGACGCGCGAGCGGAGCGAGCTCAGCAACTCCGACGGCTTCTTCGGCAGCTGGATTGCGCGCCCGTGCATCGCGGTCAGCAAGGTGGCGAAGGCGGTGTCCTGGGAGGCCGTCCGGTCGAAGGTGGTCAGGTTCAACGGGACCTTGAAGCGCTGCCGGGTCACCGCCTTGGCGAAGGTGAACTCACGAAGTCCGTCGGCGCCGTGGATCCGCCCGAACCCGGAATCGCCGACGCCACCGAACGGCAGCGAGGGCACGCCGGCGAAGCCGATCACCGAGTTGATCGAGGTCATCCCGGTGCGCAGTCGGCGCGCGATCTCGGGGCCCTTCGCGCCCGAGAAGACCGCCGAACCCAAGCCGTAGCGGGTCGCGTTGGTGCGCTCGATCGCCTCGTCCATGGTGCTCACCTTGGCCACCGTGACTGTCGGGGCGAAGGTCTCGTCGGTGATCGCACTGGAGTCCTCGGGCACGTCGACCAGCACGATCGGCTGGATGAACCGATCCCCGACCGAGTCGGGGCCCCCGACCACGGCCCGGCCGCCGCGGTCCAGGGCGTCCTGGACGTGCTCGCGGGCCACGTCGACCTGGCTGGGCAGGGTCATCGGGCCGATCTTGGCCTCGCCGTCGCTGCCGGCGTGCAGGGCTTCGGCGCGGTGGGTGAGCTCGTCGAGGAAGTCGTCGTACACCCGCTCGTGGACGTAGATCCGCTCGACTCCGATGCAGGTCTGCCCGGCGTTGGCGAAGGCTCCCCATGCGGCAGCATCCGCCGCGGCGGCAAGGTCGGCGTCCTCGTCGACGATCAGGGCGTCCTTGCCGCCGGCCTCGATCACGACCGGAATCAGTCGCTCCGCACAGGTGGCCATCACCTTCTTGCCCGTGTTCGTCGAGCCGGTGAACGCCAGCTTGTCGATGGACGCCCGGCACAGGGCGGTGCCGGTCTCGCCGTACCCGGTGATGGTCTGCAGCAGCGCGTGGTCGGGGACCACCTCGGCCAGGCTGTCGGCCAGCCAGACGCCGACGCCGGGGGTGAGCTCGCTGGGCTTGAACACGACGGTGTTGCCGGCCGCCAGGGCGTAGGCGATCGAGCCCATCGGAGTGAAGACCGGGTAGTTCCACGGCCCGATCACGCCGATCACGCCCAGCGGCAGGTATTCCACCGAGGCGGCCTGGTTGGCCAGCAGCAGACCGGGGGAGACCCCCTTGCGACCCAGCACCTTCTCGGCGTGCGAGGCCGCCCAGGCCAGGTGCTCGATGGCCAGTCCGATCTCCAGCTGCGCGTCGGCGTGCGGCTTCCCGGTCTCTTGGTGCACGACGTCGGCCAGCTGACCCATCCGGCGGGTGATCACCCCGCGCCACTGCGCGAGGATCTCCTTGCGGCCGTCGAAGCCGAGCTCGGCCCACCAACCACTGGCCGCGCGAGCCTTCGCGACGGCCGCGTCGACCGACTCGGCATCGTCGATCGAGTGGATCCCGACGACCTCGCCGGTGGCGGGGTTGAGGGACTCCAGCTTGTCGGCGGACTCAGACATCGTTGCTCCTGTTGGCTTGTTGGGTGTTGGGCGAGGTTCGGTTGCGCAGCAGATCGGCCGCGCGCTCGCCGATCATGATCGTGGGCGCATTGGTGTTGCCGCGGGTGACCATCGGCATCACGCTGGCGTCGACGACCCGCAGGCCCTCGATGCCGCGCACCCTCAACTCGGGGTCGACGACCGCCTGGTCGTCGGCGTCGTCGCCGATCGCGCAGGTGCCGACCGGGTGATAGAGCGTCTGGGTGTAGGTCCGCAGATGCTCGGCGATGTTCGTGTCGCTCGGATCGTCGAAGAGCGGCTGCATCGTGGACAGCGCCGGCGACGGCCCTTCGACGTACGCCGCCAGCGGGCCGACCGAGACCGTCTCGAGCAGTCGACGGACACCCGCGGTCATCGCGTCCAGGTCGGTCTGGTCGTCGTAGTAGGCCGGGTCGATGTCGGGATGCCAGCGCGGGTCGGTCGAGCGCAGCCGCAGCGAACCGCGGCTGGCCACATTGACCAGGGTCGGAGCCAGCGTCAGGCTGCGTACCGACGACTCGTGCAGGGCGTTGTCGTAGAAGCTGGTGGGCGCGACGTGCACCTGCAGGTCCGGCGCGGCCAGCCCGTCGCGGCTCGAGAAGAAGCCGCCGCCCTCGCCGACATTGGACACCAGCGGACCGGTGCCGGTGGCCTTGGCGCGCGCGAAGTTGAGGAGGTTGTTCAGCTCCATCAGGTCGGTGGTGTCGCGGGTCGCGAAGATCAGCGGCGCGGCCGGATGGTCGTGCAGGTTCGCACCGACGCCGGGGAGGTCGGCCACCACGTCGATCCCGACCTCACGCAGGTGCGCGGCGGGTCCGACCCCGGAGAGCATCAGGAGCTGGGGTGAGTTGATGGTGCCGCCGGACAGGATCAGCTCGGCATCGACGTACGACGTGATCTGCTCGCGGCCGTGTCGGTAGGTGACCCCGACCGCGCGTCCGTCCTCGATCACGATCCGCTCGGCCAGGGCGCCGGTGCGGATCCTCAGGTTGGGTCGGTCGGCAGCGGGCTCGAGGTAGCCATCCACGGTCGACCAGCGGCGGCCCTTGTGGCAGCTCACCTGGAACAGTCCGGCCCCCTCCTGCTCGGCGCCGTTGAAGTCGTCGTTGGGCTTGAAACCGGCAGCCACCGCCGAGTCGACCCAGGCGCTGGTCAGCGGATGGGTGTAGCGGCGGTCCTCGATGTGCATCGGGCCGTCCTGGCCGTGGAAGGGCGCACCGTGGCGGCTGTTGGTCTCGGCGCGGATGAAGTAGGGCAGGACGTCGTCGTACCCCCACCCGGTGGCGCCGTGCGCGTCGCGCCAGGTGTCGTAGTCGGCCCGGTTGCCACGGATGTAGATCATCGCGTTCATCGACGAGCAGCCGCCCAGGGCCTTCATCCGCGGCCAGTAGGAGCGGGTGCCCTCGAGCTGCTTCTGCTCGGTGGTCTGGTAGTTCCAGTCCCAGCGGGTCTTGAAGAGGTTGGCGAAGGCGGCCGGGATCGAGATCTCGTCGGCGTCCGCCGGACCACCTGCCTCGAGGAGCAGCACCGTCGTACCTGGATCCTCGGTCAACCGCGCTGCCACCACCGCGCCGGCACTGCCGGCTCCGACCACGATGTAGTTGAAGCTCTCTCGTGACTCCACACCTGTTCCCTTCGTCGACGCCGCCGATCAACTCCATGTGGCCTGCGTTACTCCACAGTAGGGTGTGCGCCCATGCGGGTCGTGGCCCCGTCAGGAGATGCTGTCTGCGCGTCAGCAAGTCGGGTCGGTGACCGAGCATGCCTGGATGTCGCCGTCGAGGGTCGTGCCGTCCCCGTTGCCGTAGAGAGAGCGCTCGAGCCGGCCCGCGGTGGCGACTGCTAGCCACCCACGCGATGACTCCTTGCCTCCCAGGCGCTGGATCTCGAGCGAGCCGTGCTCGTCGGCAATACTTACGCTCGCCGGGCCCGGGCGATCGGAGCGGGCGGAGACCTCTCGCCGGATCCGGTCGAGCGTCCCCGGACCGGCCGCTGACGGGGCGTCGCAGGCCCGGATGCCGGCGTGGACCCCGACGCGCTGGTGAGCTCGACGCTGGCGACCGAGTCCGACGCCGACGTGCGATCCCACCGCTTGGTCGACGGTTTTCTCGATCATGTCGAGGTGCCCTGGGCGCCGTACCGCGCCCGGCTGAAAGCCTGCAACCGTCTGGCGAGCGCCTGCAAGGTCTCGCGGGCATGATGATAGGGGGCCCAGGCCGCGTGCAGCGTGACGACCACCGGACCGTCTGGACCGATGATCCCCACCGGCACCAGGTCGAAGTGCTGGTCGTCGGAGACCACCGCTACCCCGCGACCGGCGGCGGCGACCGCCTGGGCGACCTCGGGGGCGCCGAACTCAATCACCGATCCGAGCCCCAAGCGGGCGGGACAGGGCCCGGTCCGGCGCCACCCGGGCGTGCTGCTGCTGACCCAGGACCAGGAGTCGTCGGGTCACCAGCTCATCGAGTTCGACGGATTCTCGGTCGGCCCACGGGTCGTCGTTGCGGACGTAGGCCCACACCGGGAGGACGGCGACGCCCAGGTGCTCCAGGTGCGGTGGGGGCGCTTCGGTGCCGACGGCCAGGTCTGCTCCGCGGTTGATGGAACCGTAGATCGTGGCCGGAGCCCCTCCCACACCCCTGGCACCGGGTCTTCGGTGGTCCAGATGGCCAGGAACGGAGCGATCACGTCGCTGAGCGTGATGCCGGTAGCGCTGCGCACCATCGACTGGGGGGCTCCCTCGCGCAGGGCGGCGGCGGCCTCCTTCGCTAGGTCTGCGCGAACCACGAGGTCGCGGGCGACGGGCAGGAACCGTCGTCCGGCCCTGCTGAGCGACAGCCGCTTGTGCTGCCGGTCCAACAACTCGAACCCGAGCTCTTGCTCGAAGCGTCGCAACTGCCGCGACAGTGACGGCTGAGCGTTGTGCAGTCAATGCGACGCGGCGGTGATGAAGCCGGAGTCGACCACGGCGCGCGCAGCGCTCGACGCGGCGGCGGCTGCCCACTCTGACTGGGCGCGTACGGCGCCCCGCGAGCGCGGCGAGCTGCTGCGTGCGGCGTTCGAGCTGCTCACCGAGCGGGCCGACGACTTCGCGCTGTTGATGACTCTGGAGATGGGCAAGCCCCTCGCCCAGTCCCGGGCAAGGTGGCCTACGGCGCCGAGTTCCTGCGGTGGTTCTCCGAGGAGGTCGTGCGGATCGCCGGGCGCTGGTCGTCCTCGCCGGACGGCAACACCCGGCTGCTGACGATGAAGCAGCCGGTCGGCCCGACGCTGATGATCACTCCCTGGAACTTCCCGCTCGCGATGGGTACCCGCAAGATCGGGCCCGCGATCGCGGCCGGCTGCACGATGGCGGTCAAGCCGACCTCGCAGACTCCGCTGTCGATGCGGACCCTGGTCGACCTGTTCCGCGAGGTCAGGCTGCCCGAGGGCGTCCTCAACGTGATCACCACGTCTCAGACAGCTGCGGTGATGGAGCCCCTGATCACCGACTCGCGGCTGCGCAAGTTGACCTTTACCGGCTCGACGCCGGTGGGCCAGCAGCTCGTCAAGCAGTCCGCCACCCAGCTGCTGATGGTCTCGATGGAGGCCGGTCGCTTCGCCGAGCGAATGGCGGCAGAGACGCTGGGCCGGGGGACCGAGGAGGGCGTGACCGCGGGCCCGCTCATCGACGGCAACCAGCGTGAGCGGGTCAGGGCGCTGGTCGACGACCCACCGAGCGCGGCGCCACGGTGGTGACGGGCGGCTCGGCGACCGGCGAGGCCGGCTACTTCTTCGAGCCGACCGTGCTCACCGACGTACCGCTCGAGGCCGATCTCATGCGCGAGGAGATCATCGGCCCCGTCGCTACGATCACGACGTTCTGCGACGACGAGCAGGGCATCGAGATGGCCAACGACAGCGAGTACGGCCTGGTCGCGCACGCCTTCACCAAGGACTTCGGTCGCGCCATCGCTGTCAGCGAGGCGCTGGAGTTCGCGATGGTCGGCATCAACCAGTGCATTGTGTCCAACGCCGCCGCCCTGTTCGGCGGCGTCAAGCACTCGGGCTTCGGCCGTGAGGGTGGGGCCGAGGGGAACGGGGAGTACCTCTCGACGAAGTACGTCGGGATCATGCCGTAGTCGTGAGGATCGGCTGGCTGGTTGCGCGTTAACGGGTCGGGGGCGCGCGGCGACGCCGGAAACCTGACACTGAGTCGCGCCAGAAATGGCATGGTCACGGTTGAGTAACGACTCTGCGAGACCGGTCGAATAGGCCTGTTATCGGCCGGTCGATGTCGGTGGTCCCTGGAAGAATCCAGTCATGGAGCCGACAAGCAGGGGGCAGACCTTGGGGTCGCTGCCGCCTGTCGTGACC
>JBBPYJ010000080.1:0-4880 GCA_038200025.1 Propionibacteriales bacterium | reverse complement strand
CTCAACAGCTGCGCGTCGGTGTCGATGGTGACCTCGGGCGGAACCAGCTCGTTGGTGGTTCGCATCACGTAGACCGGCACCGGCGTCGTCGCGATCGACACGGTGCTGGAGAACTGCGGAGGCGTGCTGAACGACCATGCGAACCCGGCCAGCAGGCCGAGACCTACGAAGCCCGCGAACCACGCCAAGTGACGACGCACAAAGCCGGTGTAGTCCGAAAGGGTGGCCAGGTCGGCATTGGGCCGGGTCACGAGGTCCACGCGGGCTCTCGACCCAGCAGTTCTGCGAGGGCCTGGTCGTGGGTCTTGAAGTGCGTGCGAAGACGGTCCCGCGTGCTGTCCATCAGCGGCGAGCTCGGGCGAGGGTTCCACCGGTCGAAGGTCTGCGGAAGCTCGTGGGGAAGCTCGAGGAAGTCCAGGACCTTGCCGTAGGTGGCCTCGGGCGTGGAGAAGAACGCCTCGCTCTCGATCACGTGCACGCGCTCGGGGGCCACGAAGCGGTGCATAGCCTCCAGCTGCTCGGCGTACTGACTGCGCCGCACGTAGGCGTGGTGGCGGTGGCTGAAGCTCTGGTAGGCCGGGTCGGCCAACATCTGCTCAGCCTGGCCGGCCAGCCGGTCGTCCTCGAGATCCAGGGCCCGGTCGAACGTCTCGGTCTCGTAGCCGCGGGCGAACTCGTGCTTGTGCGCCGAGAAGGCTCGTTCGACCGGGTCGCGCAGCATCGCGAGGATCTTCACGTCGGGCAAATGGTGCGCCAGCCGTCGCGCCGCGCAGGGATGGAACATGTAGTAGCCACTGGCCTCGAAGGTCATCGGGGGCCCGAACGCCTGCGGGGTCCGCTTGCGCAGCGAGGACGCGGTCGGGAAGTGACCCTGGTACCAGGAGAAGTCCTGGTCGTAGTTGACGTCGAAGTAGTTGACGCCCTTGTGCAAGTCGGCCGAGTAGATCTGCGGGTGCGTCATCAGCGCCCGGAACAGCGACGTGGTCCCGGCGCGCTGGGCGCCGACCATGATGAAGCCCGGCAGCTGGCGCCGGGTGGCAGTCGCGGCACCCACCTTGACCGACAGGGCGCGCCCGGCTCGCTTGAGCGGCAGAGGCAGGCCTGCTCTGATGGTCATGGTCGTCCTTCCGACGGGGTGGGGTGTGGCTGCTCGAGCAACAGCTCAAGCAGCTCCAACACCCAGTCAAGACGTCTGCGCAGCACCGGGGTGGCGCCGTGCTGCAGTGCATCGGTGTAGCGCAACCCCATCTCGAGCAGGTAGAGATGCAGGGTCAGCTCATGATGCTCAGGGTCGGCGTCGAGCTGGTTCAGGACCTGCGGAACCACGCCGAGGAAGTGCTCCTGCTGGCGGAGCTGGTCTTCGTGCCCGGGGCGGACCAGCTGGGCCGCGAGGTGCAGGGCGTCGAAGCCGATCGGCACCTCGGGGTCGTTGCGCTCCCAGTCCCACAGTTGCAGGACGGTGCCGTCCGGGCGACCATCCTCGGCACCCTCCGGGCCACCCATCCCCATGTTCCAGGTGCCCCAGTCGCCGTGCCAACCGCCGAGCCGCAACTCGACCCCAGCAGACCCGCTCTCGATCGATTCGATCGCACCCGCGAGGCGGGGCCCCTGCGGGGTTGCCGCGAGTCGATGACTGTCCCGCCCGACCCGCTCCCAGTAGCTGCTGGTGCCCAGCGGGGCGGGTTCGCGGGCGGTGGCCTCGGCCAGCTCGCGCATCGCCGCCACCCGGGTGTCGAAGGGGACCGTCAGCCGGGGATCACTGACCAGCGCAGACATCACCAGGACGTCCAGCCCGGACCACTGACCGTGGTGAAGCAGGCGGGGCACCCGGAAGTGTCGGGGTGCACGGGCGTTGACGTCGGCTAGCGAAGCGGCCTCGCGGCGGACCAGACCGGCGGTGAGCTGGTTGTGACCGATCTTGGCGAACCCCAGAACGGTGCCGTCGGTGCCGAACAGCTGCAACACCGGCTTCTGGTTGACCCGCCGAGGCCCCAGCACGACGCCGGCCCGGACGCTCTGGGCGAGATTGTCGCCCAGGTAGGTCTCGATCGAGTCGGCGCCGGGTGCGGTGCTCGAAACCCGCAGCACCGGCCACCGGGTCACCTTGAACAGCCCGGAGCGCCCCGACCACTGGGCCGCCGCCCGGATCGGCCTGGCGAACCGGGACCGGTCATTGCCCAACCGCTTGAGCATCGTGAACGACCCGGGGACGTCTGCGGGCACCAGCAGACGCGGGTTCGCCCGATGGGGGAAGACGTAGGAGTCGCGCGTGACCGACGTCGAACGTTGGCGCCGACGCGTGTGGTGGGGCTCGGTCCACGGCTGGGGCCACAGCAGCCGGGTGACCTCGTCGGCGTACGACACGGACGCTGAACTGGAGGAGCCGGCGGGGTCGGCTGCCTTCGTCAAGGGGACACCTCCTGGAGCTGGTCGCTGGCGCCGGTCGTGTTGTCAGTCGCAGCGTCGGACTTGTGGTCGGCGCGCGCCATCAGACCCACGGCGATGAACGAGGTGAACATGGCCGATCCCAGGGAGTCGTAGACGAAGAAGCACAGCACCGAGACGATCAGCACGCTGCAGCCGACCACATCGATAGGAGCCGGCCCCCGTGCCCGCCGTAGGAACTGTAGGGCGAAGAAGCTCAAGCACAGCAATGTGCCACCGAACCCTGTGGTCAGGATCAGTCGCCAGATGAACCCCTGGGTTCCCAGCGGGGGCGCGGCGCACTGGTGGCAGGACTCGGTCTCACCACCGGCGAGAGAGTTGAAGCTGCCCTGCATCTTGCGGGTGCTGCCGAAGCCGACCACCGGGGAGCCCTCGGCCGCCACCGAGATGACCGTCTCGGCGGTGCCGACGCGGCGGTCGTTGCTGTGGGGGGTCTCGACCCGCAGCACGAGGGTGTCGTAGAGCGGCGTATTCACGAAGATCACCCCACCGACCAGGACTGCGACGACCAGCGCCTGCAGGGCTCGACCCTTGCCGTTGACGGCCAGGCGTACGGCGGCGTAGGTGGCGGCCAGAGCCAGCGAGACCCACAGGCCGCGGTTGAGGGAGAAGGTGATGGGGATGATCGCCGCCAACAGGACCACCGGTCCCACCGTCCGACGCCAACCGGCATCCTTGCCGAACCAGGCCATGACGAAGAAGGGCAGGAACAGGGCAAGGTTGTTGCCCCAGGCGTTGGAGTAGGCGAAGGGCGCTGTCGGTCGGGGCTGCTGGTAGCCGAGGAAGTCGCTGCCGGACGCTAGCGAGGGATGGACCAGCGTCCGCACGAAGTTGTTCGAGGCCAGACCCTTGGGCAGCAGCAGCTCGATCGGGGAGGAGAACTCCAGGTTTGGCGCGATAACCGCGAGCAGGCCGAAGCAGGTGACGATGACGAACATCGCACCCAGCAGGCGCACGATCCGCAGGGTCGCTACCTGGCGCGAGGTGTTGACGACGTACAACATGGCGATCGTGATGGCGAGATACCAGCCGACGCGGATCCCGAAGGCGGCCAGTCGGCCCAGTCCCCCGCCGCCGGGGACGGTGCCAGGTGCCACCGCGTGAAGCAGGAAACCACCGGCCAGCATCCAGATCAGGAACAAGAACCAGGGCGCGGTGCCTCGCGGGACGAGCACCGGGCGCTGGCGATACAAGATGACGGCCATCGCGGTGGCCATCACGAAGAAGATGATGTCGGCCAGTCCCATGGCCCACCACACGGGGAATCCAAGGTAGAGCAGGGTGAGCGGCCAGCCGGGACGGAAGATCCTTGACTTCCAGGACCTCCCAGACCCTCCGGATGTCTGGGACGCGAGGAGCTCCGATTGCGTTGCCGGTGCTTCGGGGGGGCCGGCGTCCGCGGTGCTGGCGGTGTGCAGGGTCATCAGGTCGACCGTGCCGATCGGGCCCGGGGCCCCACGTACCCGTAGCTCAACAGCTGCGGGAAGGTGAGGGCGGTGACAACTCGTCGTGCCGGGGTCGGCAGGGCGGCCCGCCACGCGTCGTCGAGGGTCAGCTCGATCCGACCGGAGGTGAACCGGGTCCGGCTGCCGGCGACTCCGTGGCTGGGGGTCAGGTGGACGCTGTTGTCCTTGACGTGGTCCAAGTCGTTGGCGCCGACCGGCAGGCCGACCTCGGCCAGGGCCTTGGCCAGGGTGGGCCGCGGAGCCGCCACCAGGTCCTCGTAGCGCACCCGCGCCGAGTGCGTCGCCTTGGCGTTGAGCACCTCGGCCTCCAGCTGTAGGGCAGACCACAAAACGGCGAGACGACGCGGGGAGTAGGTGCCCATCATGTCGCCGTCGACGGATTGTGGCTTGGCGATGCCGGCCTTGCTCCATGAGTTGGCGACACCTCGTGAGTCGCGGACCAGGTTCAGCACCCGCAGATCGAGACCGGCGATCCGCTGCAGACCGAACAGCTGAGCGGTGGACTTGCTGGCATCGACCACGACCTCGGCTCCGGACACCGAGGCGATCGCCTCGTAGAGCCGGCGGTAGTTCTCGAGGTAGGCGTGCAGGTCGCTGCGGTAGGTCGCGCTGGACACGCCGCTGGCCATCGCCGGGACGAAGCGCTGGCGCACGACCCGGGGCTGGAGGTAGGACATCTGCTCGGTCACCTGCGACCAGCCTCCCAAGGCCCCGAAGGCACGGTCGCCGACGGCCCCCCAGTAGGCGCACTGGGAGAACGGCTCTCCGCAACCACAAAGTTGGTCCTGGGTCGACACGCGGGAGAACACGGCGTTCAGCTCGCCGGCATTGACAGCACCCGGGACGGCACCGAGCATTCGTTCCAACAAAGTGCTGCCCGAACGGCCCACCCCTACGATGTATAGAACTTTCACTCGAGCCCCCGGCATCGTTGAGTCCACGAGACCCATCCCCCTTGTCTAGGCTCGG
>JBBPYJ010000079.1:0-4741 GCA_038200025.1 Propionibacteriales bacterium | reverse complement strand
TCGGAGGCTATTGCCCCGGGTTGTGATGACGTCCTCCTTGGGATTTCGGCGAGTCCCGCAGCACCGCCTCCAGCGCATCACCGTCGACGCCGCGGGCGGCCACGACGCCCACCGGGAGCGCGTCGGCCTCATCGCGCTCGAGCGGTGTCCCGTGGGCGAGCACCTGCTGGGCGGCAGTCAGCTGCCGGATCAGCACCGCGCGGACCCGATCGGGGTGACGGTGGGCGAACTCGGCGTACAACGCCGGATCGTGTTGGCCGTCGTCGCCGACCAGCACCCAACCGATCGCCGGGAAGTCGGTCGCCAGGGTTTCCAGACAGGCTCGCTTGTGGTCCGGGCCGCTGCGGAACCAACCGGTGTTGGTCGGTCCCCAGTCGGTGAGCAGCAGGGCACCAGGCGGGAACGCGTTGCGCTCCAGGAACCTGGTCAAGGTGGCCGCGGTGTTCCAGGCGCCGGTCGAGACGTAGATCGTCGGGGCTCCTGGGTGCCCTGGTAGGCCGGTCGAGCTGGGCTGGCCGGGCTGACCGGGTTGCCTGGGTCGGGACTTCGATCGCCGGTCGCCGTGCAGGAGCGCGTCGTACAGCGAGGCCATTCCCGGCACCGGACGGCGCCTCTGCTCATGCAGCACGAACGTGTTGTACGCCGCCAGCAGCGGCCGCGGGAGGAGGGTGCGGATCACGGTGTCGTCGATGTCGCTGATGATCCCGAAGTCCTGATCCGCAGCGACGACGAACACCCGCGCCGTCGTCTGCAGCGATCCGGACGTCGACAGCGTGATGTCTGCCCAGCCGGGAGCCAGCCCGGGGTTCGGCAATCGGACATCCAGCACGCCGGTGCGGTCGGTGCAGGCGGTGTGGACCTGGTCGCCGATGGTGACGGTCACCTCGACGCCGGGAGCCTGGACAGTGATGAAATTGTGCCAGCCTCGGCGCCCGCGATCCACCCGATCCGGCTGTACGCCGCCCGATCGGCCCTGGACCGACGTCGGGGCGAGCACAACGCGGGCCAGCACCCGCACGAAGTCCGGACCGGCATACCCCGGGTGCGGCACCACGCGCGGTCCCCAGTCGCGGGCCCGCAACGCACTCCCGACGATCGTGTTCCACCGGTCCTCCACGAGTCCGGCGATGTGCGGGCGGGTCATCTCAACCGACCTATCTCAACCCAGGAAACCGGTGAGGTCGGCCAGCGCGGGAGCGTGCTGGTCGTTGTCGTCATGACGCCAGAACCCGTGGCCGACCCCGGGATAGGTGATCGACTCCACCTCGACCTGGTCGTTGCGCAGCCGCTCGACGAGTCGCTCCCCGGTGGTGGTGAGCACGTCGAGCGCACCCAGCTGGACCAGGGTGCGCGGCAGCCCTTCGAAGTCTCGTGCGGCTAGCGGATCCAATTCCACATCCCCCAGGTCGGTGTCGCCGACGTACAGCTTCCAGAACCAGGCCAGCGCCTCGATGTCGAAGTCCGGGTTGGTGATCGCGGTGTCGTACGACGCGCACGACGGATCCAGGAACGGGTAGACCAGCACTTGGGCACCGAAGAGGTCGCGGTGCCGCAGGGCGACCCCAAGCGCGAGGTTGGCGCCGGCCGAATCGCCGCCTACGACCAGGCGCGCGGGGTCACCGAGCACGGCTGGTCCGCCAATCAGCCACTGCGCGACCGTCTCGGCATCCTCGACCGCCGCCGGGAACGGTTGCTCCGGCGCCCGGCGGTAGTGCACCGCGAGCACCGACCACCCGGTCTGCGCCGCGACCCTTCGGCAGTGCACATCGTGGGTGTCGAGATCGCCGTAGACGAAGCCCCCGCCGTGGAAGTAGACCAGCACCCCGCTGGTCGGCGCCGGCTCGTAGAGCCGGCACGGCACCCCGGCAGCGTCGAGATCTGCCACCCGGGCCAGACCCGGCCCTGTTCCTGCCTGGGCGTCTGCCACCGCCTCGGCAGTCATCTCTGCTCGTGTCCGGATCACCTCGGCTGAATCGGTCTCACTCACCATGGGCACAGCCTGACACTGTCGGCGATCTTGCGGCCGGGATCTTGACGAGGGCGAGTCGTGACAGGCTTGGCAACGTGACCACCTTCTCTGACCGTGCCGGCACCATCATCCTCGCGCTGGTCTTCGTCGACGAGCTGCTGGCCGGTGTCGCAGCCTGGATCTACGGGATCCACGCTGGCGACCGACTCCTGGCGGCCGCACTGGTGACCATGTTCGTCGCCGCCTGGTGGACCTTCGCCTCACCCCAGGCCCCGCTCGCCGGTCCGATCGCCCGACCCCTGGTCAAGGCCCTCGTCTTCGGTCTGGCCACGGTCGCCCTCTGGGCCGCCGGGCAGCCGGACTGGGCGATCGCGTTCCTGGTCTTCTCGGTGGTCATCAACGCCGTCGCCTTACATCCGGACGTGGAAAGGGTCGCGGCCAACGCCGCCACGTCCGGTCGCCGCTGACTGCGGATGAAACGCGAGCGCGGGACCGCACCGCTGGTGGTGTCGGTCGCCCTGCTCGCACTGTTCACCGCGACCGCCTGCAGCGGAGAGCGCGGACCCCCCGCGTCGAAAGCCGAGCCGGCCACCCTGTTCGTCGGCTACACCCTGGACCACCCGCCCCTGGAATACCTCGATCCGGACACCGGGGACCTGACCGGTTTCGACATCGAGTTGACCCAGGCCGTCGCGGACGACCTCGGGTTGAAGATCGACTGGCGCGAGATGGAGTTCGGGCTGCTGCCGAGCTCCCTGATGAGGGGCGAGATCGACCTCGCGATCGCAGGCATCGTCGACACCGCGGCCCGCCAGCGGTCGTTGACCTTCATCGACTACCTCCACGACGAGCTCCAGTTCTTCACCACCAGCGATCGCAGCTCAGGCGACGAGGACATCGTCGACGTCTGCGGCACGACGGTCGTCACGGTCCGCGCGACGGTCTACCCGGATGCCATCGACACCTGGTCCAAGGACCACTGCCACCCCGGCGAGAAAGTGGCCTCCCTGGAGTTCCAGAAGGTCTCCGACGCCATCGGCCTTCTGGACCGGGCCGGGGCCAACGCCGCCATGCTGGGCGGGGTGCTGCTGAGCTACCAGAGGAGTCGCTCCCCGGGGGCGTACACCCTCATCGGGGAGCCCTTCGACACCAGTACCTACGGCATCGCCGTCGATCCGAGGCGCGCGGCCCTGACCGCCGACATCCGGACCTCGCTGGAGGGTCTGCTCGCGGACGGCACCTACGGTGACCTGCTTCGCGACTACTCCCTCGAGCCCTACGGACTCGACGAGATCACCATCAACGGCGCCGTGTCGTAGTCGGTCACCTCAGCCGGGCCAGCTCGTCGTCGACGACCGAGGGGTCCAGCTTGGTGAAGATCGGCGTTGGCTTGCTGACCGTGGCGCCGACCTCGACCGGTCGACTGGCCCATACCGGTGTGCCGGAGTAGTCGCCGGTGATGATCGGGTAGGTGTCCAGACCGGCCCCCGAGCCCGGGTCCAGGTCCTGGACGTGGTCGATGCGCGGCATCGGCATCAAGACCCCGTCCCCGCCGTACGTCGTCCACACGGCGTTGGCGGAGAACGGCAGGAAGGGCGCCAGCAGGGTGTTGCAGTCCAGGACGCACTGGGCCGCGGTGTTCAGGACGGTGCCCAGCCGATCGCGCTGAGACTCGTCCTTCATCTTGTAGGGCTCGGTGACCGTGAGGTATTTGTTCACCTCGCCGACGACCCGCATCGCCTCGGCGATCGCGGCGCGTTGACGGTGCTGCCCGAGCAGTCCCCCGACCGAGTCGAAGGCACCGCGCACGACACTTAGCACTGCCTCGTCGACCGGCTCGAGCGCACCAGCCGCCGGGATCTCACCGAAGCTCTTGGCGATCATCGTCGCCGTCCGGTTCACCAGGTTGCCCCAGCCGGCGACCAGCTCTGAGTTGTTGCGCTGCACGAAGTCGGCCCAGGTGAAGTCAGAGTCCGAGGTCTCCGGCCCCGCCGCACAGATGAAGTAGCGAAGCGCGTCGGGCTGGTAGCGCGACAGCATGTCGCCGACCAGGATCACGTGGCCCCGGCTGGTGGAGAACTGCTTGCTCTCCATCGTCAGGAACTCCGACGACACCACCTCGGTCGGCAGATTCAACCGGCCGAACCGACCCGGCTCCCCGCCCCCGTTGTCAGCATTGTCGCCCTCACCGTTATAGGCCAACAGCTCGGCCGGCCAGATCTGGGAGTGGAAGACGATGTTGTCCTTGCCCATGAAGTAGTAGGACAACGCCTCGGGATCGGTCCACCACTGCTGCCAACGGTCCGGGCTGCCACCGTCGGCCTCGGCCAGCCGCCGCGCCCACTCGATCGACGCCGACAGATAGCCGATCACCGCGTCGAACCACACGTAGAGCCGCTTGGGTTGGTCGCGCCAACCGTCCAGCGGGACCGGGATCCCCCAGTCGATGTCGCGGGTCATCGCCCGCGGCCGGATCTCCTCGAGGATGTTCTTGGAGAAGTTGATGACGTTGGGACGCCAGGTGCCACTCGCGGCCCGCTCCTCGAGCCACTCCCCCAGCGCTTGCGCCAGCGCGGGGAGGTCGAGGAAGAAGTGCTGGGTCTCGATGAACTTCGGGGTCTCCCCGTTGATCTTGCTGCGCGGGTCCAACAAATCGGCGGCGTCGAGCTGGTTGCCGCAGTGGTCGCACTGGTCGCCGCGCGCCTCGGCGTACGCACAGATCGGGCAGGCGCCCTCGATGTAGCGGTCCGGCAGCGTCCGTCCCGTCGACGG
>JBBPYJ010000078.1:0-7549 GCA_038200025.1 Propionibacteriales bacterium | reverse complement strand
GGTCGGCGCGCATCTGCTTCTCCATCGAGTCCTTGATCGAGGGCGGCGGGTCGATGCCCTTGAGCTCGACCCGGTTGACCCGGATGCCCCACTTGCCGGTGGCCTCGTCGAGTACCCCGCGCAGACCGGAGTTGATCTGGTCCCGGCTGGTCAGGGTGGCCTCGAGATCGATGCCACCGACGATGTTGCGCAGGGTGGTCATGGTCAGCTGCTCGATGGCCTGGATGTAGTTGGCGATCTCGTAGGTCGCCGAGACCGGGTCGGTGACCTGGAAGTAGATGACGGTGTCGATGGAGACCACCAGGTTGTCCTCAGTGATCACCGGCTGCGGCGGGAAGCTCACCACCTGCTCGCGCAGGTCGATCATGTAGCGCACCCGGTCGACGAACGGGACCACGACGTTCAGACCGGCAGGCAGCGACTCCTTGTACTTGCCGAATCGTTCGACGATCCCGGCTCGGGCCTGCGGGATGATGCGGATCGTCTTGGACAGCCCGAGGACGAGGAAGACGAGCAGCAGGGCGAACAGGATGAGAAGTGGTGAGGGCATTTGAGCTCCTATCGGGTGGTGCAGAGAAGGTGAGCTGTCCGCTCAGGGTTCGAGGGTCGCGATCGGATGCACGTAGGCGGTGGCGCCACGGATCTCGAACACCTCGACGTGCTCTCCCTGGGCAATGGTCAGGCTCTCGTCGTACGGCTGTGCCGACCAGATCTCGCCGCCCAGGCGCACGCGTCCGGGACTCAGGGCGGACACTTCCTGAGTGACCAGCGCTTGCTCGCCTACCAGCTTGCCGTGCCCCAGCCGCAGTTCCGGGCCGCCGTGCAGCCGCTTGATCAGGTTGGGGCGGAGCAGGGCGAGCATGGCAACCGAGGCGCCCGCGGCCACCAGGAATTGCGCCGCGACGGGGAGTCCGATGATCGCGGTGACGAACCCGACGAACGCACCGGCGGCCAGCATCAGCAGGATCAGGTCCATCCCGATCAGCTCGGTGACCCCGAGCAGCACGGTCAGACCCAACCAGGTCTCCCACGCGTTGTCTCGGAACCAGTCCATGACCAGACCCTATCTCGCGCCTGCACGGTGGCCGTTGCGCCGACGTGCGGTCCAGCGACCGTCTGCACAGGTGACGGTCAGCGGCATCTCGAAGGTGGCCGACAGCGCCGCCTCGCCGACCACCTCTTCCAACGGTCCGGCAGCCATCACCCGTCCCGAACGCAACAGCATCGCGTGGGTGAAACCCGGCGGGATCTCCTCGACGTGATGGGAGACCAGGACGGTGGCCGGGCTGGTCTGGTCACGGGCCAGGTTGGACAGGGTGGACACCAGATCCTCACGCCCACCGAGATCGAGCCCCGCCGCAGGCTCGTCCAGCAGCAGCAGCTCCGGGTCGGTCATCAGTGCACGGGCGACCTGCACCCGCTTGCGCTCGCCCTCGGAGAGGGTTCCGAAGGTGCGGTCGGCGAGTTGCGACGCCCCTACCTCGACGAGAAGCTCGTCGGCACGAGCGTGATCGAGATCGTCGTACTGCTCTCGCCAGCGCCCTACCACGGCGTACCCCGCCGAGACGACCACGTCTCGCACCCTCTCCTGGCGCGGGATCCGATCGGCCAGCGTGGCCGAGGTGAGTCCGATGCGCGGGCGCAGCTCGAACACGTCCACCGCACCGATGAGCTCGCCCAACACCTCGACCAGACCCGAACTGGGGTGCAGATAACCGGCCGCAATCTGGAGGAGGGTGGTCTTCCCCGCACCATTGGGGCCCAGGATCACCCAGCGGTGGTCCTCCTCGACCCGCCAGGACACCGCGTCCAACAGCGTGGCCTGGTCGCGTCGTACCGACACATCGGCGAACTCGAGAACGGCGACCATGCGCCCAGCCTAGTCAGACCAGGGCGGCCCGCGCTCGTGGGCGCGGGTAGCGTCACTTGCCGTGACGACCAGCCTGCCCGATGCCGGACTTGCCGCGTGGTGGTGCACGTCGTGGCTGCGCGGTCTGGCACCGGCCGATCTACTCCTCGACGCCGTTGCCGGCCTGCGGGTGGAGGGCGGGTGGCTGGACCTGCTGGTGGAGGTACGCCGCGCAGGGGCGACCGGCGCCGGGCTGGCGCTGCCCGTCGACGGCGACCCGGTGGGACTCGGCGGGCCGGCAGATCTCAACACCCGGGCTCTCGCAGCCCGGTCGGCGCTGCTCTTCCCCGAGGTCGGCGTGGGACTTCTCCCCGAGACAGCGGACGATGGAGCCGTGATCTGGCAGCGCGTAAGCGCCGCTCCACGTCAGCTCGACGATCTGGACGAGGCCGACCGGGCCCTGCGCGCCGCGTGGTCCAGCACCGCCGCGGCACTCGCGGACCTGGATGTAGGGCGCTGGCGACCCGAGCTGGCCGACGAGCTGATGGATCTGCGGCGCCCTTTCCTGGAGGCGCCCCCGCCCGGGGTGCCCCCGCGCTGTGGCCAGCTGGCGGCCGGCGCCCTGCGTGCGGTGCGGATCGTCGATCTGGCGCTTACCGACGACGGGGCCGCGGTGTCGGCGTCGCAGATCCACGGACGTCGGACGGCGCTGGCACCCTTGGAGCGGGCGGGTCGACGCGCTCTGGTGGCCGCCTGCTCGGCCGATGCCTGGCCGCCAGACCGACCCTGAACTGACCAGACCGATATCCTCGACTCGCGATGACCACTACCGATCCGCACCACTCCCCGCCCAGCACCTTGCTGATCAGCCTGACCGGGCTGGATCGACCTGGCGTCACCTCCACGGTGTTGGGGACCCTGGGTCGAGCCGGCGTCGAGGTCCTCGACATCGAGCAGATCGTGCTGCGCGGTTGGCTGGTGCTCGGCGTGCTCGTCTCCGCGCCGCGGGACTGGAAGAAGCTGCAGGCCGCCGTCGAGGCCACCGCTGACTCACTGGGGATGCGCGTTGAGGTGGTGCGGGGCTCGGCGGAGACCGAGCAGTGTCGGCCGAGCCACCCGTCGGGCGAATCGCTGGGTCGGGCTCACGTGACCATGATCGGCTCCCCGCTGAAGGCCTCCGCTGTCTCAGCGGTAGCCGGGCGGATCGCCGACAGCGGCGCGAACATCGACCGGATCGAGCGGATGGCGCGCCACCCGGTCACCGCGATCGACATGCACGTCTCGGGGGCAGCCCCCGATCGGTTGCGGGCCGCGCTGTCGGTGGAGAGCGCGCGGTTGGGCGTCGACATCGCCGTCCAACCGGCCAACCTGCTGCGTCGTGGGATGCGGCTGATCGTCCTGGACGTGGACTCCACCTTGATCCAGGGTGAAGTGATCCAGATGCTGGCGGCGCACGCGGGCGTGGAGCGTCAGGTCGCCGGCGTTACCGAGTCGGCGATGCGTGGCGAGGTCGACTTCGAGCAGTCGCTGCGCGAGCGGGTCGCGCTGCTGGCGGGGCTCGACGCGGCGGTCCTGGACACCGTGTACGACGAGATCGTGGTCACCCCGGGCGCACGGACCATGGTGCGGACCCTGCGTCGGCTCGGCTATCGGTTCGCGATCGTCTCCGGAGGGTTCAGCCAGATCACCGAGCGGCTGGCCGAGGACCTGAAGATCCACTTCTCGCGTGCCAACGAGCTGGAGATCGTCGACGGCAAGCTGACCGGGCGCATCCTCGGTCCGGTGATCGACCGGGCCGGCAAAGCCGAGGCGTTGCGCGACTTCGCCGCCCAGGTGGGGGTGGAAGTCGGGTCGGTGATCGCGGTGGGGGACGGCGCCAACGACCTGGACATGCTCAACGCCGCTGGACTGGGCATCGCCTACAACGCCAAGCCGATCGTTCGCGACGCCGCCGACACCGCAGTGAACGTCCCCTACCTCGACACGATCCTCTACCTCCTGGGCATCTCCAGTGAGGAGATCGAGGCGGCCGACGCCGAGGCCGGCATCACCCCCGGGACTCAGCTGCCGTGACCCCGACGTAGGACCGGGAGCCAGCAGGGGTCATCCGGGCGCGTGAAAGCCGACCAGCCTGCACGAACCCTGGGCCAGGTCGGCCCAGCTGCCGGCGAAGGCGAAGAGCGCGACCGCGCAGGTGGGGAATCCGGTGGTCAGTTGCTTCGGGGTGTCCTGCGATCCGTCATCGAGGATCGCGGCCAGGAAGGACATCGTCGGGTTGTGGCCGATCACCCACAGCGCCTGAGTCTGCTCAGGAGTCTCGCGGATCAGGTCCAGGGCGGTCTCTGGGCCGGCGGTGTAGAGCGCTTGACTGAAGTGCGGCTCCCAACCCGGCGCTGAACTCCACTGGGCGGCCCCCGACAGCTCCCGCCAGGTCTCCCGGGTGCGTTCGGCAGCCGAGATCAGCGCACCGTCGGGCACCAGGCCCTCACTGGCACACCAGCGGCCGGTCGCTCGGGCGTCGTCGACCCCTCGCGATGCCAGCTCCCGCTCGTTGTCGGGCCGGTCGAAACCCTCGGCCTTGGCATGCCGCATGACCGCGAGCAGCCGTTCGCCATCTCTCATCGAAGACTCGTGCACAGGGACACTGTGACACCGGCTAGCCTGCCTGTCATGCTCGAACCGGCCGCGACGCCCCTTCCCGGCGACCGAGAGGGCCCCCCGCAGGGTCAACCTGGCCCCCCCGAAGGCGAGGTGCAACCGGGACCCCTGATGATCATCGGGGGTGCCGAGGACAAGCTGCGCAAGCCGACCATCCTGAAGGACTTCGTCGCCGCCAGCGGTGGCCCCGAGGCTCGGGTCGCCCTGGTTCCCACCGCTTCGTCACTCGAGGATGAGGTGGTGGAGGTTTACCAGGCAGTCTTCGCCCGCCTCGGTGCCAGTGAGGTGGTGCCGTTGCGACCCGAGTCCCGCGCGGACGCCCACGACCCGGAGCTAGTGGAGAAGCTGGACAACGCGACCGGGGTGTTTATGACCGGTGGCAACCAGCTCAAGCTGTCCGCGATCTTGTGCGGCACCCCGTTGGGTGATGCGATCGTGGCTGCCCGCGCCCGTGGGGTGGTGATCGCCGGCACTTCGGCAGGAGCCAGCATCCAGTCCTCGCACATGGTCGCGTTCGGGGTCGGTGGAGCAACCCCCAAACAGCGGATGACCCAGGTCGCCGCCGGTCTCGGACTGCTCGAGTCGGCGGTCGTCGATCAGCACTTCGACCAGCGCAACCGCTACGGGCGGCTGCTGATGATCGTGGCCCAGGCCCCGCAGTTGCTCGGCATCGGCGTCGACGAGAACACCTGTGCCACCGTGACCGTCGAGGAGGACCGCGAGGTGCTGCGTGTCTCCGGCAAGGGTGCGGTGACGCTGTTCGACCCTGCCCAGATGGTCACCAACGCCTACGAGGCGGCACGTTCGTCGCCGCTGCTGGCCAGCGGCGTACAGCTGCACATGCTCCCTGCCGGATCGGCGTTCGACCTGACCAACCGAGAACTGATCCCCGAGACCCCGCAGGTCACCGCCGAGGACGCCGCCGAGATCGCCGAGGCCCAACGCGACCTGCGGCAGCTGGCCCGCGACGTCGCCGCCGCCGACAAGTCCCCCGGCGCCCTGCGGCGTCGCCTGGCCCGCAATCGCAACCGGACCCGCACACCCGACACTGGAGCCCCGCAATGAACCCTTCGCCAGACCTGGCCATCGTCGAGACCCGCGTCTATCGCGGCGCGAACATCTGGTCCTACGAGAAGGCGATCCACCTCGTCGTCGATCTCGGGTCGCTAGAGGGGTTCCCGACCAACAACCTGCCGTCGTTCACCGAAAGCCTGCTCCAGATGCTGCCCGGGCTCCGCGATCACACCTGCTCGAGAGGACGCCGCGGCGGCTTCGTCGAGCGACTCTACGAGGGCACCTGGGTGGGCCACGTCGCCGAGCACTGCGCGCTCGCGCTCCAGCAGGTCGTGGGGCACGACGTACGCCGTGGCAAGACCCGCCAGGTCAAGGGCAGCGACGGTGTCTACAACGTCGTGTTCGGCTACGTCGACGAGAACGTCGCGCTGGCCGCCGCGGGACTGGCGGTCCGGTTGATCAATCACCTCGTTCGGGTGGACCCGGACTTCGACTGGGACGAGGAGCTCGAGGGCTACATCCGCCGCGCCGAGCGGACCGCGTTCGGACCGTCCACGCAGGCGATCGTCGACGAGGCCGTCTCTCGCGACATCCCCTGGATCCGGCTCAACCAGGCATCTCTGGTCCAACTGGGCCAGGGCGTGCACGCCAAGCGGATTCGCGCGACCATGACCTCAGAGACCGCAGCGATCGCAGTCGACATCGCCTCCGACAAGGACCTCACCACCCGTTTGCTGGGCGCCGCCGGTCTGCCGGTGCCCAAGCAGAAGTCGGTGCGCACTCCCGACCAGGCGGTCAGCGTGGCTCGCCGGATCGGGTACCCGGTCGTGGTGAAGCCGCTGGACGGAAACCACGGGCGTGGGGTCTGCCTCGACCTGACCGATGAGGCAGCCGTGCGCGAGGCCTACGTCATCGCCAAGGATCAGTCGCGGCGTGGTGTGGTGATCGTCGAGTCGCACATCACCGGCAAGGACTATCGCTGCCTGATCATCGACGGGCACCTGGCTGCGGTGGCCGAGCGAGTGCCGGCCCACGTCGTCGGCGACGGCACCTCGACGGTCACAGAGCTGGTGGACCTCACCAACGCCGATTCCCGCCGCGGGGTGGGACACGAGAAGGTGCTGACCCGGATCAAGATCGACAAAGCCGCCGAGCAGTTGCTCAGCAGCCAGGGGCACACTCTGGAGTCGGTCCCCCAGCCCGGCGAGCAGGTGCTGCTGACCCTGACCGGCAACATGTCCACCGGCGGCATCTCGATCGACCGGACCTTCGAGGCGCACCCGGAGAACATCGAGATCGCCGAGGAAGCCGCGCGGATGATCGGGCTGGACATCGCCGGCATCGACTTCATCTGCCCCGACATCACCGAGCCGGTCCGCGAGACCGGCGGGGCGATCTGCGAGGTCAACGCCGCCCCCGGGTTCCGGATGCACACCCACCCGACCATCGGAGATCCGCAGTTCATCTCCAAGCCCGTGGTCGACATGCTCTTCCCACCGGGCGCCCCCTCGCGGATCCCGATCGTGGCGGTCACTGGCACCAACGGCAAGACCACGACGTCTCGGATGATCTCCCACATCTTCAAGGGCCTGGGTCGCAAGGTCGGCATGACCTCGACCGATGGTGTGGTCATCGACGAGCGGCTGTTGATCCGCGCCGATGCCTCGGGTCCACGGTCGGCCCGAATGGTGCTGCAGAACCCGCGAGTGGACTTCGCGGTCTTCGAGGTGGCCCGCGGCGGGATCCTGCGCGAGGGCCTGGGCTACGAGCGCAACGACGTCGCCGTCGTCCTCAACGTCGCGCCCGACCACCTGGGTCTGCGCGGCATCGACACCGTCGAGCAGCTCGCCAACGTGAAGGCCGTCGTCGTCGAGGCGGTGCCTCGCGACGGGCACGCCGTACTCAACGCCGACGACCCATTGGTGCGGGCGCTGCGTCGCAAGTGCTCGGGCGAGGTCGTCTGGTTGTCGATGGCCGAGCCCGGCTCGGTGGAGCGCGACATGATCGACGCCCACTGCCGCCGTGGTG
>JBBPYJ010000077.1:0-3151 GCA_038200025.1 Propionibacteriales bacterium | reverse complement strand
GCATGCCGAGGCCATGGTCAAGTGGACCATGATCGGCCTCATGACCCGCCGACTCGCACCCTCACCGGGCCGACGACCATGGCAGCCCACATCACCGCCCGAACCCACTTTCTAAACACGTACTAAGACGGTCGATGAGGGCTGTTTTCGGCCGGTGGGTGTCGGTGGTCCCTGGGAGGATCCAGTCATGGAGCGCACGGACAGCGCGCAGACCCTTGGGGTGGTTGCCGCCTGCCGTGTCGGATCTGCTCTCGGCGATCGAGGTCTTCAACGACCAGGTGGGCTCGAGGCCCTGGACGCTGCAGGACTCCCAGGTCGCGGACCTGTCGCCGATCCTCGCTGGCGCGCAAGCCCGGTTGGTGTCCGGTGAGCTCGAGATCATGGCCGAAGCCCACAGCCGAGACCTGGCTCTGCGGGCGGAGGCGACCTCCACGGCGAACTGGTGGGCGGTCGCGACGCACCGGACCCGGGCCGAGACCCGGAGGTTGACCAAGACCGCGACCGCGCTGTCTGATCGGCCGCTGGTGGCAGCGGCGCTGTCCCAGGGGCGGCTGTACGCCGACCAGGCAGCGGTCATCTGCGACGGGGTCGCGGCGTCGCCCGACGATCTGGTCCACGACGCCACCCGGGACCAGGCCGAGAAGTACCTGGTCGACCAGGCCACACAGTTCGACGCCCGGGCCTTGCGGGTGATGGCCGATCGGGTCCTGGACGTGGTCGCGCCCGAGGTCGGCGAAGCCCACGAGGCCCGGGTCCTAGATCAGCAAGAACGCGACGCCGAAGCAGCCGCGAGGTTCACGATGAACCCGACGGGCACGGCAAGGTCAACGGCCGGTTCACGATCTCGGTCCTGCACGCGGTGATGCTCGACAAAGCCCTCCAAGCGCTGGTTCACGCGCAGAAGGAAGATCAAGGCAACAAGTCCGGGTCCGACCCAGTCACCGGAACCGACCCAGTCACCGGAACCGACCCGGCTGCCGGCGCCGGCGCAGACTCGGGAGCCGGCAACCGGTCCAAGCCGTTGCCGCACCGGATGGGGCTGGGGTTCGGAGACCACATCGAGTCCCACTCACGCCACACCCTGCCCAAGACCGGCGGCGGAGTCGCCGCGACCGTCGTGGTCACCATGAGCCTGAAGTCACTCAGAAACGGCCTCGCAGCAGCGTCGTTGGACACCGGTCAACGCATCAGCGGACCCCTCGCGCGTCGCCTGGTCTGCCAGGCCGGGCTGATCCCCACGGCTGCACCGTGGACGGCTGCGACCGCCCACCCGCGGTCTGCCACGCCCACCACGACAACCCCTGGGTCCCCAACGGCGTCACCGACCTCGCCAACGGCCGACTCCTCTGCCCAAGACACCACACCCTCTTCCACGACCCCCACGCCATCACCACCCGGGTCGGCACCCCAGCCGGCACCGCAGGAGACCGGAAGACCAGGATCAACCTCCGCACCTGAACCCAGACTGGGAGAGCCATGCTCTAGCGTCGATCGCCTTCGACGCTTGACGATCACGCCCCGGCGGGGCTGACCGCCCGCGGAACTAGGTCACACGTTGATACCGAGCGCCCAGGTCATCAACGTGAAGGTGGTGGCGGTGATCAGCACGATACCGATCAGGTTCAACCAGATCCCGCCCTTGACCATGTTCGCGATCGTGACGTAGCCCGAGCCGTAGGCGACGGCGTTGGGCGGAGTGGCCACCGGCAGCATGAACGCGCAGCTGGCGGCCAGCGCGACCGGGATCGTCAGCAGCAGCGGATCCAGGTCCAACCCCAGTGCGACGCCGCCGGCGACCGGCAGGAAGGTCGCCGCCGTCGCGGTGTTGCTGGTCAGCTCGGTCAGGAAGATCACCCCGGCAGTAACCAGGACGATCAACAGCACGACGGGCACACTACCGAGCCTCTCGGCCTGCTTGCCGATGTATTCGGTCAGCCCGCTGCTGCTGAACTGACTCGACAGCGCCAGTCCCCCTCCGAAGAGCAGCAGCACTCCCCATGGCAGCCGGATCGCGGTCTCCCAATCCAACAACCGGACGCCGCGCGCAGCCCCGGCCGGCAGCAAGAACAGCAGTACCCCCACGATCATCGCGATCCCGGCGTCGGAGACGATCGGGTCGTCCCAGATCAGCGGGACCGAGACCCAGCTCACCGCGGCGGCGACGAACATCACCCCGACTCGGATCTCGCCCTGGGAGAAGACGCCCAGCTTGGCGATCTCGTCGTCGATGAGCTCACGGCCGCCGGGGATCTGGTCCATCTCGGGCTTGAACAGCACGTGGGTGAGCAAATACCAGGTGATCACCAGGAACACCGCGGCCAGCGGGAGCCCGGCGATCATCCACTGACCGAAGCCGATGTCGATCCCCTGTTCCTCTTTCAGATAACCCACCAGCAGGGTGTTGGGCGGGGTGCCGATGATCGTGGCCAGCGAGCCGATCGAGGCGGCGTAGGCGATTCCGAGCATCATTGCGGTGCCGAAGTTGGTCTTGTGCAGTATCTCGTGCACGTCGACCCTTTCGTCTGGGCCGGCCCCATCGGTTGGGGCGTCCTGATCCAGGCTGGCCACCAGCACCAATACCGAGACCCCAATCGGCAGCATCATCACCGCCGTGGCGGTGTTGGAGACCCACATGCTCAAGAACGCGGTGGCGATCATGAACCCACCGATCACCATCACGGGTTTGGTGCCCACTGCCCGCACCGTCACCAGTGCGATCCGCCGGTGCAGGTTCCACCGCTGCATCGCCAGCGCCAGCAGGAAGCCGCCCATGAACAAGAAGATGATGTCGGCGCCGTACGACGCCCCGACGTCGCCCATCGCGACGTCGGAGTTGAAGACCGGGAAGATGATCAGTGGCAGCAGTGCGGTTGCCGCGATCGGGATCGCCTCGGTCATCCACCAGATGCCCATCAGCAGCGCCGTCGCGGCAGTGAGCTTGGCAGGGTGCCCCACGTCGTCGGGCATCGCCAGATAGACGACCAGCGCTACCACCAGGCCGGCTGCCAGGCCGATCCATTGGTTGCGGTTGCTGCCTGCGGAGACCGCGTCGGCGCGCTCGCCGGCCGATTTGGTCTCGACCTCGTCATAGTCACCACCACTGGACGAGCCAGCGTCGCGCTCGGATTCCTTGCCTGCAGACTCTGAGTGG
>JBBPYJ010000076.1:0-8057 GCA_038200025.1 Propionibacteriales bacterium | reverse complement strand
CAGTCCTCGGTCTGCTCGGCCGGTGAAGCGTCCCGGCCAGCCGGCTGGGTCTGCACCACCGTCGCGCTGATCCCCTCGATCTCGCGTCGCTCCTGCGCCACCTGCACCGTCGTGGTCCGGCTCCCGTCGCTGCTGGTGTAGGTCCATTGCGAGCCCGGGGTCAGCGGGAAGTAGGGGTTGTCGACGACGTCCACGAAATCGCCCGGATCAAGCGCCGGTGCCGGGATCTGGAGTCCGTCGACGCCGGTTGGATCGGTCGTTCCGGGAGCAGATCCGCAGGCCGACAACCAGATCACGGTCGAGGCGAGCACCGCCAGGCAGCGAGCTCGTCTCATCGGCCCATCATCGCTCACCTCCCCTGCGGTCGGTTCGGCAGCCCGCTGCTAGGTTCGATATCCACTAGCCCGTGCCCGCCCACGTCTGAGGAGCAAGTCCGTGAGCACCACACCCTTGAAGATCGCCGTGACCGGTGCAGCCGGCCAGATCGGCTACAGCCTGCTGTTCCGTCTCGCCAGCGGTTCGCTGCTCGGCTCCGATCGCCCCATCGAATTGCGCCTGCTGGAGATCGAGCCGGCCCTGAAGGCTCTCGAGGGTGTTGTCATGGAGCTCGACGACTGCGCCTTCCCCACGCTGGCCGGGGTCGAGATCGGTCATGACCCTCACCAGATCTTCGACGGGGTCAACCTGGCGCTGCTGGTCGGCGCCCGCCCGCGCGGACCGGGCATGGAGCGTAGCGACCTGCTCGAGGCCAACGGCGCCATCTTCACCGCCCAGGGCAAGGCCCTCAACGAGTCCGCGGCCGACGACGTCCGGATCGGCGTCACCGGGAACCCGGCGAACACCAACGCGCTGATCGCGATGACCAATGCCCCCGACATCCCCCAGGAGCGGTTCTCGGCGCTGACCCGCCTGGACCACAACCGGGCGATCTCGCAGCTGGCGACCAAGACCGGCGCGAGCGTGACCGAGATCAAGAAGATGACGATCTGGGGCAACCACTCTGCGACCCAATATCCCGACCTCTTCCACGCGGAGGTCGCAGGACGCAACGCCGCCGAGACGGTGGGCGACCAGTCCTGGATCGAGGACACCTTCATCCCCACGGTCGCCAAGCGAGGCGCGGCGATCATCGAGGCCCGCGGCTCCTCCTCGGCCGCCTCCGCCGCCTCCGCGACCGTCGATGCCGCCCGGGACTGGCTGCTCGGCAGCGCCGAGGACGACTGGGTCTCGATGGCGGTCGTGTCCGACGGCTCCTACGACGTGCCCGAGGGGTTGATCTCGTCCTTCCCGGTCACTACCGCCGGTGGCGACTGGAAGATCGTCGAGGGACTCGACATCGATGACTTCTCCCGGTCCCGCATCGATGCCTCGGTAGCCGAGCTCGCCGAGGAGCGCGACGCGGTCACGGAACTCGGTCTGATCTGAGTCCCGGTCAGCCGGGTTGGTTCGGGATGGTCGCGGTCAGGAAGAAGAAGGCCGCGCCGACACCGCCGAGCATCACCGCGTCGAGAACCTTGCTGCGCACCGCCAGCATCCCGGCGTCCTTGCTGGGCATGATCAGCCGCACCAGGGCGGCGAGAACCAGCGCAGTGCCGGCGACCCGGATCCCGGTGCGCCACTGCCCCCACACCACGATGCCCAGGGCGACGGCCGAGGTGGCCAGCACCAGCAGGTAGAAGGCGCCCCCCAACGTCGACGGATAGCGGCGCGGCTCGTCTGCAGACGTGTCCACACCATCGGCTGGATCCGACAGCTCTCCCCGGACCCGCGCCTCGGGCAGGTGCCCGTCGACGAGTCGCTCCGCCGAGACGGGAGGTACGTCGTCGGGCGGGGCGAGGGGATGATCGGCGTCGTCCAAGGTCAGCTCGTGGCCCGTTCGGCGATGTCGACGATGTTGGACAGCAGCATCGCGCGCGTCATCGGACCGACTCCCCGCGGGTTGGGCGAGACCCAGCCCGCCACCTCCCAGACGTCCTCGGCGACGTCCCCGGCGATCGCACCGTCGCGGCGAGACACGCCAACGTCGAGGACGGCGGCACCGGGCTTGACCATGTCGCCGGAGATGATGCCGGGCACTCCCGCGGCAGCGATCACGATGTCAGCCCGACGCACGTGCGCGGCCAGGTCGACGGTGCCGGTGTGGCACAAGGTGACGGTGGCATTCTCCGAGCGGCGGGTCAGGATCAGGCCCAGCGGACGACCGACCGTCAGCCCGCGTCCGACGACGACCACCTCGGCGCCGGCGATCTGCACACCGTGGCGACGCAGCAGCTCGATCGAGCCGACCGGGGTGCAGGGCAGCAGGCCGGGCTCGCCGAGCACGAGCCGGCCGAGGTTCACCGGGTGCAATCCGTCGACGTCCTTGTCGGGGTCGACCCGCGACACCAGCGCGAACTCATCCAGGCCGGTCGGCTGCTGCACCAGGAACCCGGTGCAGGCAGGGTCGGCGTTCAGATCGTCGATGACGGCCTCGACCTCGGCCTGGGTAGCGGTCGCCGGCAGGTCGTGGCGCAGCGAGGCGATCCCGATCTCGGCGCAGTCGCGGTGCTTGGCGCCGACATACCACCGCGATCCGGGGTCGTCACCGACCAGCACGGTGCCCAGACCTGGCACCACTCCGCGTTCGCGGACTTTGGAGACGCGGGCCTTCAGCTCGGCCTTGATCTGGTTCAGCGTGGTTTCACCGTCGAGTGTCTGCGCAGTCACGGACGTCATCTTCGCACTCGATCGGCTCTGGTCAAGGGCGACACCCAGCACTGATTTCAGTGGGCGAAGTGCCGGGTGCCGGTCAGATACATCGTGACCCCGGCAGCAGCGGCTGCGGCCACCACCTCGTCGTCGCGCATCGAACCCCCTGGCTGCACCACCGCGCGAACCCCGGCGTCCAGCAGGATCGACAGCCCGTCGGCGAACGGGAAGAACGCATCGGAGGCCGCCACCGACCCACGCGCCCGGTCACCGGCCCGCGCCACAGCCAGGCGCGCCGAGTCCACTCGGTTGACCTGCCCCATCCCGACGCCGATCGAGGCCCCACCTGTGGCCAACAGGATCGCGTTCGACTTCACCGACCGGCAGGCGGTCCAGGCGAAGGCGAGATCAGCCAGCAGCGATTCGTCGGCCCCCTCCCCTGCAACCAGCGTCCAGGACTGCGGTTCATCGCCGGCCGCATCGACCAGGTCGCGGTGCTGGACCAGGAGCCCGCCCGAGATTGGGCGCCATTCCGCTGCCGGGCCCGCCAACGGCGCGCACTGCAGCAGCCGGATGTTCTTCTTCGCACTCAGGATCTCGACCGCGCCGGCGGCGTACCCCGGAGCGACCAGCACCTCGGTGAACACCTCGCCCACCTGATGGGCCATCTCGACCGAGACCTCGACGTTGGTGGCGATCACCCCGCCGAAGGCCGACGTCGGGTCGCACGCGTGGGCGCGGCGATGGGCTTGGGCGACGTCCTCGCCGAGCGCGATGCCACAAGGATTGGCGTGCTTGATGATTGCCACCGCAGGACCCGCGAAGTCGTACACGGCCCGGCGCGCGGCATCGGCGTCGACGTAGTTGTTGTAGGACATCGCCTTGCCGTGGAGCTGGGTGGCCTGCGCCAGACCGCGAGCCGAGGACGAGTTATCGGCGTAGAGCGCGGCGGGCTGGTGCGGGTTCTCGCCGTAGCGCAGCGTCGCGGCCCGGTCCCAGGTGCCGCCAATCCAGGCCGGGAACCCGCTCCCCTGGGAAGTGTCGGTCAGCACGTTGCCCATCCACGACGCCACCGCCAGGTCATAGCTCGCGGTGTGGACGAAGGCCTCAGCGGCCAGCGCTGCCCGCTCGGCGAGGGTGAAACCCCCGTTGCCGACGGCCTCCAGCACCTCGGCGTAACGGGCGGGAGACGTCACGATCGCGACCGACGGATGGTTCTTGGCAGCCGCTCGGACCATCGAGGGTCCACCGATGTCGATCTGCTCGACGCACTGGTCCACGCCCGCTCCCGAGGCCACCGTGTCGGTGAAGGGGTACAGGTTGGAGATCACCAGGTCGAAGGCCTCGATGCCGAGATCGGCGAGCTGCTCACGGTGGCTGGCCAGGCGCCGGTCGGCCAGGATCGCGGCGTGCACCGCCGGGTGCAGCGTCTTCACCCGGCCGTCCAGGCACTCCGGGAAGCCGGTCAGCTCCTCGACCCGGGTCACCGGCACTCCCAGCGACTCGATCTGCGCCGCCGACCCCCCGGTGGAGACCAACCGCACCCCCGCGTCGTGCAGTCCGAGCGCTAGCTCGTCGAGGCCGGCCTTGTCGTAGACCGAGACCAGCGCCCGCTTGATCTCGATCCGCAGCTGCTGCTGGCCCTCTGGCTGGTCCTCTTGCTGATCCTCGGGTTGGGTCATTGGCCGAAACGCACCTTCCTGTCAGTGAGGGTGAATCCCTCGCGAGCCATCCGGCCCACAGCATCGACGAGCATCGTCCGCTCCGCCGACTTGATCCGTTCGTGCAGGGTCTCGGCGGTGTCGTCCTCGCTGACCTCCACTCCGCGCTGGGCCACGATCGGGCCGGTGTCGACGCCGGTGTCGACCACGAACAGCGTGCAGCCGGTCACCCAAACGCCGTAGGCCAGCGCCTCCTCGGGACCGTGCATGCCCGGGAAAGAGGGCGACAACGCCGGGTGGGTGTTGACCACCCGGCCGGCGAACCGCACGAGAAAGTGCGGGCCGACCAGCTTCATGAAGCCGGCCAGCACGATCAGGTCCGGCTCAGCCGCGGCCACCCGCTCGGCCAATCCCCGGTCCCAGGCGGTGCGATCCGCGGAGTCCTCGACACGGTGGACGAACGAATCGATCCCGTGCCGTTCTGCGCGTTCCTGGGCCATCGTGCCTGTGCGATCGGCGCCGACGGCGACCACCTGGGCGCCGTACGTCGGGTCCTCGCAGGCGTCGATCAAAGCCTGCAGGTTGGTGCCCACCCCGGAGCACAGCACGACCAGCCGGGAGGGGAGCACGCCCGCACTCTACGGTGCCGAGAGCTCCCCGATCGGCAGCCGGGCCCCGGTAGGTTCAGACGCTGGGTCCGGCCTGCGGCGCTGCCACAGCGTGATCGCCAGCCCGCCGATCAGGCCGCCGAAGCCGAACGCGGCCAGCGCGTGGACGACGACGTCGAAGGCGTCCGGACCGACGGTCTGCATCCTACCTGGTCCGACCGAGCCCCCCGCCAGCGCGGTCATCAGCCCGATCACCAACCCCGCGCCGAGCCCGGCGGCGCAGCCGCGCAACGCACCCTGCTCCCACGACGGCACCGACAGCACCGACAGCCGGCGCTGGATCCTGACCACCGTGATCGCGGCCAGCAGCGGAGCGACCGCGATCAGGCCCGAGGTCCACACCGGGGTGGATCCGGAATCGGGCAGTGCCGCCAGCAACGGGAACAGCGGCAGCGGGCCGAGCACCACCGATCCCGGAGTCACCAGGGTGCCGGCGCCGACGGCGAACCCGGGACCGACCAGGTAGGCGCTGCCGAACAGCACCGCGTTGGGAACCAGCAGCAGTGAGACCACCGAGTAGACCGCAGCCCCCTTGGCGTCCAGCCCGAGCTGCGACATCACGTTGAGCGCGGTACCGAAGTTAACGAGCAACGCCACACCGACCACCAGCGCGCTGGTCCACCAGAAGGTCCGCAGGATCGCCCAACCCGTGGTCAGCGTCGCCATGACAGCCGCTGGCAGTCGGGCTGCCCAGTTGGCCGCCCGGCCGGATCCGACGGCGAGACCCGGCACGCCCACCACCGCGATCAGCGACAGCGCCCACAGCACGGCTCGTGCTCCCGACGGCGAGGTTGCCGCGGTGGTGGCGAGGAAAGTCGTCAGCACTGTCACCGCGACGTAGCCGGTCGCGAACAGCAACCCAGCGGCCGGCACCGTCCAGTCCCGTTCACCATCGGCGATCCGGTCCGCGTCCGGTCCGTGACCCGAGATCGCCGCTCCGAGCCGGTGGGCGACCCGCCACACCGTCCAGGCACAGATGATGCTCAGTCCCAGCGGGATCGCGGTGATCCGCACCGCGTCGACGTCGACGCCCGAGCCGTGGGCCATCAACCAGCCCAGCGCCCCGGCGCGCAGACCGTCGTGGGGGGCTCCGTGAGCGCCGGCATCGGTCAGGAACCAGCCGACCAGACCCAGCGCCATCGCGACCACCAGCGGCGCGGCGGCAGCGACCACTCCGCCCAGGGTCGCGGTCAGCACCAGCGGTCTGCGCTGCGCGGCACCGATGACGCTGCTGGTGCCCGGGGTGGTCGAGGAGCTGAGGAGAGCGGTCATAGCGCCCTCATCATCGCCCGCGACGGCCGCCCGGACACGGTCCCACGCCGATGTGCCGAGGTTGGGGCAATGGTCGTACCGTAGTAAAGATGTCCAGCGACCAGGCCGAGTTCGACGCGCTCTACGAGCGCGCCCGGCTGGCTCTGCTGTGGCAGACCTTCGCGGTGACCGGCGACCTGGCCGCGGCTCGGGTCGGTGTTCGCGACGCCTTCATCAGCGCTTGGCATCACTGGCGCCAGGTGTCGCGGCTCGACCGTCCCGAGGACTGGATCCGTCCGCACTCGTGGGCTCACGCCGCCCGCCTGCACTCCACGCGGCCCTGGCACCGCAATCGGGATCTGCACCCCGAGGCACGCGCGACCCTGGACGCACTGGGCACGCTGAGCGCTCTCCAGCGCAGAATGCTGGTGCTCACCTCGTTGACGCCGGGCGCCCTGGCCGATCAGGCTCGCGAGCTCGGGCTGCCGCAGGCCGAGGCCGAGCGGGCGCTGCAGGCCGGCACCGCTGGGTTCGCCCTGGCCCGTGGTGTGCAGACGACGCAGGTGCGCAGCGCCCTTGAGCCGTTGCGCGAGCACATCGCCGACTCTTCGTGGCCGGCTGCGGTCCAGATCAGACGCGCCGGGACCGCGCGACGGCGGACCTACACGGCCGCCGGGGTGCTGGCCACCGTGGCGGCCGTCGTCGTCAGCGGGTTCGTCGTCACCCAGGACGCGACGGCCGGCCCGCTGACCCGACCTGCCCTGATCGACCGGGAGCAGCTCGGCGCTGTCCAGATCTTCGCCGATCCCCGGCCGGTGTCGGCGGTTCCGGTCGTCCTGGATGCCGCCGACCTGCTGAGCGTGAACCAGGTCGAGCGGCTCGCGCCGCGGCGCAGCTGGAGGCAGACGCTGACCTCGGACAACTCCGCCGGCACCGGCACCGCACTCCCCTGCCGTCAGGACCGGGCCGCGGACCCCGACGGCGTACAGATGTTGATGCGCGCCTTCGAGACCAGGTCGAAATCGGCCGGACCCGATCTCTCTGCGGTGCAGATCTCCGAGCTGTCGGCAGACAAGAAGGCCGCCAAGCGGGCCTTCAAGGCTGCTGCCGGGTGGTATTCAGGGTGCCTGGACCGCCGGATGCAGCTGTTGAGCAGCCATCGCGTCGAGTCGGTGGGAGACCAGGCCGACCTGTTCGTACTGCGCTCCTGGGAGCCCCCGGTGACGACGTTGACGGTCGGCATCGCTCGCAGCGGCCAGATCACGACCACCACGCTCAGCCAGGCCCCGGGCGTCGCGGCACCGGACCGTGAGGCTGCGGCGGCGCTCCTGGCTGCGGCCACCAACTCGTTGTGCGGGGCACCCGGTACGGCGACCTGCGCGGGGCCGCCGAGTGCCACCGTGATCCCTCCCCCTGCCGCCGGGGTGGTGCCGGGCATGCTCAGCGAGGTCGACCTCCCGCCGGTGACCAAGATCGCCAAGGCGTGGGTCGGCACCGAAGCCCGTCGAACCAGGCAGAACTTCGCCGCGAGCGGTTGCGCGCAGGCCGACTTCACGGGCAAGACGATCTCCAACACCTTGACCCGCTCCTTCCTGATCCCGACCGCCAAGGTGCCGACCGAGTTCGGCCTCACCCAGACGGTCGGGACGATGCCCGCCGACCAGGCCCGCACCTGGGTCGCCAACCTGCGCAACCAGATCGACCAGTGCGCGAAGAAGGGGCTGGGCACCAAGGTGAAACGGTTGGTCCAGCGGATCAGCCCCCAGCAGGACCTCACGGTGTGGAAGAT
>JBBPYJ010000075.1:0-31265 GCA_038200025.1 Propionibacteriales bacterium | reverse complement strand
GGGCGGCAAGCTTCTCGAAGGGACCGGCGTCAGCGGCATCCAATACGACAAGACTGGGGTGGCCCTGAGCTACAGCGACGGCGGGAACGAGCAGTTTCAGGCCGTGGTCCTGGCGACCGGGGCCTGGCTGGGTGACCTGGCCGCTCAATTCGGCGTACGCCGTGTGGTCCAGGCCGGCCGCGGCTACAGCTTCAGCGTGGCCGGCGAGGACGTGCCGACCAACCCGATCTACTTCCGGTCGCAGCGGGTGGCGTGCACCCCCATTGACTCAGCCGACGGTCGCCGGCTCCGGGTCGCCGGGATGATGGAGTTCCGGTCCCCCGACGCACCGCTGGACATTCGTGGGTCAACGCGATCGCAGACACCGTTCGGCCGCTACTGCACGGTCGCGACTTCGACGCCCGGGGAGAGGAGTGGGGTGGGTTCGCGACCCTGCACCGCCGACGGGCTGCCGCTGATCGGCTCCACCAGCTCTGACCGGGTGTTCATCGGCGGCGGTCACGGCATGTGGGGAGTCGCCGTCGGCCCGGTGACCGGCAAGTTGCTCGCGCAGCAGATCGTCACCGGCCAGGTGCCGTCGCAACTGGTGCCCTTCGACCCGCTGCGCTGAGCAGCCAGCGTCCTTTTTGACTACTTCGTCAGCACTGTCAGCAAGACGACGGAGTCCTCCAGGGCGTCGAGCGCGTGCCGCTCGTCCGGGATCGCTACGTGACCGCCAGTGCTGAGCTCGACCGATTCGGAGACCCCGCTGAGGACCACCCTGCCGCTCAACACCTGCAGGGTGGCCTCGCCCGGACTGTTGTGCTCGGCCAGTCCATGCCCGGCCATCAGCGCGATGGCGGTCTGTCGCAGGTGGTGAGCGGTGCCGCCGTACACCGTGTGCGCCGCCCGGCCGCTCGTGGCCGACGAGGCCTGACGGTGCAGTTCCTCGGCCAAGTCGTTCAATGAGATGTCTTCCATGACTATCCCCTTCTTGTCGGTTTCATCGATCTCGTGTTCAGGTCTCACCTTGCCAGCAGCCTCACACCGCTAGATGCCAGCGCGACGACTTTGAGGAGCTCGAGGCCGACGTACCAGTAGTGCGCGTGGGACCGGGGACCGATCTCACCGGCCAGGACGGCGTTCGAACGTCGTGCGAGGCTCGGTCGCACCGCGGCGAGCTGAAGGATCAGGCACCCGATCGCGCCCGCCAGGGCGATCATCGTGACCAGCCCCGGCGGGCTGAGCAGGACCGCGACGGCCAGCACGATCACCAGCAGCACCTCCACCGCATTGAGAGCTCTGAAGACCCGCCGCCCGATCCCCAGCCCGATCGGCAGGGTCACGCCCGGCGCGCCGAACTTCAATGGTGCTTCGAGGAACGAGATCGCCAGCACCATCCCCAGCCACACGAAGGTGACCGCGGCTGCGATCCCGGCCGCCGTGCTCACGGCTCGGCACCTGTGGCTCCCAGGTGCACCCGACAGAGGTCGGGTTCGGCGAAGGGCACCAGGGCCTCGACCGTGACGGGCGTCGCCCAGGCCTGGACCAGCCCGCGCATCATCCCCAGATGCGCCGAACACACGACGTCCGGCCGCTTATCGGCCAGCTCGAGGTAGGGGCAGTGCCGCAGGCCGATCGTGGCGATTCCAGGGGTTCGGGATTCCGCGGGTACGGCCGGGTCGGTAGGTGCAGCCGGGTCGGGCGCGAAGCCGAGGTCGTCGAGAACCCGGACGAGTCGGCGTACGGCGCTCGAGTGTCTCGGCAACTTCCTCGTCGAAAGCTTGGCGGCCTGCTCTTGCCCCCACGCTCGGCCGAGTTCGGTCGCCACCTCACCGGCCTGCTCGGAACCGGCGATACCTTGGCTCAGTATCTCCGCGAGCACCCGGTAGTCCCGTGGCCCCTTGGGGTCCATCCGTGGCACGACGCGGAACAACGACGCCGGGCGGCCGGGACCCCTGGGCGACCGGCGGACCTCCGTCACCAGACCGTCCGCCTGGAGGTGCCCCAGGTGGAACCGGACGGTGTTGGGATGCACCCCGAGAGCACGGCCGATCTCGGCGACGCCCACGGGGTGTTCGGCTTCTGATAGCGCCCGCAGAACCTCGCCGCGCCGCCCGCCGCTTCTCGTTCCGGAGGAGGGAGCTCGACCGCTCACTCCGCATGCACCTCGGTCTGCGGCGGCAGGTCCGCGACCAGTGGGGTGTCCACCCCGAGCGCGCCGAGCTTGGCGGCTCCGCCGGGGGAGTCCAGGGGCTCGCCGCGGCCGGGCAGCGTCTCGGTGAAGAAGGCCGCGTTGTCCGCGAGGTAGGGCTGAAGGTCTTCGGGGAGGTCGTCCTCGTAGTAGATCGCCTCGACCGGGCAGACCGGCTCGCAGGCCCCGCAGTCGATGCACTCGTCGGGATGGATATACAGCGCCCGCGCACCTTCGTAGATGCAGTCGACCGGACACTCGTCCACGCACGCCCGGTCCACCACGTCCACACAGGGTTGGCCGATGACGTAGGTCATAGCTATGAGTTTACACAAGTACGTGTTGTGATAACTAGTAGCCATGAAGCTCCGTCTCGCCGCACCCCGGGACCAGCGGGATGCGAGGCTGTGCCGGTGACCTCGGCCACCACCACCAGCGCGCGTCCGGGTCGGCTGCTCTCGGTGCCCCTGATGCTGGTGGCCGGCGCCCTAGTCGCTATTCAGTCGCAGATCAACAGTCGGCTTGCCGAAGGGCTCGGCGAGGGACTTCGTGCCGTCGTTCTTGCTGCCACCGTCAACTTCGGGTCGGGGTTGGTGGTGCTGTCGGCGATCGCTCTGGTCCTACCCGTCCACCGAGCGGGAGCCCGCGGGCCCGTCGGCGCGGTGAAGCGCGGCGATCTTCGTTGGTACGACGTCGCGGGCGGCCTGTGTGCCGCCTACATCGTGGCCACTCCGGCGCTCACAGTAGGCGCTCTGGGCATCTCGCTGTTCATCGTTGCGTTCACCGCCGGCCAGGCAGTGAGCGCGCTGGCTGCTGACCGACTCGGCCTGTCACCAGGGGGTCGGCACGCCCTGACGGCGGGGCGTCTCATTGCCGCCGGTCTCGCTGTCCTGGCCGTCCTGGTCAAGACCGGCACGCAGACCCACGGCAGCGCGGCCCGCGACACCGTCATCGTGTTCGCGATCATCGCGTTGAGCGCGGGGGTGGTCCAGTCGGTACAGCAGACCGTCAACGGGCGCGCCTCGATCGTGGCGGGGACCTTCGTCATCACCTGGGCCAACTTCGCGGTCGCCTTCGTTGCGCTCGTCGTAGTTCTAGCCCTCAGCCTGACGGTCGTAGGTGATCTCTCGCCGTTCCCCACAGCACCGTGGCTGTACGCCGGCGGCCTGTGCGGCATGGGCTTCATCGCGATCGCCGCCTGGACCGTGCAGATGCACGGCGTCCTCGTGCTGAGCCTATGCATGATCGGAGGCCAGGTGATCACCGCTGAGATCCTCGAAGTGCTGGCGGGTTCTGGTCCGGTCAGCTTCGCCGGTCTGGCCGGAGGCGGCCTGACCCTGCTCGGGGTGGTGATCGCCCTGTGGCTGCGACCGACCCGATCGGGCTGACCCGCCTTGATCTCGGAGCTGATCCGGGTCAGGAGCCGAGAGCAGGTTCGTGGTGGCTGACCGAGTTGGGCACCGGGCGGTCGGCAGGGTCGTTGGTCCCTGATGGAACGGGACTGTCGCCTATTCCGAGAACGGCGGATCACCGACAGGCTGGAGTCCACCCGTCCGACAGGAGTCCGCCATGCACCAGCCCGAGCACGCGATCGTCGTGGGCCTTCCTACCGAAGGCGGCGAGGCCGCCTTGACCTTCGCCGTCGCCGAGGCCCAACGATCCGGGTCGCCCATCCATCTCGTGCACGTCCTGCAGCTCTCGGCGGGGGAGGCCTATGCCGGCGTCTACGCCGAGGCCGTCGAGTCCTCGCGAACCACGGTCGAGACCGCTGTCGAGACGGCCGCTACCGTGCGCGGCTTGGTCGAGCGGGTCGGGACCGACGCTCATCGAGCCGCCTTCGAGCAGGTTCAGGAGACGGTCCGGGCCGCCGGGGTGACCCAGCTGCTGGCCGTTGGTCACCGGGTGGTCCACGGCGGCGAACGCTTCCGGGCGCCGACCGTGCTCGACGACGAGGTGGTCACCGAACTCCAGCGGGTCTCCGAGCTCGCGCCACTGCACAACCCGCCCGCGCTGAGCGGCATCGCGCTGGCCCCCCGGGCCTGGCCGGATCTGCCTCACATCGCCTGCTTCGACACCGCCTGGTTCGCCGACCTGCCTGCTGCTGCGGCGACGTACGCGGTGGATCGCGAGGTCGCCCGGGAGGCCGGTATCCGACGCTTCGGGATGCACGGCCTGAGCCACCAGTACGTCGGGACCGGGCCGCCCGGTTGCTCGGCAGGGACCCGACCGGCCTGCGACTGATCACCCTGCACCTGGGCGACGGTGCCTCGGCCGCGGCCGTGCGCGACGGTCGGCCGGTGGACACCTCGATGGGCCTGACGCCGCTGGAGGGACTGGTGATGGGCACCCGTCCCGGTGACCTGGATCCCGGCGTCCTGCTGCAACTGCTCCGGCGTGGCTGGGACCTCGCCGGCCTCGAGGATCTGTGCACCATCGCTCGGGGCTGCAAGGACTCGTCAGCGTCCATGACTTCCGCGACCTGTGCACGAGGATCGACGCGGGCGACGGTGACGCGCGGGCGGCGTACGCCGTCTATCGCCATCGGCTGCGCAAGTATGTCGGCGCCTACCTGGCGGTGCTCGGTGGGGCCGACGCGATCGTGTTCACCGGCGGCGTCGGGGAGAACCTGACGCGGATCCGCGAGGTCACTCTGGTTGACCTGCACGAGCTGGGCATCAGCGTCGACCGCGACCTCAACCGGGCCGAGAACAGCCTGCCCAGGACGATCAGCTCCTCGGGGTCGCAGGTCGCCGTCCTGGTGGTCCCGACGGACGAGGAGCTGGCCATCGCCCGCCAGGTCCAGACCCTGCTGAGCTGATCCCCCGACCGGCGGCGGCTAGATGCGGCTCGTGGCGCCTAGTTGTCGTCTGCCGGCGAGGCGGGGTGGGCCGTTGTCGAGGGCGACATGCCACGCCCAAGCTCAGCCACAGCTCCAGCCCCATCCCACGACCAGTCCCGCACCTCCGGTAGGTCCTCGCCGTGTGCGCGGGTCCAGGCGCGGGCCCGGCGTCGGGTGTCGACCATCTCCTGCCGCAACGACGCTGCACGAGAACCTAGCGACGGCACCCGGTCGATGACATCCATGACCAGGTGATAGCGGTCCAGGTCGTTCATCATCACCATGTCGAAGGGCGTCGTGGTCGTGCCCTTCTCCTTGTAACCGCGGACGTGGAAGTTGCCGTGGTTGGTGCGCCGGTAGGTCAGCCGGTGGATCAGCCACGGGTAGCCGTGGTAGGCGAAGATGACCGGCCTGTCGGTGGTGAAGACGCTGTCGAACTCGCGGGCGGTCAGTCCGTGCGGGTGCTCGGTGTCGTCCTGGAGCCGCATCAGGTCCACCACGTTGACCACTCGGATCGCCAGGTCGGGCAGGTTCGCGCGCAGAATCGCGACGGCTGCCAGCGCCTCCAGGGTCGGCACGTCTCCCGCGCAGGCGACCACCACGTCGGGATCGTCGGGAACGTGGGAGGCCCAATCCCAGATCCCCAGGCCACGGGCGCAGTGCAGGTCCGCGGCTTCGGCGTCGAGCCAGTCGAAGGACGGCTGCTTGCCCGCGACCACCACGTTCACGTAGTGGGTGCTGGCCAGGCAGTGCCGCATCGTGGACAGCAAGGTGTTGGTGTCTGGTGGCAGATAGACCCGCACCACGTCGGCCCCCTTGTTCACGACATGGTCGATGAAGCCGGGATCCTGGTGGGAGAAGCCGTTGTGGTCCTGGCGCCACACGTGCGAGGTGAGCAGGTAGTTCAGCGACGCCACCGGTGGCCGCCACTCGATGTCCCGGGTGGTCTCGAGCCACTTCATGTGCTGGTTGACCATCGAGTCGACCAGGTGGATGAAGGCCTC
The DNA here is from genome assembly GCA_038200025.1 of Propionibacteriales bacterium. GTDB lineage: Bacteria > Actinomycetota > Actinomycetes > Propionibacteriales > Nocardioidaceae > Nocardioides. Next base: position 25,249 of record JBBPYJ010000075.1, on the reverse strand, counting down.
GTAGCAGCTGAAGAGTCCGTGCCGCCCGGTCAGCAGGTAGCCCTCCAACCAGCCCTGGCAGGTGTGCTCGGACAGCAGCTCGACGACCCGACCGCTGCGGGCCAGATGCTCGTCGGTGTCGATGATCTCCCCGGCGTACACCTTGTCGGTGACCTCGTAGACCGGATCCAGCCGGTTCGAGGCGGTCTCGTCGGGACCGAAGATCCGGAAGTTCTCGGGGTTGTCGCGGACCACGTCTATCAGATAGCGGCCGAGCTCACGGGTCGCCTCGTGCACACCCGCGCCGGGGGTGACGACCTCGACGGCGTGGTCGCGAAAGTCCGGCAGCCGCAACGGTCGTCGCAGCAGGCCGCCGTTGGCGTGCGGGTTGGCGCTCATCCGGCGCTCCCCCGACGGCGCCAGGTCCCGGATGTGCTCCAGCAGCCGACCGTCGTCGGCGAAGAGCTCATCGGGCGCGTAGGACCGCAGCCACTCCTCCAGCTGCGCGCGGTGCGCGTCGTTCTCCCGGGTCGCTGCCAGCGGCACCTGGTGGGCCCGCCACGTGCCTTCGACGAGTACGCCGTCCACCTCGTGCGGCCCGGTCCAGCCCTTGGGGGTGACCAACAGGATCATCGGCCAGGACCGGCGCTCGGTGTCGCCGTCCTCGCGCGCCGCCCGCTGGATCTCGCGGATGGTGTCGTGAGCCGTGTCGAGCGCGCTCGCCAGTTGACGGTGGACGTCGTCGGGATCATCGCCCTCGACGGTGAGCACCTCGTGGCCGAAGCCGTTGAGCAGGCTCTCCAGCTCGGGTCGTGGGATCCGCGCCGGGATCGTCGGATTGGCGATCTTGTAGCCGTTGAGGTGCAGGATCGGCAGCACCGCACCGTCGTTGATCGGGTCCACGAACTTGTTGGCGTGCCAGGACGCCGCCAGCGGACCGGTCTCGAACTCGCCGTCACCGACCACCGCAGCGACCAGGAGGTCGGGATTGTCCATCGCGGCGCCGTACGCATGCGACAGGACGTAGCCCAGCTCGCCGCCCTCGTGGATCGAGCCGGGTGTCTCCGGTGCCACGTGGCTGGGGATGCCGCCGGGGAAGGAGAACTGGCGGAACAGCTCGTGCAGTCCGGCCTCGTCGGCTCCCACGTGCGGGTAGACCTCGCTGTAGGTGCCCTCCAGCCAGGCGTTCGCGACCGCCGCCGGGCCGCCGTGACCGGGACCGGCCAGGAAGATGGCGTTGACGTCGCGTTGCTTGATCAGCCGGTTGAGGTGCGTCCAGAGCAGGTTCAACCCCGGCGTGGTGCCCCAGTGCCCCAGCAGGCGCGGCTTGATGTCCTCGCGCTTGAGCGGCCGACGGATCAACGGGTTGTCCAGCAGGTAGATCTGGCCCACGGAGACGTAGTTGGCGGCCCGCCACCAGGCGTCCAGATCGCGCACTTCGTCGTTGCTCAGGGTCGTCGGCATGTCCGTCCTCACGTGTGGGGTGCGAGATCGATGACCCGATCTGTGTCTGGACGGCGCACGGTCGCGACCAGAGCGGCTCTGTAGGCCACGTTGCCCGGGCGACCCCTGGGAGGACCAGGGACCTTCGTCCCCTCCGGGGGTGACGTTGGAACCGTTCGCGGTGACGAGGTGTCCCTCCGGCGACCGCCTGAGACGCCGCCGGTCAGCCGCCGAACGAGTCGTTCTGACGGACGTCGAGACAACCCGACCTCTTCGGCGTGGCGTTTACCGCGGCCGATACCGGACTCGTTGTCCCAGATCAGCAGCCGCGGGACCCGGCCCAGTTGCTGCAGCAGCTCCCACATCCCCAACAGCAGTTCATGGGTGTGCCCTGTCGAGATACTCGTGGCGGGGATGAAACGCGAGTGCGCCCCGAGGTCGACCCGGCCCGCGGGATCGTCCGGCACCGCAGTGGCATCCCCGTGCACCCAGCGCACCGAACCAGCTCCCGGCGTGCCTCGGGCGACGACCAACGACGCGCCCGCCGGGTCCACCCCCACGATCTCGACGCCCCGCTCGGCGAGCATCAGCGCGAACGAGCCGGTGCCGCAGCCCACGTCCAGCACGCACCGCGCCTTCAGCTCGGTGACGATCGCGGCGTACGCATCCAGGTCGCTGCGGTCAGGCGGTTCGCCGCCAGGGGGTCAGTCGCCGTCCTCGGGATCGTCTGCATGGAGCTCGGTGAGCACCGAGTTCTCTGCCAGCAGGGGGGTAAATGTCTGCACTGGCTGGTCGAGCAGATCATCCACGGCTTCCTCGGCCACGGGTCGAACCTCTGATTCGTCCGCGGTGGTCCCAGTACGGCTCACTACCTTGCGGGTGACCTCATCGACTACCGACTCCCGATGCGATTCGCTAGACATGGTTGTCCTCTCCAAGACGTCCGGTGCCTACCGTCGCTCACTCACCACACCGAAGTCCACAATACGCTGGAGAGTTCATCCGTCGTTCACCTGGACCCGCCAGGCAGCTCCGCGCTTGAGCCATGCCCCGACAGCGAGGTCCTGATGCTGTTAGGTGAACGACCGACCGCTGAACCAGATCGCGGTGGGCTTTCGGGGATCTCCCTGGGCCGCGATTCGGGCCGGACGAAGGGCCGACGTCGAAGACGTCCGCCGACCGGCGTCAGGGTCGAGGGGTCGAGCGCTGTGCCGGGCGGATAGCCGGGGGAAGGGTGCGTGCCGTTCGACAGCAAGCCGCCTGCAGCGTCGGTCGAGCAGTGCGTCTGTCACCTGCACCATGGTTCGTACGTGCATCCCAGACCGACCAGCGTTGATCCCTGGGCGACCTGAGCTGTTTCGCGCGCATGAGCACACCGACGTCGCCTTAGAACGGCTCGCGGAGATGGTTGGCTGCTGGGGCGACCTCGACGACGCCGGGCGCGTCACACAGAGACGGGAAAGGGTGAGTGCGCACGTTGGTGAAGAACCGGGCCGACTGTCCGTGAGACCAGATCCACGCCATCCGCCGACGATTGAGCTCGGTGCCGATACCGTGACGGCGCCAGGCGGGCTGGACGATCCAGCCCGGTCAGGTGGTAGCCCGCGGGCGACTGGTCTTCGGCACTGGTGGTTTCACCGAGTCGGCCTTCCGCAACCGACTACGACACCTGGCAGTGAGCCGGCACGAGGCAGCCCGCGCGCTCGAGAGCCCGCGACGCGTTGACGCACCATTTCTCCAGGTCTCCCCCTAGACCTCGTGAGCCAAGGAGGATCGGTGGGGCAGCTCTTCCCTGCATCTCGACGTCTCAGGGCGCGGCGCACGACGTCGGGGCGGGCCTGCCGCCCGGACCCAGAACCAGCCCAGACCGGTCAGCCGTTCACCCAGATCGGCGACGACCAGGCCATCTCTCCGTCGACCTGGAACACCCGGACGTAGTAGAACGCCGTCCCGATCGAACCATCGGAGTCGGCAGCATCGTCGGTCCAAGTGACATCGAGGCTCCTGACACCCAGGCTGCTGAGCCCGCCGATGTTCCTGGTCAGCCGGACGTGTCCGTTCTCCGCACCCAGATCGTCGTCCGGGCCCTGCGCCAGGTCACCGAGCGTGGTCCGGTGCTCCAGACCGACGATCGACACGGTGACCTCCGCCTCGGGGGGACCGACCAGGCTCAGCTCGACGCAACCACGCTGACTGCCGTACGGCTCGCCGAAGCTCGTCGTCGTGTTGGCCCAACCGATCTCCTGCGGCGTCGCCGCGATCACCTCGGGGCTCCAGAACGGGGTCTGGACGATCTCGCCACCGGAGATCGTCAAGGTGCCGTCCCACGCCGTGGTGGCGTCCGCGCCTCCCCACTCCACCCGGACCGGCACGCTGACCTGGCCCTGTGGCACGGCGTGCCCGGGTTCGGTGCTGTGCACCACCAAGCCGTTGCGGACCACGTCGACCCGCGCGAGGTCGGCGTACCCCTCGGCGTGGATGGTGAACTCTCGCGGCCCCGAGACCGAGACCTCCTCGCCCATCATCGCCTCGCCGAGGCGGACGTCGACGACGATGTCGCGGGTGGTGGCAGCGAAGGTACGCCGCGCCTGCAGCGCCTCGAACACGCTCGCGCGGTCCAGCCCCTCGGCGTACGCCCCGACGTAGCTGGCGCCGTGACCGTGGTCGGAGGACGCGATGAAACCAAACTTGTGCCCGCGCATCAGCCCGTCGAGGGTGAAGGTGCCCAGCTGGGTGCCGTCGGAATACTGCCGGAACGAGCCGTCGGCCTCGTAGTTGCCCCGGCAGGCCTGGAAGATCTCGACCAGGCGGCTGTAGCGCGGGTCGTTGTAGTCCCAGTCGTTGTAGACCATCGCGGACCCCGGGTGGTGCGGGATGGTGATCGCGGGCAGCTCGGGGTGCTCCGAAAGGCTCTCCCACAGGCCAGCCGGGTCGGTAGTGCCCTCGGCGAAGGCGGAGTAGATCGGTGCCCCGCGCTCGACGTCGCCGTAGATCACGTTCTGATGCCCGGTGTTCACCGAAGTCCACTCGAACCCGTAGAACGGCACGAACCGGTCCTCGACCAGGAACAGGTCGGCCATCTTCTGGATCGTCCACCATTGGTAGTCGGTGGAGTTCTCCGAGTGGTCGGTGACCGCCCAGAAGTCGTATTCGCAGACGTCCCAGGCGTAGCGGTAGAAGTCGTCCAGCGACGGCTCGTCACCGGCGGTGCACCGGCTGACCAGCGAGTGTCGGTGCAGGTCCCCCCAGTAGACCTGGTAGTTGCGACCCGCGGCGTCGGCGGCGTACCGCTCGCGTCGCTCGGCGGCGTCCACCTGCCAGCGTCGGGCGTCGGCGCGGTCGCCGGAGGCCACCCGGTCGACCCTGGCGTCCGCCTCGTCCAACAGCGCTGCCTCGCCCTGAGACGTCATCGTGCCGGTTATCACGGTGCCGACACCGTGCACGCCGTGCCAGACGACCGAGCCGTGGTGGTCGTGCAGGTAGGGGCACTCCCGGCCGCCGAAGCCCTCGGTCCAGTCCAGGGCCGCGGCGAGCCGCGAGTCGGACTGGGCGACGACCAGCGCACCGGTAGAGGTGGCCGCGACGGCGACCTCCTCCAGGGTGCCATCGGTTCCGGTGAACGTCGTCGGCGGCAGCCAGCCTCCCGGCGCCAGCACCTGGGCGGCGACCTCCCAATAGTAGGTCATCAGCGGCAGCTTGCGGTGGATCCGGTAGGCGACGACCAGCCCGCCGTCGTCGGTCGCGACCAGCTTCGGGAGTCCGGCGGGCACCACGTCCAGGCGCGGCGCCAGCTCTCCGGGGGGCTCGAGGATCGAGGTCTCGGTGATGTTGACGACCCGGATCGAGGCGCTGACGTCGGGCAGCAGCTCCGGCGGCACGTTCTCGCTGCCCGGCCGCATCCCCTCGATCACCGACGGGTCGGTGCCGAGATCCTCGGTCGCGCGGAGCTTGGTCGGCCCGCTGCCACCGTGCCCGACGACGGTGATCAGGTCGAAGGCGCACCACAGCCGCTGGTCGCGAGTGACCGCCAGGTGCGGGTGCAAGGCGTAGTCGGTCCCCGACGTCAGGTCCCGGGGATCGCCCAGGGAGCCGTCGGCGTCGCGATTTCGCAGTACGACGCGGTAGCGGCCCTCGGCGTACTCCGACCAGGCGTACGCCGCGGCGCCGTCGTTGAAGCCGACGACCGAGGGGTCCCAAACGTTGTGCTCCACCCCGGCGCTGACCAGCGTCGCGTCAGCCCAGGTGCCGTCGGCGAAGATCCGGCTGTAGATCGCGAACCCGGTGTCGTGTCGGCCCTGCCAGACGACCTCGACCCGACTGTCGGCGTGGGCCACCGCCTCCTGGTTGAACGACGGGGCCTTAGAGGTGCTGATGATCTCGGGAGTCGTCCAGGTGCTGTCATCGCTGCCGGGGTTGCTGGTGGCCCAGACCGAGACCACCTTGTCGACCCGCTTGCCGAAGAACACCCACGCGGTCCCGTCGGCGGCCAACAACGCGGTGGGACGGTAGACGTCGGCGATCTCACCGGAGATCTTCGCCGGCTCTACTTCGGCCTCGGCAGTCGAATCGCTGGCTGCGTCGGCGTCTGCATGGGCGTCGGGCCGGGTGAAGGCCGCGCGGACGATGTCGCCCTGCTCGGGCACCCATTCGATCCACACCGTCAGCACGGTGCCGTCCGGCGCGGTGGCCACGCTGGGTCGGGCGGCGCGCTCGGACCCCTCGGCGCGGCGTACGTCGGCACGCTCGTGACCCGGGGGCTGGACAGCCTGGTCGAGCACCAGTCCCGCCTTCTCCAGGACGTCGGCGATCCGGCCCTTGCCCTCGTCGACCCACATGTAGCGCAGTGGATCGGGGTCCATGAACTCCTCGACGTCGCGCACGTCGCGCCCCTCGTCGATGGCCTGGGCCATCCGGTGGTTGAAGGCGAGCACACGGTCGAGATCCCCGCGCTGCTGCGGGGTGTAGTCGCCGGTGTGGTGATCGCGCCCGCCGCAGACGTGAACCGATCTTCCTGTCTCTGTCACTCGCGCAGTATGCATCCCCCCGAAGAGGTGTGCCCAACACCCACCTCAGCGCGCCAGAGCGATGACGAGGACGACCAGGAGAACACCCAGCCCCAGGGTCATCACAGAGGTCCGCGCGATCACCAGATCGGGTCGATCGCGCCCCAGCAGGCCACGCGCGCTGCGCGCCTTGTCGCCGCGATGCACCGCCTGCCGAAGCAGGTCGAGGCTCCAGAGCAGCCCAACGATCGGCAGCACCAAGCCGACTCTGCCCAGGTGCACGGGCAGCACATGCAGAGCGATCAGCGATGTCACCGCGACCGAGAGTCCGGTGCGTCGCCACGCCAGCGCCGTCCGCTCCTCCTGCAGCCCGTGACCCCCCTGCGCGGCTGGGGGACTCACCTCGACAGGCCGACTGCGATCGCGGCACCTGCCAGCACCAGGCCCAACGCGACCAGGGGTTTCAGCGGTGCCGACGGAAGCGGTGAGTGCTGCCGCATCGCACGCTCGGTACCGACCCAACCGAACCAGGCCTGCAGTCCCGCCGCGATCCCCGACAGCACCAGGACCAGGGCCGCCACGAAGCGCGCGGTGGGTCCCAGCGGCACGTCGAGCGCCTCGACGGCGACTCCGGCCGCCATCAACGCCAGGGCAGTCCTGATCCAGGCCAGGAAGGTCCGCTCGTTGGCCATGCTGAACCGCGGGTCGGGCTCCTCGCCGTGATCGAAGACCCGGCGCGGGAATCGGGTTGTCATGCGTTCGGCACGTCGCTGTGCAGCATGCCGGGAGTCTCACACACCGCGCCAGCTCCCGCTCGCAGTCAGGCGGCTAACGCCACAACGTCGGGGTCAATCGCCGGCAAGTCCGACTTGGCCGCCGTGTGGACCTGTCTCCGGTTGGCCCCGATCAGGGCGTGCACGCCGAAGCCGATCCAGGCGAGGTTCATCACGGCGTTCGGAAATGCCCCACTCTGGAAGGCCCCGAGGCACAGCAGACCGCAACCCACCATGTTCATGCCCTGGAACAAGATCCCATCAGCCTCGATGCGTCGCGTCGACACCATCAAGTACGCGATGGCACCCATGCCACCGCCGACCCATCCCAGCAACTCCAAACCCGACAACACTGCCATTTCCTTCCACACCCGGTGATTCCCTGACGTCCCAGGGACAGCCACAATTGTGCGCTTTTCAACTGTGCAGGTCTAGTGACGAAAGATTCATTGACCGTTTAGTATTCATGCATGGATCTGAACCTTCAACGACTCCGAATCCTCCGCGAGATCGCGCACCAGGGCGGGGTGACCGCGGCGGCCCACGAGATGCACTACTCCCCGTCTGGGATCTCGCAGCAGATGGCGGCGCTGGAGCAGGAGGTCGGAGTACCGGTGCTCGAACGCCGGGGCCGCGGCATCGTGCTGACCGAGGTCGGCCGAGTGCTGCTCGAGCATGCCGAGATCCTGCTGGCTGCCGAGCGGCGGGCATCGAGTGCGGTGGAGGAGGCCCGCGACTCTATGGCAGTCGAGCTGACCATCGGCGTCTTCAGCACGGTGGCCGCGGGGTTGATGCCCGCGATCCTTGCCGATCTCGCACGGCAGCACCCCGAGATCCGCGTACGGACCCGTGAGATCGACCCCGACGATGCCGGGGTCGAGCTGCGCCACGGCCGGCTGGACGTGGCCTTCGTCATCGACTATCCGGACGCCACCGAGCCCTGGGCCCCGGGGATGACGCTCGTCCCCGCTCTCCGCGACGAGTTGCGCGTCGCCGTGCCAGCTGGTCGGTTCCCCCCGGGGAAGGTGCGGCTGGCCGCCCTGGAGGACCAGGACTGGGTGATCTCCGGGCCCCGGACCTACTACGGTCGTGCGGTCCGGTCGGCCTGCCGGAACGCCGGCTTCGACCTGCGGATCACCCATGAGGTCGACGAGCAGGCCACCGCTTTGGCGATGGTCGCCGCCGGACTCGGGATCACCTTGATGTCGGACCTGGGCCGCGCCTTCCTGCCCGATGCCGGGGTGGACGTGCTCGAGCTGACTCGTCCCCTGCGACGACAGATCGTGCTCGCCCACGCGGATGTGTCGGCGCACCGACCGGCCGTCAAGGCGTTCATGGCCAGCGCCACCGCTTCCGACCAAGACTCAACCTCGTCCTAGTCTCCTGCGTGCACCCGCCCAGGTCAGGTCAGGGTGATCACAATCCGTCCGGCACCATGCCCGGACGCGCTGCGCGCCTGGGCGGCCCCCGCCTCGGCAAGCGAGAACGTCTGCGCGACCGGCATCGAGAACGCTCCTCGTTCGATCAGGCGGGCCACCTCCGCGTAGGCCTCGGCATGCCGCTGTGGTCTCGAAGAGATATGGACTCCGTGCTTGCCCGCGCCGAAGTCGGCGATGGTGGCCACCCGGAGTGGGTCGCCGGCCAGCGTCACCAGGTCCTCGATCACGCCGGAGCCCGCCAGATCCAAGGCGGCGTCGACCCCGTCAGGCGCCAGCGCACGCACGCGCTCGACCAGCCCCTCGCCGTACGTCGTCGCGACGGCGCCCATCGCCTCCAGATGCGGGTGGTTGCCCGAGCTCGCGGTCCCGATCACGCGCACTCCACGCGCGACCGCGATCTGCACCACGGCCGAGCCAACACCACCGGCTGCCCCGCTGACCAGCAAGGTCTCCCCCGACCGCGCCTGTACCAGCCCGAGGATCCGCACCGCTGTCTCGACCGGGATGGGCAGTCCTGCGGCCTCCTCGAAGTCCAATCCCTCGGGCATGGCGCACCAGTGGTGGAGCACGGCGGACTCGGCGTACGTCGATGACCCGGTCCCGAAGACCGCGCCACCGACGCTCACCTGCTCGACTCCCTCACCGATCGCCTCGACCAGCCCGGCCGCGTCGGCCCCGGCGCCCGAGGGCAGCGAGCGTGGCATCGCGTCCCTCATGAAGCCGGCGCGGATCTTCCAATCGATGCCGTTGACCCCGGCCGCTCGAACCCGTACCCGGACCTGCCCGGGACCCGGGTCGGGGGTCTGGATCTCGACGACTTCGAGCACCTCGGGACCGCCGTACTCGGCGAACTGCACTGCGCGCATCCGATCTCTCCTCGATTCGGCCAGCCGGTCCATCCCACGTCGGTGCGGTCAGGCTCGCTCGACCTCGCTGTTGAGCTTCAGCACGATCGTGCCGTCCTTCTGCTCGATCACGTAGGCGGGATCGTCGTCGCTGCCCTTGCGCTTGACCGTGCTGCCCTTGGTAGTGCGGCTGACGTCGTCGTGATGCACCTCGGTGACCTTGCCCTGCGCCCACGACGAGCCCCACTTCCACTTCACCGTGCTGCCGGTGCGGATGCTCACCGGTGCTCATCCAACTCTGCCTGCAACCGCGCCGGGTCCTCCACCGTCATCGTGGCACCCGGGTGTTTGATCCGCCCCACCCAATCGATGGCCGGGACGGGTTCGTGGAACCGCAGGCAGAGGGCGGGGCCGCTGCTCGTCGCGAAGGTGACGCCGTGATCGGCGAACGACAGGTGCGCGGGACCGGCCGTCTTGACCCACGCGAAGCCGTCGGTGACCTCGCATCCGGCCACGTTGGCGAGCGTCGTACGCAGCCGCCAGAGTCCGAAGCGAACCCGCAGCTCACTCTCGCCGACCTCGACTCGCGTGGTGGCCGGGGTGACTGCGAAGAGCAAACCCGGGAGCCGGTACGCCGCGTCGAAGGCGAAGCGGTGCACGCTCACGACTCGACGTCCAGCGTCCGCAGGGCGACCAGTCTCGCGGTGGTGGTCGAGCGGGATGCCTGGACCGGGAGGCCGATGTCAGAGTCGACCCTCGCCTCACCGCGCGCCACCGAACCGAACACCGCGAGTTCGGTGGAACTCCGCTCCTCCGCGACCCGCTCGAGAACGGGTGCGGCCGCGTCCGCGCGCTTCACCGCGACGTACTCCTCGGGCAACGTCATAACCTGACCTTATCCCCCCCGGGTTGGGACAAGCCGCGGCGAACCGCAGCCGTCGCGAGCACGTCGTCCTCGTTGTAGGCCAGGATCCGGGCGCGCGCTTCGGCTCGCGACTCGACGTCCGGCCCATCGCGGGCCTCGATGAGCCACAACTGCGACTGCAGTCCGCCGGGGTCCTCGTCGCGCCAGTTGAATCCGAAGGTCGGCGCGACCTGCTTGATCCCCAGTCCGCGGAGTCCGAAGAAGTGCTGCTTCACGATCGGATACAGATCGATGCAACGGACCGTCAGGTCGGCAGCTGCTTCCGCGCCGAGTAGCCGCTCCAGGTGGGTCAGCTCGGCAGGCGAGTAGTGGTAGATCAACAGCGTATGGCCTCGGCTGTCGGCCTCGTGGATCTCGTGGCGGAGCCAGGCGGCGAACTTCTGTGCCAACACGATCTCCGCGCGGATGTCCAACGGATCGAAGGCCAGGATCGGGTGGTAGGCCGGCGGCTCACCGGGACGCGACACCAGTGCGCCCCACAGATAGACGTGGGTGTCGACGTCCCACTCGATGTCGAGGTCGATCTCGACATCAGCGCGCGGCACCTCGATGCGGCCGGTCGTCTCCCGCTCGATCGTGACGCCGGCCCGAATCATCCGGGCGCGGCGTACGGCGGCGGCCAGCCGGTCCAGGGGCTTGGTCGCATCGCTGACCTCCGGCAGGTACGCCGCCTGGAACGCTGGCTCGTCGAGGTCGACGTCCGCCAACTCGGTCAGAGTCCGCACCCCGGCTCGCGCGAGCGCGCTCCACTCCCGCCTGGACAGTCGGCCGGAGGTGATCGCGGCACTGGCGACGTCCGAGCCGGTGATCTGTAGACAGTGGTCGAACCAGGCGCACCCGTTGCACTCGTCCACGAAGATCGGCTGCACCAACGCCTGCTCCCCCTCGCCCGCGGCGGTGGCGACTTTCACCCGGAACCCCTGCTCGTGGTCGTAGCGCTCCAGAGCGGTCCGCTTCGCCCTCCCCCTCGATCGCGAATAGGTGAGGAACAACGACTTCTCCAGGTCCAGCCAGGTGAGCACGTGACCGGTCGCCGCCAGTGCGGTGAGGCGGTCGGTGCCGATGATGAACCCAGTGGCGCCTTGATCGGGTGCGCGTCCCATCGCCTCCAGCATCCGCCAGTAGTGCGCGAGCTGCAGGTAGTCGTCGAACCGCGCGCTCGTCCGCACCGCCAGCCCCTTGCGTCGCACGATCGTGGCCGGATCGCTGGGAAGCGAGTAGGCCACTTCGCCTTTCGCGCTCTTCGCAGTGATCAGGTGCGCCTTGACGTCACCTGGAACGTACGACGCCCCGCCGTCCCGCTCGCCCATCCGCAGCAGAACATCCGGGCGCCCCTTCCGCGCCCCGACCTCGTCGTCGGGCAGCCAGCCTCCCAGGATCGCCAGCACTCCTGCGTCCATGGCCCGGACCGTCGCCGCGATCAGCGCCGACCTGCCCTGAACCTCGCGCAAGTCGACCATCCGATCCGAGCCCAGAGCGACACCGAGCTCGTCGAGCACCATCTCCTCGAACCGGTCGCCGGCGTCGAACCGCAGCTGCAGCTCGACAGGCACCTCTCGCTCGACCCGTGGGAGGGCGGGATCCCACTCGTTGTGAATGCGCCGCGCGCATCGCTTCGCGTCGTACGCACTGAGCAGCACCGGGGTGAGGTCCATTGATCGACTCCTTCGCATCTGGAGTCATTGAAGCGTGCGCCGCCGACAACCGGGGATGAACCGGCAGACAGTGCCGGATCTTCGGCTACCTACCTATCCAGAAGATCCCGCACTGACCGACTCGAACCTGACCAGCGGCAGGTCCACCTCGACCACCTGCGCCCACAGCCGGATTGTCCCGTGCCCAGCCCACCTCGGTGACCGTCTCGGACTGGGCGCACGTCCACTCCTGCCAGGCGCGGCGCCCTGGCCGTCGGGTCTCTAACACCAGGTGCCCACCGGGCCGCAGGCAACCGCGCACCACCTGCAGGGTCCGGGCCCAGTCATTCTCGTCCGCAATCGCCTGGGCGACGTTGCCGGTCATCAAGGCCAAATCGACCTGCTCCCGAAGATCCACCTTAACGGCCGTGGCATCGCCGTGCACCCACCGCACCCGATCCGCTCCAGGCTTGCTGCGAGCGACGCCGAGCGACGCGCCTGCAGGGTCCAACCCGATGACCACGGTGCCCCGTTCGGGCAACATCAGCGCGAAGGTGCCGGTCCCGCAGCCGACGTCCAGCACCCGGTGGTCGCCCAACGACCGGGTTGTCCGTCGAGCTGAGCGTGCCCCAGGCTCTCGGCGCCTTGCCCACTCCGGTGGAGGCCGGCTTGCTGCGGATCGCCCAGAGTGCGGTGGCCAACGTGACCCAGCACGCGCACGCGACTCGCATCGACGTCACCCTGACCCGCTCGAGGACGCCGCACCCGAGGAGATCATCGGAGCGATCCATGCTGCCGCCGCGGGGCAGACCGCTCTGGCGCCAGCGGTCGCGACCCGGCTGTTCGAACGAATGCAACAGTCCCACTCCGCCCTGAGCGCCCGCGAGCTAGAAGTTCTGGACCTGGTTGCCTACGGCTGCAGCAAAGCCGAGATCGCCCAGCGGCTGCACCTGAGCGAGACGACCGTGAAGTCCCATCTGGCGCACATCTATCCAAAGCTCGGCGTCAGCTCGCGCACTGCGGCCGTTACCTCGGCGCGCGAAGCGGGAATCATCAGCCGCGGCTGATCAGGCTGCAGGTCCGGGGTCCGGGGTCCGGAGTCCGGGGTCCGTCAGCACGTCGCGCCACGAGTGCGCCGGCGCATAGCCGAGCAGGTCACGGGCCTTGTCGATGCAGTAGAGCGTCTCGTCGCGTCCCAGCTCGCGGCGTACCTCCACACCCTCGTAGAAGCGGTCGCGGATCTCATCGGTGGTTGCGGCCACGGACAGGTCGGCGTTCGCGACGTTGAAGACCTGGTAGCCCAGCCCGTCGGTCTCCAGGCAGCGTTGCACCATCTGGCCAAGGTCGCGGGTGTCGATGTAGGCGAACACATTGCGGCGCCGCAGCGAGGGGTCGTCGAGGAAGGCCGGGAACAGCTCGGCGTACTCGTGCGGCTCCACCACGTTGTTGATCCGCAGTCCGTAGATGTCGATGCCGGTGCGCGCCTGGAACGAACGCGCCATCACCTCGTTGGCCACCTTGGACATCGCGTAGGAGTCCTCCGGCACCGTCGGGTGCTCCTCGTCGACCGGCAGGTAGTCAGGTCGCCGCTCACCCTGCGCGAAGCAGATCCCGTACGTCGTCTCCGAGGACGCGAACACGATCTTGCGCACGCCGAGCCGGGTCGCCGCCTCGAGCACGTGGTAGGTGCTGAGCACATTGGTCGCGTACGTCGTCGCGTCGGGCGCGAGCAGGATCCGCGGCAGCGCGGCGAAGTGGACCACTGCGTCGTAACTGGGCTTCTGCGCCAGGTCCAGCTCGTCCATCGAGGCGAGCCCGGCCAGCGCAGAGTACGTCTGGCCCGCGTCGGTCAGGTCCACCTTCAGGTCGGCCACCTCTGGATGCCCGAGCGGGACGAGGTCGGCGTTGGTGACGTGGTGCCCCTGCTCTGCTAGGTGCGTTGCCACGTGCTTGCCGGCCTTGCCGCTGCCTCCGGTGAAGAAGATTCGCATGCTCTATCAGTACCCCACCAGAGCAGCCGTCGGCACGAGGCGGTCCCGCGAATCGCCGGGAGCAGAACTGCTCCCGCCCCCTGAGTGGCTCTCCCGCCCCCATATTCGGGGGCGGGAGAGCGAGTAAAGAGGCGGGAGCCGAAGGCGTACGCCGCGGAAGCCTCGCCGACGCCAGAACGCCCCAAGACGACCGGCTACGAATGGTTGCAAGCTATCCAGATCGCCCGTACGCTTTTCTGTACAGGAGGCGTCATGAAGACCATGAGTTACACCGAGTCCCGAGCAAAGTACGCCGAGGTACTCGACGCAGTAGTCAACGACCGCGAGGAGATAGTCATCACGCGCGTTGGTCACGAACCCGTCGTCATCATCTCCTTGCAGGATTTCGAGTCGTTGCGGGAGACCGCGTACTTGATGCGCTCGCCCGCCAACGCGCGACGTCTGCTCGACGCGATGGAGCGCCTGGAGGCCGGCGATGGCCAGCCGCATGACCTGGTCGACGCTGGCTGACCAATGCTGCTCGTGTGGGACCCCAACGCGTGGGAGGACTACCTGTGGTGGCAAACCCAAGACCGGAAGGTTCTCAGGCGCATCAACCTTTTGATTCGTGACGTGGTCCGCAACCCGCACGAAGGAATCGGGAAGCCAGAGCCTCTCAGACACGACTTCGCCGGCTACTGGTCCCGCCGGATCACCGACGAGCATCGTCTGATTTACAAGGCCACCGAGGTCGAGGTCCGCATCGCCGCCTGCCGCTACCACTACGGGCGTTGAGTGCAGTTCATCGGCCGGCCAATAGACCACTGCTCCCGCCCCCTCAGTGGCGCTCCCGCCCCCGTATGCGGGGGCGGGAGCGCTAGTAAAGAGGCGGGAGCGAGGCGTCGTACGTCGCGAAAACCCTCCCGCCGTTAGAAGGGCAGGCGTAATCTCTGCGCGGAGCAAGACGACGGGGTTCTCGTGGTCCTTCTGCCCCGGCGAGCCAGTCGGCGACCCAGTTCCTTCCTCGCACCCAGGAGCACCGGATGACCAGCACGCCCGAAGCCGGCACCACGTCGGGCACCGAGTCCCGCGGCACGTCCGGGATGGACCCCAAGTGGTGGACGCTGGTCGCGGTCTGCACCGGGGTGTTCATGCTGCTTCTGGACATCACCATCGTCAACGTCGCCCTGCCCGACATCCAGGGCGAGTTCGACGCATCGCTCGCCGACCTTCAATGGGTCATCGACGCGTACGCCCTCAGCCTGGCCGCGCTGCTGCTCACCGCCGGATCGCTGGCCGACATCTACGGCCGCCGCAAGGTCTTCGCCATCGGGATCGGCCTGTTCACCCTCGGGTCGGTGGCCTGCGGTCTGGCCCCGAGCGTCGTACTGCTGTCGGCTGCCCGGGCCTTCCAGGGCATCGGCGGGGCGGCGATGTTCGCCACCGCCCTGGCCCTGCTGTCCGCGGCGTACCAGGGACGCGACCGTGGCGTGGCGTTCGGTGCCTTCGGTGCCACCACCGGGGTCGCGGTCGCGATCGGGCCGGTGCTCGGCGGCGTACTCACCAGTGGGCTGAGCTGGCGCTGGATCTTCTTCGTCAACATCCCGATCTGCATCGTGGCCTTGCTGATCACCTTGACCCGCGTCGAGGAGTCTTTGGACCGCCGGGCGGGTAGTCCGGACTGGGCTGGCTTCGTCACTTTCAGCGGTTCGCTCGGGTTGTTGGTCTACGGCCTGATCGAAGCCGGCCAGGACGGCTGGGGCAGCAGCACCGTGCTCGCGTGCCTGGGCGGATCGGCCCTGTTGATGCTGGTCTTCCTGGTCGTGCAGTCGCGGGTCAAGCACCCGATGTTCGATCTGTCCCTGCTGCGCAAGCCGACCTTCACCGGCGGCCTGATCGCCGCGTTCGGGGTGTCGGCCTCGATCTTCTCCCTGCTGGCCTACCTGGTCCTCTACATCCAGGGCGTGCTCGGCTTCTCCGCGGTCCAGTCCGGCTTCCGGCTGGTGGTGCTCTCAGCAGCCGCCTTCGTCTTCGCCGCTGTGGCTGGCCGGTTGACCGAGAAGGTGCCGACCAAGCTCCTGATCGGCCCCGGCTTCCTCGTTCTTGGTACCGGTCTGGCGCTACTTCTCGGAGTCCCCACCTCCTCGGACTCCGAGTCCTGGCGGCACCTCATCCCGGGACTGCTGGTCTGCGGGATCGGCATCGGCCTGATCAACCCGCCGCTGGCCTCCACCGCCGTCGGCGTGGTGACCCCGGACCGGGCCGGGATGGCCTCGGGGGTCAACTCCACCTTCCGCCAGATCGGAATCGCGACGGGGATCGCGACCCTCGGATCGCTCTTCGCCAACCAGGTCGGGGACGAGGTGGCCGAGGGGCTCCAGGGCACCCCGGCGGCGGGTCAGTCCGACCAGATCGCGGCCGCTATCACGGGCGGCCAGGTCAAGCGGGTGGTCGAAGCCGCCCCGACCGAGCTGCAGGACCGCATCTCCACGGTCGCGACGACTGCCTTCGTCGACTCCCTGAACCACATCATCCTGATCGCGATGGTCCTCGCCTTCGCCACCGCCATCCTGAGCTTCCTGCTGATCCGACAGAAGGACTTCGTCTCGCACGGCGCGCCGCCACAGGGGCAGCCGGAGGCAGCCGAGCCTGCCCGTCACGCCAACGAGGTTGACTCGACGACGTCGAGCCAAGGACAGTTCGAACTCGTCGAGGGAGCCCAAGCGCACCGGACCCGTGACGCGCCCGGAAAGCACCGCGCCTGACGCACGCCCCGCCAGAACTCTGTGCACGGTCGGTGCTAGGAGTCGCTCGTGAGCGTCGCCATCCGCCGGAACATCGGATCGGTGAACTCCGTCAGCGCCGCGTAGACCTCGCGCACGTCCCGGTAGCGATCGCGCGCCTCATCGTCCGGCGCGAAGACCGGCCCGGGACGAGACATCGCCGCCATCGCCGCCTCGAAGTCGGCGTGTACGCCGCTCCCCACGGCCGCGCAGATCGCCGCGCCGACCCCCGCCGCATCGGCCACCCCGGCCCGCTGCGCAGGACGGTCGAAGACATCCGCTGCGATCTGCATCATCAGGTCCGAGCGCGACCCTCCACCCGAGACGATCAAGTGATCCAGTCGCCGACCGAGCGCCGACTCCATCGCATCCAGATGGCCTCGCATCGTCATCACGATGCCCTCCAGGGTGGCGCGATACAGGTGGTGAGGACCATGCGTTCCGTCCAGCCCGAGGATCGCGCCGCGCCGGTGCGGTGCGTGCCCGGGCGCCAGCCAGTCCGGCACCACCATCAGCCCACCGCAACCGGCCGGCACCGCCGCCGCAGCTTCGGTAAGCCAGTCCTGCAGCACGTCTTCATCCACCGGGCCCTGCGCTCCCGAACTCACCAGGTGACGCACCCACGAGACCGTCGACATACCCCGCCGGATGCCGCCGCTCTCGTAGAGATAGCGCCCGGGAATGGCTGCGGAGTTGACCCAGTAGCCACTCTTGCCGGCGGACCCCTCCTCCCCACTCGTTCCCGGAGTCATCGAGGCGATATACGTGCCCAGCGACAGCAGCACCGACCCCGGGTCGGCCATCGCGCACCCTAGCGCCTCGACCGCCTTGTCGTTCGCGGTCGCGTAGACCGCACACCCGGCGGGCAGACCCGTCTGAGCCGCCGCCTCTTCAGTGACGTTTCCCAGCAACTCCCCCGGATCAACCAGCGAAGGCAGCAAGGCCAAGGGCATCCCGGTCCGTTCGAGCTCTGCGGGATCGCTCGACCAGTCGCGAGCAACGGGATCGATCGGCCACATCCCCACGAAGCTCGCGGCACTGTCGCGGCGCTCCCCGGTCAACCGGACCGCGAGGTATCCGCCGGCGCTGGTGACCGTCGCCAAGGCCGGGTCCGGCTCGGTGATCGGTTGCTCGACGCGGGCGTCCATCCAGCTCAGCACCGGCTCGACCAGCCTTCCGTCACCGTCCAGATGGGCCCGGCAGGACCGGATCCCACACAGCCCGATCGCGGAGATTTCAGGGATCTCACCGTCGAACTGCGACAACACCTCACGACAGGTCGAGACCAACGTGTCCCACAGGTCGTCATCAGGATGTACGGCGTACCCGTGCGGCCCCAGCTCGTAGCCCCGCAGCGGCGTACGCGCCGCGGCGACGATCCGTCCTGCGTCATCGATCACGGAGACCTTGGTGCTCTGCGAGCCGCCGTCAATCGCTGCGAAGTAGGCGGTCACGAGCCCTCGGATTCACTGGGTGACTCACCGAGTGGCAGGCCGAGCGGCAGACCGTCATCGCCCAGCGGGAAGATCGTGCCGGGGTTCATGATCGAGTGCGGGTCGAACGCCTGTTTGAGCCCCAGCAGCAGGTGCCACGCGCTCCCGTGCTCCTCCTCGATCCACGGCGTCCGATACTTGCCGACCCCGTGGTGGTGGGCCATCGAGCCGCCGACGCGCAGCGCCTCCTCGACCACGATCGCATTCAGCGGCCGGTGGTAGAGGTCGATCTCCTCGCGCGGCTCGCAGTCGATCGCGTAGTCGTAGACGAAGTAGAGGTTGGTCCCGGTCTGGTAGGAGTGCGACGAGTGCGCACCCAGCATCGTCAGGTCGCCGAGGCGGCGGTAGGTGTCGGTGATCCGCGTCATCACCGCGTCGTAGAGCTCGGCAGTCCGCGACCAGTCCACCGACACCTCGGTGGTGTAGCCGAGGTGAGCCGACTCCAGCATCGCCGCCTTCTCGGCCTCGATCTTCTCTGGGCCCCAGTTCAGCGCCTCGAACCAGGTGCGGATGCGGTCCTCGGGGACTGCGGTGTGCTCGACTCCAGCCGCCATCTCCTCGACCGCCTGGACCGTGGCGGCCACCAGTGGGCCTGGGCCCTCGGCCGTCAGCACCACCAGGTTCTGGTCCATCGGGTGGTCACCGAAGTGCTGGCGGGCGTCCTGCGGCGAGTAGACCCGCGCCACCGAGGGCCGGAATCCGGCCACGACGACCTCGCGCAGCATGCCGATCGCGACCCCGAAGTCGGGCACCAGGAATCCGAAGTAGCGGGTGGTGTCGGCGGTCCAGGGGAAGATCTTGACCGTCACCTCGGTGATGTAGGCCAGCGAGCCCTCGTTGCCGATCAGGACGTGCCGGATGTCGGGTCCCGCCGCTCTCCGCGGCACGTTCTTGACCCGGACCACCCGACCGCCGGGCAGCACCGCCTCGAGCCCAACCACCATGTCCTCGATGGCGCCGTACAGGCCGGAGAACTGGCCGATCGAGCGCGTCGAGACGAGTCCGCCGAGCTGGGCGAGCGGCTTGGACTGCGGCGAGTGACCGGTGGTGTAGCCCCTTGCGCGCAGTTCATCCTCGACCACCCGCAGCGGCGTACCGCACTGGACGGTGACCATCATGTCCTCGGTATTGATCGACAAGACCTGGCCCATCCGCGAGCCGTCGATGATCAGCGTGTTCTCGACGATCGTCTCGAGGCCGCCCTCGGTGCCGGTCCCACCCGAGCGGGGTACGACGGCGACGAGCTCGCGCTGGGCGAACTCCAGCAGCGCCGACACCTGCCCGACCGAGGTCGGGTAGGCGATCGCGGCGGGCTGCGGGCCGTCGAAGATCCCGTGCACCGCGGTGTACTTGCGGACCCGGTCGACGCTGCTGGCGCGCAGGCGCTCGACGGCGGTGTCCACCTGGTCCGCGCCGAGCAGCTCGGTGACCGCCTGAGCGACTTCGGCGCCGAGCAGGGACGATCGGGAGGCAACCATGGGTGAGGCCTTTCTGGTGGACGGACTGGCTGGGTGGGGCTGGTGTGTCGAGTGGACGGACGGCGGGAGGGTCAGCGGACGAGGTAGCCACCGTCGACGACCAGCACGTGGCCGTTGACGTAGTCCGACGCGCGCGAGGCCAGGAACACGATGGCGCCCATCAGGTCACCCGGGTCACCCCAACGACCGGCGGGGATGTGCTCGACGATGCGTCGGTTGGCCTCTACGTCGGCCCGGGTAGCGGTGGTGATGGCGGTCGCGAAGTAGCCCGGGGCGACCGCGTTGACCTGCACGTTGTGGTCGGCGAGCTCGTCGCAGTAGGCCTTGGTGAAGCCGACGATGCCGGCCTTGCTGGCGGCGTACGCCGGTGACCGCCGCCCGCCCAGGTAGGAGAACAGCGAGGCGATGTTGATGACCTTCCCGCTCCCCTGGGCCACCATCGCCCGGCTCGCGTGGTGGGTCATGTCGAAGGCCGCCGTCAGGTTCACCGCGATCATCGGGTCCCACTGAGCGCGGTCGAACTCATCGACGTCGGCGAGGACGCAGATGCCGGCCGAGTTGATCAGGATGTCGATCCCACCGAGCTCTGCCACGCAGCGCGCCACCATCTCGCCGGGTACGCCGAGCCCGGCGATGTCGGCTTGGGCGAAGGCATAGCGACGCCCGCTGGCGGTGACCAGCGCCTCGGTGGTGCCGTCGTCGTCGGCCAGGCTCGCGACGAAGATGTCCGCGCCCGCGCGGGCCAGCGCCACGGTGAACGCACGGCCCAGCCCGGTGTTGCCTCCGGTCACCATCGCGCGCTTGCCGGCCAGCGAGAACACGTCGAGGCTGAAGTCGTTCATCTCCATCAGGGCTGGCCTCCGACGCGGACGGGACTTCCGGGTTTTGACAACACAACGATATTGAAGCCGATCTGCTCCGAGAGCTCATCCTCGACCCGCTGGAGGGTCCGATCGCGCCTCGCATCGCGCGGGCCGTGGCGCGGAGTCGACAGGGGGAACCAAGATCGACCGTGCAGCGTCCAACACGTCGTGCCCAGTAGACTGACGTCAACGCTGATCGGAGTGTGCTGTGTGGCCGTGATGTCCGGATGCGGTGAAAGTGACGGTCGGGCACGAGACTCCGGAGCAGCATCCTCGGCCGCTGCGACGCCCCCGCCGGCCTCGTCACCTCCCACCGACTCGGCGAGCCCGAGCGACCCGTTGATCGATCCGTTGAGCGATCCCCCGGTAACGGGGCGGACGAAGCGCCTCACGACGGTCCGGGGCCTGCTGAACCCGGGGGTCGAGGCAGGATGCCTGCTCCTCGAGACCGACGCCAAGACCCTTGTGCTTCTCGGAGTCCGCCCTGCGGACGTCCCGCTCGGCAGTCGGGTGGTGGTTACCGGGACCCTGCGTCCCGATCTGGCCACCACCTGTCAGCAAGGGACGGCGTTCCAGGTCACCGCGATCAAGGCGGACCAGCCCCTGACCACCTGACGTGCACGGTGGCCAGCACCCGGATCGGGTGCTGGCCACCATGGTTGCTGCGGTCTACGTCAGGGCCGTTACTCGGTGACTGCCCCAATGAGCACGTTCCCGCGCCCCACGACCGCACCTTCGGTGGTCACGACCGTCATCTCGCCGAAGAGCTGCCGGCCTACGGCTGGAGCCTCCTGCGCGGTGACCGTGCCGGTGATCTCAGCAGTCTCGCCGTTGGCCAGATCGACTGTTGAGGTTGGGACCGAGACGGTACCCAGCGCCGGGGAGTAGAACACGTTGCGGAAGTCGAACTCGGTAGTGCCCGCCGGCACGGAGTAGCCGTCGACCTCCACCGTGTAGGTCCCCGCCGCCGGTGAGTCGATGCTCACCGACTCCTCGGAGTCGCCGTCCGCGGACTGGCCGACCAACTCCCCGTCCAGGTAGACGTAGAGGTCGAGATCTGCGGCCAGGTCGCTGGTGTTGCCGATGGACACGTCCAGCTTGGTCGCACCTTCGGGGACGACGACCTCGTAGTCGAGCAGGTCGGCGTCAGCGATGGTCGGGCGCTCGGACACCGCGCTGCCCAACGGGCCGCCCTGGCCGCTCACCGTGACCGGAGCCAGTTGGTTCTCCAGCGTCCAGGTCACCGGGGTCGGCTCACCGGCTACCACGGAATCCAGCTCGACGACCGAGGGCGTCACCGCGACCGTCTGGACCGCAGCGCTCACCTGGTAGGGGTTCCGCAGGCTGTTCGAGGTCCGCCGTGCCTCGACCTCGATCTCCCAGACCCCGGGAAGCGGGTCTTCGACGGCTCGCGAGACCGGGTTGCAATCGGCGGGATCGGAGAAGTTGGTGTAGCAGACCCGGCTCGAGGAACTGCCCTGCGGAATCCCGTAGGGGTCGATCGTCAGCATCCGGGTCTGGCTGCCGATGGCGATGCCGGTGAGGTTCAGCTGCAATGCAGCGGTGCCCTCGGGCACGTCGACGAAGTAGGACGTGGTGGCGTTGCGGTCCACCTCGCCGCGCCATGACTTGGCGTACGCCGGGGCCTGCGGCTCGGCCGCCGCGACGACCGTGTTCAGCATCTCGGTGTCCACCCCCAGCGTGCGTGGGTTGTCCAAACGCATGATCGCGCCGTGCGCGCCCTCGCCCGGCTTGGCGCGGACCGTGATCGCAGTGGCCTGGTTCAAGGGCAGGCTCACTCCCCCTGGAGAGCTCCAGGTGCCGTCGTTGCCGACCCACGAGATCCGGTGCCACAGGCCCCGGTCGGGCCCGCTGGTGCGGGTGACGTTGACGACGTAGCTCTTGGCCTCTGCAATAGCGTGTCCGCCCTCGGTGGCGCTGCACCGGTTGTAGACACCGGTGCCGCGGTCGGGGGTGGCGAGGAAGTCCGAGATCGGCGTGCAGACGGGCGCGTCGACGGTGTAGCCACGGGTCTCGACGTCCTGGGTCTTGAGCAGCTGCCAGGCACCTTGGGTGTTGAAGAACCCGTTGCCCTGCGCGTACGCCGGCAGGTGCTTCTTGAAGCGCGCCGAGGTGTAGAGCGCCCGCCGCATCTGTGCGGGGGTCACCGCGATGTCCTTGGCGAACGCACCCGAGATCAGCAGCGCTGCTGCGCCCGTTGCCTGCGGCGAGGCCATCGACGTCCCGTTGAACATCGCGTAGCCCACCGGCAGGGTGTAGCCCGCCTCCTCCACGCCCGACTGCTCGAGCCACCGGGGCACGGTCGAGATCGCCGAGCCGGGGGCCGAGATGTTCGGCTTGAAGCCGCCATCCTCACGCGGTCCGCGCGAGGAGAAGGGGAAGAGCGACTGCCGGGTGTTCACGACCGAGCCGTAGTTGGCCAACCAGGTGTCCTTGCTCACCGAGGCGGCGACGCTGACCACGTCGGTGGCGACCGAGGGGTCGCCGATCGTGTTCAGGCCCGGGCCGCTGTTGCCCGCGGAGATGAACAGCTGGACGCCGTAGTCGGAGATCAGCCGGTCGTAGAGCACCGCACGGGCGTTGTTGGCGTCGTTCAGGGCCGGCAGGCCGCCGATCGACATGTTCACGACGTCGACGCCGCGGTTGACGACGAGGTCGACCATGCCGGTGGTCAGCGCGGCCGCGGTGCACCCCCCTCCCCAGGTGCAGCCTCGTGAGGAGACCAGCTTGGCACCTGGCGCCGCGCCGTTCATCGAGCCGCCGAACATCTCGTGGGCGGCGGTGATGCCGGCGACGTGGGTGGCGTGGGCGCCCTCGACGAGGCCGATGTTGACGAAGTCGGCGACCGTGCCGACGTACGCGCCGCCGTACGGCGAGAGGTCGACGTCCTCGCGGTATTCCACGACGAACGGCGATGACTCGACGACGTCGGTGTCCGGGTTGTCGGTGCCGAAGTGGCCGACCTGGTAGTCCTGCCCGTACGGCCTCATCAGGGTCTCGTCGGTGAAGTCGAGGTCCTGGTCGGTGTCGACCCAGATCGCGTGGTCGCTGGAGCGGTAGAGCACCCCGAAGACGTCATCGGTGTCACCGTCGCGGTTGACGTCGCCGGCCGGCTCGCTGGGCGCGGTGATGTTCTCGCGGAACAGGTTGAACTTGAAGTCGCCCGCGGGCGCCGTCCAGTCGCCGCCGGCAATCGAGAAGGACGGGCCCGTGACCGCGGTGTCCATGCGGCGCCAGGTGTAGTCGCCGTCGAAGATCGGGTCGGTGGCGGTCACCCAGTCGACGATCTTGCGCTCGCCGGTGGTGGTCGTCGCCAGCGCCGGGTGGTCCAGGTCGATACCGGAGTCGAGGATGCCGATGGTCACGCCGCGGCCGTCCCACTTGGGGTGGCGGTTGCGGAACTTGATGGCACCGGTCTCATTGGTCGGCATGTAGGGGTTGGCATCCGGGGTGCTCGCGCTCGGGCCGGACAGGGTCTCGCCCTGTGCGGCGGCACGCTGAGTCGTTGACTCCACCCGGGGGTCGGGGATCGCAAGCTCCTCGTCGAGGTCGATCGCGGAGATGCCGGAGACCTTGGCGGTCTTCAGCACCGTCTCGGTCGGCACCGAGACGCGGAGGTAGCCGACCTTGTCGAACTGCTCGGCCACGGTGCCGCCCAGCTGATCGACGGCGGCGGCGACCTCAGCGGTCTCTCCGCGCTCGGCGGCGATCAGCAGGGTGACCTGACGCTCGCCGTCTGCCTCGGCCTCAGCCAGCAGGTCGAGGTCGTGGGAGCTCAGGACCTCCGACGAGGCATCCTTGGGAAGCCCGATGGGCCCCGTCGGGTCGGACCCTGGGTCGGCCAGGGAGGGCGCGGCCAGACCAGCGGTGCCGACGACCAGGCCGGCGATGGCGGCGACGAAGCCGCACCGTCTGCCCGCGGACGATCGAATCATGAGGTTCCTCTCGAAGGGGCGAACGGGACTGCGGTCAGCTTTCGACGTTCCGACGCTGGCGCCAGAGGCGCCGGCGGAGTTTTCGTCGAGCCGACACCCGAAACGAAGTGTTGGCGCGTGGTCCGGTCCTGAGCCATAGCGAGTAAAGGATTGTGACCATTCCGTTATCTCTGCCGTTCGCCGGGCAGGACTCGTACCACCGCCGGTCGAGCCGCCCCACCGAGGGCCCTGGCGACGGGGGCGATCCTGGCCTACCTTGGCCCTAGTACTCGTCGCCAACTCCGGAGGTACTCCATGTCAGCCAGGCCCGACGCCACCTTCCATGCCTCACCGCGACTGGCGATGGAAGCGCCCGCCGAGACGCTGGCGTACACGCTGATGCTGAGCCCCGACGGTTCCGAACCCGACGGGTTGGCCGTGGTCGACGTCGACCCCGACTCCGCGTCGTTCGGCACGATCGTCCACCAGGTGCTGATGCCGAACACTGGCGATGAGTTCCACCACTTCGGCTGGAACGCCTGCTCCTCGGCGCTCTCCCCGTTGACCGGGCACGCCTTCTTGGAGCGCCGCTACCTGATCATCCCGGGCATCCGGTCGTCGCGGATCTACATCATCGACGTGAAGGGCGGACCGACGGCGGCCAAGCTGCACAAGATCATCGAGCC
>JBBPYJ010000074.1:0-4084 GCA_038200025.1 Propionibacteriales bacterium | reverse complement strand
GCTGAGCGTCACGTCGAACTGCCCGAGCAGGTCGTCAGCGTCGGAGACGAGATCTTCGTCAAGGTCATTGACATCGACCTCGAGCGTCGCCGTATCTCGCTGTCGCTGAAGCAGGCCAACGAGACCGCCGCTGCCTCCGAGGTCGAGGAGTTCGACCCCACGCTCTACGGCATGGCGGCGACCTACGACGACCAGGGCAACTACATCTACCCCGAGGGCTTCGACCCCGAGACCGGCGAGTGGCTCGAGGGCTTCGACGATCAGCGGGCGACCTGGGAGAGCCAGTACGCCAAAGCGCACACCCGCTGGGAGGCGCACGTCAAGCAGCAGGCCGAGGCCAAGGTCGCCGAAGCCGAGGCCGGCGAGGCCACGTCCTACAGCTCGGGCGCCGGCACCTCCGACAACGAGGACGGCAGCGACGACAGTTCGGTCGCAGCTGAGACCAGCGGCTCGCTGGCCTCGGACGAGGCACTGCAGGCGCTGCGCGACAAGCTGACCGGCGGCGGTAACTGATTCGCAGGTAGCTAGGAGATCCAGCCAGGCCCGCCGGTTCTCCGGCGGGCCTGGCTGGATTTAGCGGCTATGTTGAACCCGGCAACCCGGATCATCGTGTCCGAAGCGTAGGTTCCCTGCGTGCGGCGTCTCTCCAACCTCGTCGCCGACACCCGGCCGCTGCGCAACGAGCACTTCCGCCGGCTGTGGACGGCCAACATCATTACCGTTGTCGGCGCCCAGCTGACGGTGGTGGCGGTGCCGGCCCAGATCTACGCCGACACCGGGTCCTCGGCGTACGTCGGGCTGACCGGGGTGTTCGGTCTGTTGCCGCTGATCGTCTTCGGCCTGTACGGCGGGGCACTGGCCGACGTCTTCGACCGGCGTACGATCCTGATCTGGACCACGACCGGTCTGATCCTCACCAGTGCCCTGTTCTTCGTGCAGGCCGCCGCTGGTGGAGCCAACGTCTGGCTGCTGTTGACCCTCTTCGCGGTGCAACAAGCATTCTTCGCGGTCAACCAGCCGACCCGTAGTGCGGTGGTGCCCAAGCTGGTGCCCCCAGACCAGTTGCCCGCGGCCAACTCGTTGAACATGACCGTCCTCCAGGCCGGCGCGATCGGCGGGCCACTGGTGGCTGGGGTGCTGATCCCCGTGCTCGGCCTGGGCTGGCTCTATCTGATCGACTCGGTGACGTTGCTGGCCACCTTGTCGGCGGTGGTGCGGCTGCCGAAGCTGCCGATGATCGGTGGGTTGGTGAAGACACCCGGTTTCGGCGCGGTCATCGACGGCTTCGTCTACCTCAAGGGTCACCGGGTGCTGCTGATGTCGTTCGTGCTGGACCTGATCGCGATGGTTTTCGGGATGCCGCGCGCGCTCTTCCCGGAGATCGCGCACCTCGACTTCGGCGGCCCCGCTGCCGGGGGACTCGTCTTCGCGCTGCTTTTCGCAGCGATTCCTGCCGGTGCGGTGCTGGGTGGGGTCTTCAGTGGTTGGGTCTCCCACGTCGACCGGCAGGGTCGGGCGGTGATCGCGTGCATCGTGGTGTGGGGCCTGGCGATGATGGGGTTCGGCCTAGCCGTTTGGCAGGCCGATCGTTGGCGGGGGCCGATGTTGGTGGTGGCCCTGTCGATGCTGGCGATCGGTGGCGCCGCGGACATGGCGTCGGCG
The DNA here is from genome assembly GCA_038200025.1 of Propionibacteriales bacterium. Taxonomy (GTDB): domain Bacteria; phylum Actinomycetota; class Actinomycetes; order Propionibacteriales; family Nocardioidaceae; genus Nocardioides. The sequence continues at coordinate 2,422 of JBBPYJ010000074.1, read as the reverse complement.
GCCTTTCGCACCTCCATGCTGATGAGCGCGGCTGCCGAACAAGTGCGCGGACGTCTGCAAGGGGTCTTCATCGTGGTGGTGGCCGGCGGACCTCGGGTGGCCGACACCCTGCACGGCGTCAGCGCCGTGGCGGTCGGAACGGCCTCCGCCTCAGCCGGGGGCGGGGTGCTAGTGGTGATCGGGACCGTCGTGGCGGCTCTCCTCGTGCCGTCGTTCGTCCGCTACCGGTTGACGCACACCACCGGCGAGAAGGCGGCTCCCGGCACAGATTCCTGAGGGCTGGCGCTCAGGGCGTTGCTTGCCGTGGGTGGGGCCTTCATGCCAGTACTGCGTGAGCTGCGGTGCCGCCGGTCCTCACAAAGGGGTTCGCAGCGCCGAATCGGCTTAGCATTCGCCGGTGATCGATCCCGATGACCTCGCCACCACCTTGAGGGTGCTGGGCAACCTGCACAAGGTGCCGGAGGACCACCCCGACCACGTCGTGGTGAAGCGGGCCGCCTCCCACCTGTACAAGACGCTCAAGCGTGAACGCCGCACCGCTAAGCGCGAGGCCGAGTCCGCAGCGGATCGAGCCGTCACCGAGTCGACCGCGACGGGATCGCGGCTGCGCATCGACGACGAGAGCCACGGGATCTCGCTGGTCTCCTCGGCCGCCGGCGCCTATGCCGGCGAGCTGGTCAGCTCGCGGGCCTGTTACATCTGCAAGAGCCGCTACACCCTGGTCGACGCCTTCTACCACGGGCTGTGCCCCAGCTGCTCGGCGATGTCGCACGCCATGCGAGACCAGCGCACCGACCTTTCGGGTCGCCGTGCTCTGCTGACCGGGGGCCGCGCGAAGATCGGCATGTACATCGCCTTGCGGTTGCTCCGCGACGGCGCGCACACCACCATCACCACCCGGTTCCCCCGCGACGCGGTCCGACGATTCACCGGCCTCGAGGACAGTGGGGACTGGATTCATCGGCTCAAGATCGTCGGCATCGACCTGCGTGATCCAGCCCAGGTGGTTGCGCTGGCCTATGACGTGGCCGCCGCCGGCCCGTTGGACATCTTGATCAACAACGCCGCCCAGACCGTACGCCGCTCCCCGGGCGCCTACCGCCAGCTCATCGAGTTCGAGTCGGCGCCGCTGCCGGCTGGCATCGCGCTGCCAGAGATGGTGACCTTCGACGAGATCAGCCGGGCGCACCCCGCAGCGATCGCTGGCACCTTGCGTAGCCGCGCGGTTGCACACCATGACGGCGAGTCCGCCGCAGAAGCGTCGGCGGCCGCACTCACGGCGGGGTCTGCCAGCCTGGAGGCTCACCTGGCCGGAACGGCGGTCGATGCCGGTGGCCTGCTGCCGGATGTGGCGCGCAGCAACTCGTGGACCCAGACCGTGGACGAGGTCGAGCCGCTGGAGTTGTTGGAGGTTCAACTGTGCAACTCTGTCGCCCCGTTCGTGCTGATCTCGCGGTTGAGGGCCTCGCTGCGGGCCGCTGCCCACGCTCGGCCCGATGGTCGCTCGCACGTGGTCAACGTGTCCGCGATGGAGGGCCAGTTCGCGCGTGCCTACAAGGGCCCGGGCCATCCACACACCAACATGGCCAAGGCTGCGCTCAACATGTTGACCCTGACCAGTGCGGGGGAGATGTGGTCCTCGGACCGGATCTTGATGAATGCCGTCGACACCGGGTGGATCACTGACGAACGTCCACACCACGAGAAGCTGCGCATCGCCGCCGAGGGCTGGCACGCTCCGCTCGACCTGGTCGACGGCGCCGCGCGGGTCTATGACCCGATCGTGCGTGGTGAGGCGGGGCAGACCCCGCACGGACACTTCTTGAAGGATTTTCAGCCCAGCCCTTGGTGACCACAGCAAGGTCGGCGTCAACTCGTCGCCTAATCTGCTTCGTGTGATCGCACTAGCCGAATCCAGGTCCGCGAGGGTGTCTCGATGCGCGTCGGGCTGACCGGCGGCGTCGCTTCCGGCAAGAGCACCGTCGCGGCGATCCTGGCCGACCTGGGCGCTTTGGTGATCGACGCCGACCTGCTGGCCCGCGAGGTCGTCGCTCCCGGGACTGATGGTCTCGCCGAGGTCGTTGCCACGTTCGGTGACAACGTCCTGACCGAGCAGGGCGAGCTGGATCGCCCCGCGATGGGTGCCCTGATCTTCGGCGACCCCAGGCGACGGACCGAGCTCGAAGCGATCATTCACCCGCGGGTTCGGGCTAGAGCCGCCGAGCTCGAAGCTGAGGCGGCTCCCGGGCAGGTGGTCGTCCACGACATCCCGCTGTTGACCGAGGCCGGCCAGGGCGCGGACTTCGACGCGGTCATCGTCGTTGACGTGCCGCAGGCGCTTCAACTGGATCGGATGGTCGACGTTCGGGGGATGAGCCGGCAGGACGCCCAGGCTCGCATCGACGCCCAGGCGAGCCGACAG
>JBBPYJ010000073.1:0-11310 GCA_038200025.1 Propionibacteriales bacterium | reverse complement strand
GACGCGGCCCGCGACCCGGGCGGCTTCACCAAGGACGCGCAGGCCTCGATGGCCGCGCACGTGCGGGCGATGGTGGAGTGGCAGGACCGCGGTGCCGAGGTGTTCGACTCCGGCCACTCGATCCGCGACGAGGCCCGCAAGGGCGGCTACGACCGGGCCTTCGACTTCCCCGGCTTCGTGCCCGCCTACATCCGGCCGCTGTTCTGCGAGGGCAAGGGCCCGTTCCGCTGGGCCGCACTGTCGGGAGACCCCGCCGACATCGCGGCGACCGACGCCGCCATCTTGGAACTATTTCCCGACAACGAACGCCTCCACAAATGGATCAGGATGGCTCGCGAGCGGGTCTCCTTCCAGGGCCTGCCGGCCCGGATCTGCTGGTTGGGGTACGGCGAACGCCACCTCGCGGGGCTGCGCTTCAATGAGATGGTCGCCTCCGGCGAACTGTCCGCGCCGGTCGTGATCGGCCGTGACCACCTGGACTGCGGCTCGGTCGCCTCGCCGTACCGCGAGACCGAGTCGATGCTGGACGGCTCCGACGCGATCGCCGACTGGGCGCTGCTCAACGCGCTGGTCAACACCGCCTCGGGGGCCACCTGGGTGTCCATCCACCACGGCGGCGGCGTCGGGATGGGCCGCTCGATCCACGCCGGTCAGGTGTGCGTCGCCGACGGCACCGCGCTGGCCGCGGAAAAGCTCGAGCGGGTGCTGACCAACGACCCCGGGATGGGGATCATCCGGCACGTGGACGCCGGCTACGACCGGGCGGTCGAGGTCGCCGAGGAGCGCGGCGTACCCATCCCGATGTCACGGTCCTAAGAGCCTGGTCGGTCAGCAGACTGTCGGATCCGCCCGCCGCTCGTTCCCGTCCCCCCCGCCCCCAGGTGGATAGTCCCTAGCAATCGGCACCAGTCAAGTCCAGAAATGCGTGCCGAATGCTAGGGACTATCGCAACCCGGGCGGCCGCCGAGGTGTCCGAGAGTGAAGTCTCCACAGGCCCGACATTCAACCGACTCTCCACAGCGATCGGCGTCGGTGCGGGTCGGGCTCCGCAAATGTCCGCATCGTGGAGCGATGCAAGAGGATTCCTTCTGGCCGACCTGCCAGCGCCCCAACGGCCTTATCCCTGCCCGTCGGCTGGATCCCAAAGGGGTGGAGGGTCCAACGCGTGGGCAGGTGCGCGGGCGGGCATGGACACGCGTCGCACCCGGTCTGTACGCCCCCACTGATCGACCCAGCTGCGTGGAGCAGCGGATCCTGGAGCAGAGCAGACGCGTGGGCGATGGCACCAACGGCGGCGCGGTCACTGGGTGGGCCGCCCTTCGCTGGCGCGGTGGAGGGTTCTTCGACGGCATCGGGCAAGCCGGCGAGCCCCTCCCTATCCCCCTGCTGGTCGGGGTAGGGAATCCACGGCCAGCACCTGGCTCAGTGCTCAGTTTCGAGCAACTCGCTCCGAGCGAGCGCGAGTGGGTGGATGGCTTGTGGCTGACGACGGTTCAACGGGCGGTGTTCGACGAGATGCGCCGGGTCGGCTCCGAGCAACATCGACTCCAGACCATCGAGATGGCAGCAGCGGCGAGGCTGACATCGGTTCGCTTGCAGGCGGCGTACGTCGCTCATCGTCCGGCCTGGACGGGTGTGCCAGGCGTTCGCAAAGCGCTCGCTGTGGCTTCGGACACCAACCGATCGCCGCGAGAGACCTGGATGCACCGACTGTGGCGCGAGCTGGGTCTCCCACCGGTACTGAGCAATCGGTCCGTCTACGACTTGCGCGGCCACCTTGTCGGGATGCCAGATCTTTTCGATGTCACCGCCGGGGTCGTCGGCGAGTACCAGGGGGCGCACCACAAGGCCCGTGAGCAACACCGGTGCGACGTAGCCCGCGAGGAGCGGTTCCGCAACTTGGGCATCGAGGTCTTCGAACTGGTCGCAGGAGACAGCGAGGCGGTGGCCAAGCAGCGGATGCTCGATGCGAGGGCTCGGGCAAAGTTCCAGGCCCCAGACGCTCGACCATGGACCTTGGAGCCACCCCCGTGGGTCGCCCAGCCCGAGACTCTGGACCACTATCTCGAGCGGACAGGTCGCGCAGCGCACCTGACCCATCGCTAGCTTCCCTCGGCGCGGCCGGGCACCTTTTGTCGGCCCATCTCGATAGTCCCTAGCGTTTGGCACCATTTTCCGGCCAGTAGTCGTGCCGATTGCTAGGGACTATCGGGTTGGGGCGGGGCGGGGTGGCGTGGGCGCGCACGCCCGGCCGCCCGCGACTGCATAGGCTGACTCCTATGTTGCTGGCGCGCTGGACGGCTCGAAGAGGCATACGAAGCATCAAGCGAGGCCGCGGACCTGTCCATCACCGAACGTGAACGGCGAGCGCTCCTGCGCCGCGCTGCGGAACTATCGGGAGGAAGACCACGATGACCGACCTCGACGCCGGACTGAACCAGCACGACATCACCACGCCCGAGGGCGGCGTGATCCGCGCCTACGACACCGGCGGGACCGGTAGACCGATCCTGTGGCACCACGGCACGCCCAACACCGGGCAGCCGCCCCGCCCTCTGTACGCCGACGCAGACCGGCTCGGACTGCGCTGGATCGGCTTCGACCGGCCGGGATACGGTGGTTCGACGGCCGAACCGGGTCGTGCCGTGGGTTCGGCCGCGCGCTGGGTGACGACGCTGGCCGACCACTTGGAACTGGACAGCTTCGCGGTGCTGGGTCACTCCGGCGGCGCTCCGCACGCCTTGGCCTGTGCCGCACTGCTGCCCACCCGCGTGACCGCGACCGTCCTGATCGCCGGGCTGGCTCCCTACGGCGAACCTGGGCTGGAGCACGATGCCTACGTCGCGGCCATGTGTGCCTCCGGGCGGGCGGCCCTCGAGGCTGCAGCCGCCGGCCGGGAGGTCAAGGAGGCGCACGAGGCGGAGCACGGGGAGGACTACGACCCGGGGTTCACCGAGGCCGATGTTGCGATGTTCGGCGGACCGTGGTCCTGGCTCATCGACGTGCTGCGGGCGGCGGGAGCCTCCGGGCCGGCGCCGGCCATCGACGACGACCTGGCCTACGTAGCCCCGTGGGGTTTCGACGTGCGTGACGTCGCGTCGCCGACGTTGGTCCTGCACGGTGCTGACGACCGGATCGCCCCGGTTGCGCACGCGCGTCGGGTCGCCGAGCTGGTGGCGGGGGCCGAACTCCGGGTGATGGCGGACGCCGGTCATATCGCAGTGTTGGCCGAGGGGCGCCAGGCGCTGGAATGGCTGGCGGGGCAACCGGGGTGATTCGAACCCAAGCGCCATGATGGAGCCATGATCCTGGCAGCGGCGTTCGTGGCGGTCGTAGTCGCCTACGCCGTGGGGTCCCAGCTGTGGATGAGTTCCGATCCGGGCTGGTACGCCGCGCTCCCGCGGCCGCCCTGGCAGCCGCCGGACTGGGTGTTCGGGGTCGTCTGGCCGCTGAACTTCCTTGCCATCACCGTCGTCGGCCTCGTGCTGTCGCTGCGTGACTCGACCGCCGCGACGCCGACCCTGGGTGTGCTGGCCGCTTCCGTGGTCTGCGCGGTCGGCTGGGCCTACCTCTTCTACTCTCCCCACGCGCTGCGGTCCGCCGCCTTCGCACTGGCGGCTGCCGCCGTGCTGACCTGGGTCCTGGTGTTCGTCGCCGCGAGCGGGATCTGGTGGACCGGGCTGCTGCTGGCGCCGTACGCCGTGTGGATGAGTGTGGCGACCAGCCTCAGTGTCTGGTACTCCGCACACGTGCCCAGCAGAAGCTGAGTTTGACTTCGCCGTTTCCTCAGCGGCCGGGTGGCCCGAGTGCTTCACTGGATCGCGGACAACAGCCTCGGCTCGGCCGGGGTGCTCCGCCCCCCGAGTCCGCCCACCGAGGACATCCCCCACCCCAAGCTGCGCCTGGGCTGTGCTCGATCCGATCGCAGCTCATTGGACGCCGCGACAGCGAGGATTTTGTGATATCGACGAATCGATTGGGGACGCTCTTATCAGCCCGCATCGCAAGGCTGCTGATGGCTGCCGGACTTGCCGTCGGCCCAGTGACCACCGCGTCCTCTGCGGCCCGGCCCCGCCGGGGGTTGCTCTCTGGCGACGTGCTCGTTGCCGACCCGGCGGTCCCGACTTAGGCGATGACGGTGGGGTGACGCTGGTGCGTGCGGACTCCGGTCCCGAGACCGCCATCGGTGCCGGGTGGCAGAATCCGACCGGGGTAGCGGTCAGTGCGGCTGGAGATGTCTATGTCACTGACTTTTCAAGCGCCCAGCGTGCAGCGGGTCTCTGCCGACGGGTCGGTCCAAACCGCGTTCGGTGGTTCGGTCCCATCTGCGTTCGGGCTGTCGGCTACCGAGGAGATTGCCACCGAAGCCAGCAGCCTGGTCGGGGTAGCAGTCGACTCCGACGGCAATCTCTATGTCGCCGATGCCAGCAGCAACGAGGTGGTTCGCATCCCCGTCGACGGCACTCCTCGGTCCGTGGTGGCATCGGGCCACGGCTACCCGTACGGCGTGGCTCTGGACACCAGCGGCAGTGTCTACATCGGGCGACACTGGAAACGATCGGGTGCTGAAAGTGGTTGCCGGCGGCGCGTCGCAGAGCGTCCATGCCGACACAGTTGGCAACCCCAAGGGCATCGTCTTGGCTGCCGCTGGTGACGTGTACGTCATCAGGGAGCAAGACTCGGTCCTGCGGATCGCCGCGGACGATGGCACACAGACCACCGTCGGGCAGCGATCCACTGCGCCAGCCAGCCAGCCAGCCTGGCGGTGGTGGCTTCGGCGCCGACGTTCACCGCATCTACTCCACCGACTGTAGCTACGGCGGGTGCTTCGTTCATACCTACGCGGCCACCGCACCAGCGGGGCAGCCGGCGGCGAAGTTCCGGTTGGTTCGGGGTCGTTGCCCGACGGTGTGAGTCTGGATCCGGTGACTGGGGTGCTGTCGGGTACGCCGACGAAGGTCGGTGACTCCACGGTCACGGTGCAGACCGAGAACGCGGTGAACACCGCCTACGCGGAGCCGGTGACGATCAGCGTCAAGCCGGCTCCCGACTCCGACTCCGACTCCGACTCCGACACCGACCCCCAGCCCGACGCCCACACCTACGCCGACCCCGACGCCCGATGCGCGCTGCGGTGGTCTGGACGCGACGATCGTGGGCACCGAAGGTGCTGACGTGCTGACCGGTACCGAGGGCCTCGATGTGATCGCCGGTCTGGGTGGGGACGATGTCATTCGCGGTCTGGACGGTGATGATGTGATCTGCGGCGGCGACGGCGCGGACACGATCCGCGGGGACGCCGGCGATGACCGGATCATGGGCAGCAAGCGTGCCGACACCGTGACCGGCGGCGAAGGTGACGACCAGATCCACGGCGGCCAGGGCGGCGACGTGCTGCGTGGACTGACCGGGGACGACCTGATCAAGGGCGGCCAGGGTCCAGACCGGATCTCTGCTGGTGATGGTGAGGACCGGTTGTACGGCAATGTGGGCAAGGACCAGTTGCGCGCCCGGGATGGCGACGACCTGCTGGTCGGCGGGAAGATCCAGGACCGGCTCAACGGAGGGAGTGGCACCGACCGCTGCCGCAAGGGACCGATCACCAGAAAGTGCGAGAATTAGCCAACAAGTAGCCAACAACCAGAGGGCGGTCACCACGCGCGAAACGCGAGGTGGCTGCCCTCCCGCGCGACGTACGCCGATGGGTCCATGTTCTAGAGGTTCTGCTCACTCAGGACCATTTCGGGACGAGCCCACACCCCTGGCTGTCACCCGTGGCAGGTTCTCACCGCAGCCAATCGGCGCCCCGGACTCCTCCATCAGTGTGACTCCCGTCACTGAGGTGTCCGACATCTGACAACCATCAGGAGCTCACAGGACAGCGACGTGCTGGTGATGGGTTGCGCCTCGGCAGCGACCCAGGGCACCTGCTGGTGGGCAGTGTCGCCGACCGGTTGCTGCACTCGTCGCCGGCCGCGCTGCTGCTGGCACCGCGCGGCTACGACCCCAAGGAAGGAGCTGCGTTCTCCGGGCTGACGGTTGCCTACGCCGGTACGGCGCACTCGCGCGACGCCCTCGCCGCAGCCTGCTTGCTGGCCCAGGAGTTCGACGTACCGCTGCGGGTGGCGACCTTCGTCCCCCGTGCCAAGACGATGTATCCACCGGAGACTGGCTTCGACGCCGAGGACCTGGTCTCAGCCCAGTGGGCCGAGCAGGCCGTGGCGCTGCACGACGAGGCCCTGGAGTTCTGCCGCAGCGTCGGGGTGAGCGACGTGAGTACGGCGGTTGGGCGGGGCAACGGCTGGGACGGCGCCCTGTCCGGGCTCGACTGGGACGAGGGCGAGGTGCTGATCATCGGATCAAGTCGTTTAGGCCCGCTGGCCCGGGTGTTCCTGGGCTCCACGGCGACCAAGATCATGCGGCACAGCCCGGTTCCCGTGTTGGTCGTGCCCTCGAAGGCCCGCGCCTAGATCAGCGAGCCAGGCTGGATGGTCACCGGGAAGGGTCGGCTGGCCTGCCAGGTCTCATCGGGTCCCACGCGGGCGATATCGACGTACGCCCCGTCGGTCAGCTCCCAAACGATCAGCGAGGGGCCTTGGGGATCGATAATCCAGTAGGAGGCCACTCCGGCGCGCTGGAATCGCTCCCACTTCAGGTCCAGGTCAGTGCGTCGGGTGCTCTTGGACAGCACCTCGACGGCCAGTAGGGGAGCAGCGGGAAGATCCTTGTCGGTGAACGCGGACCTTTTGGCGACCAAGACGTCGGGTTGCACCTCGGTGTCCTCGGCGAGTCCCACAGCAAAGGGGGCGGCCAGGACAACCAGGTCATCAGGGCAGAGGCTGTTCAACAGTGAACTGAGAACCACCACGACTCGCTGGTGACGGAATCCAGGTGCCGGCGTCACGAACAGCGCTCCGTCGATGAGCTCGTAGCGGTAGCCGTCATCGGGTGTCTCCGCGAGCGAAGCCCTGGTCAGGCCCGGTCGCGGAGTGGTGGTCATGACTTCCATCGTGCCTCGCAATCGCAGAGAACAACAGCATGAACTCCAGGTTTGGCAGAGATTGGCACGGTCCGCTGCGGCCCTCCACAGGGCAGCGGGATCTAACATCAGCGACATGGCGCACCCCCAGATGTTCGAGGACGACGATCCGGCGCTGGCGTTCGTAAGCCGCCTCGCACTGGCTCTTCCGAGCGCAGCGGAGAAGGTTTCGCACGGCCGACCGGCGTTCTTCACCACCCCGGCCCGCGGCAAGGTGTTCGCCTACTACGGCGGGTCGCTCAAGATCGACGGCGAATGGGTCCAGCACGAGCGGTCCGTGCTCCTCTTCCTGGAGCCCGCCGAGCGGGAGTCGCTGCTGGCTGACCCGCGGGTCTTCGTCCCGGCCTATCTAGGGGCGAGCGGCTGGCTGGGACTCGATCTTCCCGAACCCGACCGAGACGAAGGGTGGGCCGAGGTGGCCGAGCTGATCGACGCCTCCTACCGGCGTACGGCGTCAGCCAAGCTCGTCGCCGAGCTCGACGAGGCCGAGGCCTGACGTGGAGAAGTCAGTGGACCGTTGGGCCTGCCCCGAGTGCGGGAGGACCTTCGGCCGCAGCCGTCAGGGGCATACCTGTAGTCCGGCGATGCCGCTGGCCGAATACCTCGCGACCGCACCCGATCACGAACGGCCGATCTCCGAAGCGCTCGTCGCCCATCTCGCGACGATGGAGGACGCCGTCGTGGAGCCGGTCAGCATCGGCCTGTTGATGAAGCGTCGGTCCACCTTCGCCGAGCTGCGCACGATGACCCGGTGGGTCGCCTTGCGGGTCAAGCTGCCGCGGGTGGTGGAAGATCCGGCGCCGGATCGCAAGGTGCAGCAGTACGCCGCCTCCTACCATCACGTCTGGAACCTGCGCAGCGTCGATGACCTGATGCCGTTGCGCGGCCTCCTCGAGGAGGCCTACGAGGCAGACGTCTGAGTCTCTGCACGCTCGACCGGCCAAGTTCAGAACAGTCCAGCGTCAATCGAGAGCAGCGATGGCCTCGGCGATCGACAGCGCGCGCTGCGCGGACTCCACGTGCAGCTTCTCGATCATCTGGTTGTTGTAGGTCACCACGCCGGCCCCGGATCCGGCCTCCCACGCCGCCAGCACCCCCCGCGCGTGCTCGATGGCCGCGGCCGAGGGGGCGAACTGCTCGTTCGCTGGCGCTACCTGCTTGGGGTGGATCAGGGTCTTGCCGTCGAAACCCATCTCGCGCCCTTGGATGCACTCGGCAAGGAACCCGTCGGCATCGTGGACGTCGTTGAACACCCCGTCCAAGATCGCGACCCCGGCGGCGCGGGCGGCGAACAGGGCCAGGGACAGGGCGGTGAGCAAGGGAGCGCGGCCGGGGAGGTGCTCAGCGTGCAGCTCTTTGATGAGGTCGTTGGTGCCCAGCACCATGGTCGTCAACCGCGGGGAGGCCGAAGCGATCTCGCGCAGGTTGAAGATCGCTTCCGGGGTCTCGAGCATCGTCCACAGCTTGGTGTGCTCGGGCGCCCCGGCCCGCTCCATCGCCGCCACCACGTCGTGGACCTGCTGCGCGCTGGCGATCTTGGGACACACGATGGCGTCCGGTCCCGCGATCGAGGCGGCGACGAGGTCATCGTCGTGCCACTGCGTGCCCATCGCGTTGACCCGGATGGTGACCGTACGGCGGCAGTAGTCGCCCGAAGCGGCGGCCGCGCAGGCGGCCTCGCGGGCGGCTGGTTTGGCGTCGGGAGCGACCGCATCCTCGAGGTCGAGGATCAGTGCGTCGCAGGCGATGGACTTGGCCTTCTCCAGCAAGCGGGAGTTGTTGGCGGGCATGTAGAGCACCGAGCGCAGCGGCGTGAAGTCCTTCATGCGCCGGCCTCATCGTCTGGCCGGTTCGCTCCGGTGGGTGAGATGGTGTCGTACGCCGCCTCGAGCTCGGGGTCGATCGCGGCCAGCTCCTCGGCCAGCCGCACCATCACCAGACACTGCTTCAGCGAGGCGTCGTCCTCCATCTTCCCGCCGAGCATCACCGCGCCGGTGCCCCCCCCGATCGCCTCCATCGCGGCCGCGACCCGGCGAGCGTGCGCGACGTCCTCGACGGACGGCGAGAAGACCCGGCGGGCGATGTCGATCTGGCTGGGATGAAGGCTCCAGGCGCCGACGCAGCCGAGCAGGAACGCATTGCGGAACTGGTCCTCGCAGGCCAGCGGGTCGCCGATGTCGCCGAACGGACCGTAGTAGGCATAGATGCCGTGCATCGCGCAGGCGTCGACCATCCGGGCGATCGTGTAGTGCCACAGATCCTGTTGGTACTGCGCTCGCCCGGCGTCGGGTTTCTCCGGGTCGCGGTCAGCGCGCACCAGGTATCCCGGATGCCCGCCGCCGACCCGGGTGGTCTTCATCCGCCGGTCTGCGGCGAGATCGGCCGGACCCAGCGAGAGGCCCTGCATCCGGGGGCTGGCGCCGCAGATCTCCTCGACGTTGGCCACGCCGCGGGCGGTCTCGAGGATGGCGTGGACGAGGATCGGTCGCTCCAGCCCGGCTTTCGCCTCGAGCTGGGCCAGCAGCCGGTCGATGTAGGCGATGTCCTCGGCGCCCTCGACCTTGGGCACCATGATCACGTCGAGCCGAGCCCCGATCTCGGCCACCAGGGTGATCAGGTCGTCCAGACCCCATGGGCTGTCGAGCGAGTTGATCCGGGTCCACAGCTGCGTGGGCCCGAAGTCGGTGTCCTTCGCGATGGTCACCAGACCTGCTCGGGCGGCGACCTTGTCGTCGGCCTTGACCGCGTCCTCCAGGTTGCCCAGCAGTACGTCGGTCTTGCCGACGAGCTGGGGAATCTTGGTCGCCATCTTGGCGTTGCTGGGGTCGAAGAAGTGGATGGCCCGGCTCGGTCGCGCCGGGATCTCCATCAGTGGCTGGGGGGCCCCGACGGCCAACGGGCGGAAGAAGTCCCTCGGCGAGCGCATGGATGGGAAGGTACCGCGCCCACCCCGTCATGCGGTATGACCAATTCCACTCGTCGGTTGCTGGGGGGCGGTTGCTGGTCGCCGGTTGCGATTGCCGGTCGCGGTTGCCGGCCGCCCAGGCCTTGGCCAGCGGCCCAACGTACGGCTCCCGCCTCCTGGGTAGCGCTCCCGCCTCCTTATGTGATGGCGGGAGCGCACCTGAGGGGGCGGGAGCGGGGGGTCGGGGCTCCTGGGGGTCGGGGCTTTGGCGCCTGGTTGAACTGCTGACTACATTTCACACGGTCTCGTCGTCGAGCCCGGCTGCCCCCAGCCTCACCTTCATCCAGGAGCCACCCGTGGAGCGTTTCGCTCGAACCGTCCTGCGCCACCGACTGATCGTCACCGTCTTCTGGGTGATCATGCTGGTGGCCGGCATGGGTGCCGCCAGCAACCTGGGCGATCGGCTGACCTTCGACTTCTCACTTCCGGGCCAGCCCGGGACCACCGCCGAGCTAGCGCTGATCGAGAACTATGGGGTCAGCTCGTTCGATACCTACGTCGCTGTGGTCACCGTGCCGCAGGGCGAGACGGTCCGCGGCAACAGCGATGCGGTGGCCGCGGTCCTGGAGACCGCGACCGAGGCCGCTCCCGGAGTGGTGGTCACCGACTTCGCCAGCACTGGTGACAAGGGATTCCTCTCTCAAGACGAGCGCACCACCTTCGCGCTGATCCAGGGCCCGCTGCCGGCCGGTTTCGGCCCCGGAGTCGAAGCCGCCATCGGACCGGCGCTGGAACAGGCGGCCGGCAAGGCCGGCTTCGAGAGCGGGCTGACGTCCTACGGACTGCTGTCGGCAGGGGGCGACACCGAGGGTCCCAGCGTGCTGATCGAGACCCTGTTCGGGGCACTGGGCGCGTTGATCGTGCTGCTGTTCGTCTTCGCCTCGTTCCTGGCGTTCCTGCCGCTGCTGATCGCGGCGGTCTCCATCCTGACCACCTTCCTGCTGGTCCTGGGGCTGACCACCTTCAGCGACGTCAGCTTCGTGGTGCAGTTCTTGATCTCGCTGATCGGGCTCGGGGTCGCCATCGACTACTCGTTGCTGCTGGTCTCGCGCTGGCGTGAGGAGCGGGCTCGCGGTCGGGGGAACGACGAGGCCGTGGTCGTGGCGATGAAGACCGCCGGTGAGGCCGTGCTGGCGTCGGGCGTCACCGTGGCGATCAGCCTGGTCGCGCTGCTGGTCGTGCCGGTGCCGTTCCTGCGCAGCATGGGCATCGGCGGCATGCTTATCCCCCTGGTCAGCGTCGCTGTCGTGCTCACCCTGCTGCCGGCCCTGCTGTCCAAGGTCGGTCCCAAGATCGACTACCCGCG
>JBBPYJ010000072.1:0-4583 GCA_038200025.1 Propionibacteriales bacterium | reverse complement strand
GCTCGTCACCATGGCGACCTGCGCCGAGGCCGCCGAGGCCGCGTTGGCGGCCAGCGACCCGATCGACGGCCGGGCAGCAGTTCGCGCGGTCCTGGGCCGCTGACCAGGCTCAGCAGGGGGCGACCGTGATCGGGAGGGCGGTCAGAGCTGCGTTGCCGCTCACGTCGAGCCGGGTCGGATCGGTGAGGTCGTTCAGCGAGACACCGGGGACGGTGGCGGCGTGGTGCATGCCGGGATTGGCGCCGGTGCCGTTAGCAGCGCCGGTGTCCTGGGGGCCCGAGCGCCGGTCAGAGCCAGCCGCGACGCCACCGCGCGTATGCCCGTAGCCGTGCGGCAGACTGGCGACGCCGGGCATCAGGTTGCTGTTGGCGGCGACCTCCACGTCCACCGAGCCGACCGCCGAGGTGACTCGCACCCGTTGGCCGTCCGCCACGCCCCGTGCAGCGAGGTCGGCGGGGTGCATCCAGAGGTGGTGCCGCGGACGGCCGCGGGTCAGCCGCTCCAGATTGTGCATCCACGAGTTGTTGTCGCGCTGGTGCCGGCGGCCGATCAGCAGCAACTGCGACGAGTCGGGCAACGGTACGTCGTTGAGACGACGAAGGTCGGCCAACACCAGCTCGGGTGCCAGCTCCAAGCGCCCGGAGCCGGTCTGCAGGCGTCGGGGGAGCGCGCCCGGACGCAGCGGACCCAGGTCGATCCCCTCGGGGTGTCGGCGCAGCTTCGACAGGGTGACGCCGGTCCGGCCCCGGCGCAGCAGCAGGTCGATGATCCTGGTCGGTGACAACCGCAACCGGCCCCGGGACATCAGACGGGCCGATACGCCACGAATGCGCCTTGTGGACCGAGCCGTAGTGCGCAGGGCCGAGGTGCGTCGGGTGATCTCGGCGAAGATCTCCCAGTCGTGGCGCTGGTCCTTCTCCTTGGCGAACACCGCCGGGGTGAACCGGGCGGTGTTGCGGACCGCCAGCAGGTGGAAGACCAGGTCGTAGTGATCGCGCTCGAGGACCGTGGTCGGCGGCAGGATCACATCGGCGTGCCGGGTGGTCTCGTTGACGTAGAAATCGACGGCCACCATGAAGTCGAGGCCGGCCAGGGCCCGGTCCAACCCGACCCCGTCGGGGGTAGAGAGCACCGGGTTGCCGGCCACGGTGAGCAGCGCCCGAATCTGCCCGTCCCCGGGAGTCTCGATCTCCTCTCGTAGCGCAGAGACGGGCAGTTCGCCGTGGGTCTCGGGCAAGCCGCGGACCCTTGAGTGCCACCGGCCGACGTGTCCGCGCGAGAGCAGCGGCCCGAAGCGCCCGGCGCCTACCGCATCGATGGCCGGGTCGGTGAACATTGCCCCGCCGACCCGGTCCAGGTTGCCGGTCAGCGCATTGAGGCAGGTGATGGCCCAGCAGCAGACCGAGCCAAACTCGTGGGTGGAGATCCCGACCCGGCCGTACGCGACCGCCCGATCAGCGGTCGCGAATTCGCGGACCACCCGCCGGATCTTGTCGGCCGGCACCCCGGAGTGCAGCTCGGCGCGCTCGGGAGTGAACCCAGCCACCGCCTGAGTGACCTGCGCCAGCCCGACGGCGTACGACGGCTCGCTGGCCAGACCCTCGACGATCAGCACCTGCAGCATCGCCAGCAGCACGAAGGCGTCACTGCCTGGCCGCACGAAGTGGTGCTCGGTGGCCACCTTCGCGGTCTCGGTGCGGCGTGGGTCGAAGACCACCAGTTGCCCCGAGCGTGCCTTGAGCGCGCGCACCCTGGCTGGGAAGTCCGGCACCGTCATCAACGACCCGTTCGAGGCCATCGGGTTGGCGCCGAACATCAAGAGGTAGGACGTCCGGTCGATGTCGGGAATCGGGATGGACAACTGGTGCCCGAGCATCAGGTGCGCCAACAGCTGGTGAGGAAGCTGGTCGACCGAGGTGGCACTGAACCGGTTGTGGGTGCGCAGCTGCTTGACCATCTCGGTGCCGTGGGTCATCGCGCCCAGGCTGTGCACGTTCGGATTGCCCAGGTAGATGCCCAGCGCGTCGTCACCGTGCCGGTTCGTCACCGTCGACAGACCGCCCGCGACCAGGTCGAAGGCCTCGTCCCAGCCGACCTCGACCCAGGTGTCCTGGTGGGGCCGTCCAGCGTCGGAACCAGCCACGGGCGGAGCGTCGGGCCCACCCCGGCGCATCCGTCGAATTGGGCGCCGCAAGCGGTCGGGGTCGGCGTACACGTCGGCGATCGCGGTGCCCTTGGGGCAGATATGACCACGTGACAACGGATCGTCGGCGTTGCCGCGGACACTGGTGATCGCGCCGTCGGTCAGGGTCAGCTGCAACCCACAGATCGCCTCACACAGGTTGCACACCGCCAGTCGGCGCTCGGCATCGACCATGGGCCCATTATCGCAGTTCGGGCACTTGGGCGGTGCCGCGGAGGTAGAGTGGGAACTCCCTGCAACGAGAGAGGCATCATCATGGGATATGGCTTAGGCATCATTTTGATAGTGGTCGGGCTGGTGCTGATCTATGCGCTGGAGGTCGAGATTCCCGGGGTGGGGCAGGAGACGCTGGGGTGGATCCTGGTGGCCGCGGGGGCGGTGCTGGTCGTGATCACCGCCGTCCAGCTCAACGCCCGACGTAGGTCGGCGACGTCGGCGACCACGACTCACGGCGACGGGAGTCAGACCCGGCAGGAGCGTAGGTCGGACCTCGACGGTCCGGCGTTGTGACCTGAACCGTCGGGTCGTCTTTGAGGATGCGGTTTTGGGCCACCCCCAGGCGCGCTGATAGCCTCAGCGAGGTTGCCCATCGGGCAACCACGTCACTGAGGTGACCGCCGTGCAACGGCCGCGGATCCAGAGTGCCCGGGTGAACAGGCCCCGGCGCGCCGCGCAGACGACCCGAGAGGAGCCCGCATGTCGATCGGAACCGACGCGGAGACCAAGAAGAAGATCATCGCCAAGTACGCCACCGCCGAGGGTGACACCGGGTCGCCCGAGGTACAGGTCGCCTTGCTGAGCCACCGGATCAGTCACCTGACCGAGCACCTGAAGACGCACAAGCACGACCACCACAGCCGTCGCGGCCTGCTGCTGCTGGTCGGCCAGCGTCGTCGGCTGCTGAACTACCTGCAGAAGACCGAGATCGAGCGCTACCGTTCGATCATCGAACGTCTCGGCCTGCGCCGCTGACCCTGAGGGGGGTCCACCACTGGTGGGCCCTCCTCGTCTGCTTTCACAGCGGTCGAAGCCCCACAACTTCATTCGAACCACACCATTTATGGAAGCGATCCGCCATCGGCATCGGTCCTCGGTAGTGGCCTTCAGATCCCGACCGGCCCGCTCGCGGGCGGATCGCACGCTGCGGGCCTCGATCGATGACCGGCCCAACGAGGCCGCTCCGCCAACAGAAAGGGACCTCCCACACGTGGAACCCACCATCACTGCCGTCGAGACAGTTCTCGACAACGGCAAGTTCGGCACCCGCACCATCAAGTTCGAGAGCGGGCTGCTGGCCCGTCAGGCCGCCGGCGCGGTGACCGCCTACCTCGACGACGACACCATGCTGCTGTCGGCCACCACGGCCGGCAAGCACCCCAAGGACCACTTCGACTTCTTCCCGCTCACCATCGACGTGGAAGAGCGGATGTACGCCGCCGGTCAGATCCCCGGCTCGTTCTTCCGCAGCGAAGGCCGTCCCGGCGAGGACGCGATCCTCACCTGCCGCCTGATCGACCGTCCACTGCGTCCGACCTTCAAGAAGGGTCTGCGCAACGAGGTACAGGTCGTCATCACGGTGATGGCGCTGAACCCTGACATGCCCTACGACGTGCTCGCGATCAACGCCGCGTCGGCGTCCACCCAGATCTCCGGCCTGCCGTTCTCCGGCCCGGTCGGCGGCGTCCGCGTCGCGCTGATCGACGGTCAATGGGTCGCCTTCCCCTCGTACAGCCAGCTCGAGGACGCCGTCTTCGACATGGTGGTGGCCGGACGGATCACCGACACCGGTGACGTCGCGATCATGATGGTCGAGGCCGAGGCCACCGAGCAGACCTGGAGCAAGGTCGAGTCCGGAGCCCAGGCGCCGACCGAAGAGGTCGTCGCCGGTGGTCTGGATGCTGCCAAGCCCTTCATCAAGCAGCTGTGCGAGGCCCAGGCCGAGCTGGCCAAGGCGGCCGCCAAGCCGGTCCAGGAGTTCCCGGTCTTCCTCGAGTACGAAGACGACGCCTACGACGCTGTCGAGGCCGCCGTCGGCCAGAAGGCCGCCACGCTGTTCACCGTCGAGGCCGGCAGCGAGCCGATCAGCAAGGCTGACCGCGACGCCGCCCTGGACGAGCTGAAGGTCGAGCTGCTGGAGCAGATCGGGTCCCAGTTCGAGGGCCGCGAGAAGGAGATCGGCGCGGCGTTCCGTTCGCTGGGCAAGAACCTGATGCGCGCCCAGGTGCTGCGCGACGAGGTCCGCATGGACGGTCGCGGCCTGGCCGACATCCGCCCGCTGCATGCCGAAGTCGGCGTACTCCCGCGGGTGCACGGCTCGGCGCTGTTCGAGCGCGGCGAGACCCAGATCCTCGGTGTCACCACGCTGAACATGCTCACGCTG
>JBBPYJ010000071.1:0-10036 GCA_038200025.1 Propionibacteriales bacterium | reverse complement strand
GGCCGTCGGCGTAGACGTAGTACAGGTTCATGCCGCCGAGCTCCTCGACGTACCGGCCCTCCTGGGAGTCCAGGAACACCACCTGGTCGCAGCCGCGGGCCGACGCCTCCTGCTGGGCGACCAGGGAGCTGGCGTAGTTTCCGCCGGTCTTCGCCGCCCCCATGCCGCCGCGACCGGCACGGGTGTATTCGGTGGTCAGCCACAAGGTGATCGGTTTGACGCCGCCCCTGAAGTAGGCGCCGGCCGGGCTGGCGATCACCATGAAGGTGACGTGGTGGGCCGGCCGCACGCCGAGGAACTTCTCAGTAGCGATCATGAACGGCCGGACGTACAGGCTCTTCTCTCCCGAGTTGTCCGGCACCCAACGCTGGTCGACCGTGATCAGGGCATCGACGGCGGCGACGAAGTCGGCCTCCTCTAGCACCGGCAGCGCCAGCCGGTGGCTGGACCGGATCATCCGCCGGGCGTTGGCGTCCGGGCGGAAGGTCCAGATCGACCCGTCGTCGTGGCGGTAGGCCTTCATCCCCTCGAAGGTCTCCTGCGCGTAGTGCAGCACCGCCGTCGCCGGGTCCAGGGTGAGCGGGCCGTACGGCGTGATGCGCGCGTCGTACCATCCCTTCTCGGGGGTCCACTCGACCGTGAGCATGTGGTCGGTGAAGTGGGTGCCGAACCCGGGCTCGGCCAAGATCTCGGCCAGCCGCTCATCCCCGACCGGCGAGTCCGTAGTTGTGCTGCTTATCTGCATCGACGACATGGCCTGCACGCTATCCAATCCTGCTCGTGTATGAATCCCCGGTCGGCCGGTCGGCCGGGGAATTGGTCAGAGGCGCGAAGCGATCGAGTCGCCGACTTCGGCGGTACGCCGCGACTCACCGGGGCTGCGTCCAACCCTGTCGGCCAGGACGGCGGATTCGATGGCCGCCGCCGCCTCGGGGTGGCCGAGATGGTCCAGGAGCAGCCCGGCCGAGAGGATCGCGGCGGTCGGGTCGGCGATCTGCTGGCCGGCGATGTCGGGGGCCGATCCGTGCACCGGCTCGAACATCGACGGCGTGGTGCGGTCGGGGTTGATGTTCCCCGAGGCCGCCAGCCCGATGCCGCCGGTGATCGCCGCCGCCAGGTCGGTG
Source organism: Propionibacteriales bacterium (assembly GCA_038200025.1). Classification (GTDB taxonomy): domain Bacteria; phylum Actinomycetota; class Actinomycetes; order Propionibacteriales; family Nocardioidaceae; genus Nocardioides. The sequence goes on along the minus strand of JBBPYJ010000071.1, from coordinate 8,912 downwards.
ACGATGTCGCCGAAGAGGTTGTCGGTGACGATCACGTCGAAGCGGGCCGGGTCGGTGGTCATGAAGATCATCGCGGCGTCGATGTGCAGGTAGTCCACGGTCACGTCGGGGAACTCAGCCGCCACCTCGCCCACGATCCGGGACCAGACCGCACCGGCGTGAACCAGCACATTGGTCTTGTGGAGCAGCGTGAGCTTGCGACGCGGACGGCGCTGGGCCCGGGCGAACGCATCGCGGACGACGCGCTCCACGCCGTACGCCGTGTTGACGCTGACCTCGGTCGCTACCTCGGCGGGGGTGCCGACCCGCAGCACCCCGCCGTTACCGGTGTAGGGGCCCTCGGTGCCCTCCCGGACCACCACGAAGTCGACGTCACCGGGGGCGGCCAGGGGCGAGGACACGCCGGGGAACATCCGCGACGGTCGCAGGTTGACGTAGTGGTCCAACGCGAACCGCAGCCGCAGCAGCAGGCCGCGCTCCAGGATTCCGGGTGGCAGTTTCGGGTCGCCCGGTTTGCCGCCGACCGCACCCAGCAGGATCGCGTCGTGCCCGCTGATCTCGGTCAGCACCGAGTCCGGCAGCACCTCGCCGGTCGCCAGGTAGCGCTCGGCGCCGAGGTCGTAGCTGGTCGGACGGAACTTCACCGGCGATGCCGCCTCCAGCACCTTCAGCGCCTCAGCGACGACCTCGGGTCCGATGCCGTCGCCGCCGATGACTGCCAGCGTCGGATCGGCCACGGGGTCAGGGGTGCGCAGGGCTGCAGAAGTTGAGTCAGGGTCTCCGACGAGGCGCGAGCGAAGCGAGTGGTTTGGTGGGGTGCTCATGCCCGCAGGTTAGTTGTCGTCGGGCCGCACGCCACCGTTGTCCCGCAGATCGATCGCGGCCTGGACGGCCTCGAAGCTATGCGGGTTCTCCGCTTGGTGCTGTGCGGGGCCCCAGTCGGGGTACATGTCGTACATGGTCTTGCTCCTTCGGATTCAGTCTCTTCGGATTCAGTCGATGGATGCTGGCGGGTCGACCGACATCGGCGCCGTCGGATCACAACAGCCGCCGCTAGTCGTTCGATGCCGAAGGGCCCGCGGATCGGACCAGAGTGGTCACGGGTCACGTGCGGGGATCTGATGACTCAGCAGATGCGGATTGCGCGGGATCTGAGCGTCCGACCGCGGGCCTCTTCAGCGATTTCGCAAGGCCGGCGTCGTGCACGCCCGATCACCGCGGCGAGGTGGCCTTGCTTCAGGCCTCGCCGCGGCAAACGATAAGTACGAACACGCTCCGCATGATGCCGATCACGGTACGCCGCACCAAGACGCCCCGCAGCCCATTCCAGCGATCGGTCCACGATGCGAGACAAAGAGATCAGCATGAAAGACTCAGCCCGTGAGTGCACCACCCGATCTACCTCCCATCGTGTTGCGCGCCTTCGACGTCTCGCGTCGCGCTGGCTATGCGTCGTTCTGTCGCAACGAGACCGGTCGACTGCTGGCCGCGCTGGCTGCCACCCGGTCCGGCACGATGGCCGAGTTCGGAACCGGCTGCGGGGTCGGCACCGCCTGGCTCCGCTCCGGCATCCGCGAGGGTGCTCGGATCCTGAGCGCCGAACTCGACCCGACCTTGGCCAAGGCTGCGGCCGAGATCTTCACCGACGACCCCCAGGTCGAGGTGCTGGCCGCCGACTGGTCGACGCTGAGCGAGCGCGGGCCGTTCTCGCTGCTGTTCCTAGATTCCGGGGATCCCGACAGCGTGCGCGCCGAGGCGATCGCCGAGCTCGTTGAGCCCGGCGGCTTGGTGGTCCTCGACGACTTCGCACCGTGCGAGTCCTGGCCGCCGGTGGCCTACGGCCGGGTGGACACGCTGCGTGAGGAGTGGCTGACCGACGAGAACTTCACCGCCGTCGAGGTGATGATCGCTTCGGACGCGTCCGCGCTCATCGCTACTCGTCGCTGACCCGGCCCGGCGCTCCCATCGTCACCGACGGCGTCAGCTCGACCGTGCACCATGGCAGCATCGCCTGCGCGAGCGGGCCGATGGCCAGCGCGTAGACAACCGTCCCGAGCCCCAGCACCCCGCCCAACGCCACCCCGATCATGACCACGCTGACCTCCAACCCGGTGCGCACCAGGCGTAGGGACCAGCCGGTACGACGCGCCAGGCCGGTCATCAGTCCGTCTCGCGGGCCCCGGCCGAACTGGGCCCCGATGTAGAGCGCGGTCGCCAGCCCGTTGATGAGTACCCCGGCGACCAGCAAGGCACCGCGCAGAACCCAGGCGTCCGGCTCGGGGAGCAGGTAGATCGTCAGGTCTGCGACCAGGCCGACCTGGACGGCGTTGAGCAGGGTGCCCAGGCCAGGTCGCTCCCGCAGCGGGATCCACAGCAGCAGCACCAAGAAGCTGACGACGACCAGCACTTGGCCAATCGACAACGGTACCCAGCCGGTCAGCCCCGAGTGCAGCACGTCCCACGGCGCTAGCCCGAGCGAGGACTGGACCATCATCGCGATCGAGGCGCCGTACAGGGTCAGGCCCACCAGAAGCTGGGGGAACCGTCGGCCCAACCGACCCGCCCGCAACTGGGCGATCGGCCCGAGGTCGCTCAAGGGGACCGTTCGACGGCCCGAAGTCACGGGGCTCATGGAGCAAGTGTGACCCCCGAAGACCATCTCGATGCCATCGACCTCACCTGCGCGAGCACTCCCCCGCGCTGGCCTACCCGATCCGAGGCCAAGGGGCCCCGCCCGCAATCGCGGACGAGGCCCCTGAGGACTTAACAATGCGCTGTCAAGCAGGTGCTACTTGGGCTTGACGACGACGTAGATCTTGCCGTTGCGCTCACCTGCCACCCGGATCTTCGTGCCCGTCTTCGGCGGTTCGACGCTGTACCAGCCGGGCTGGTAGCGACCCTTGTGGTCACCCGTCACCCCGTGGCGGTCCTCGCCGTACCACCAGGTGCGGGTGTCGTCGAAGACTCGGGTGCCTGGCTGGGCCGCGATCTTGCCCTTCAAGGTCAACCACTGACCGTTGACGTTGACCTCGCGGCGCAGCCTCACCGGCTGCGTCCACCCCTTGGTGAAGGTGGAGTCGTAGGACGCGATGCGCGGACGCATCAACTCACCGTCGGGCCAGTGCGGCAGGCTCGGGTGCGCGTCGATCGGCAGGATCTGCCCGGCGCCCGGGTGCTCGCCGACGTTGTTGTCGGTGTACTCGTCGTTCCAGTAGGAGATCAGCAGTCCGTCCTGGTAGGGGTAGGTCTCGACCCTGTCGGGTGCGGAGTTGGGGTAGGAGAAGTTGTACGCCGTCCGCAGCGACTTGTCGTAGCCGTCGTACTGACGGTTCTCGGCCACGTAGGCGTTGAAGAACTCCGTCACCTCGGTCCCGGTGGTGCGCGTGAAGCCGTTGAACTCCCAGCCTTCGTCGTTGGTCTCGGCACCACCGATCACGGTGCCGTCCACGGCGATGTCGTCGACCAGGAAGCCCGAAGGAGCCTCAGCCCCGTCGGTCTCGTAACGGAACCGGACTCCCGTCGTGCCACCCGGGAGCGTGGCGGTCAACGGGACCCAGGCGCCATCGGTGGATCCGGAGATCCCGGTGCCACTGGCGTTGATCCCACTCTGGTCGAGCGAGGTGTCGGTCTCCGACAGGTTGGTGACCACCGACTGCCAGTTGGCGCCGTCCGTGGTCGCCTCCAAGAACGCGTAGTCCCAGTCCTGCTCGATGTCGTAGTTGACAGCCGCCGTCAGATTGGTTCCCGACACGCCGTCGTAGCTCATCGAGGTGTTGAGGTCATTGCCGGACGTGGAGTAGAACATCCAGTCACCGGTCGCCGGGTCGCCCAGGGTGCTCTCCACCTGGTTGGGCGGCAGCACCGTGAACAGCGCCTGGACTCCGTCACGAGAAGCCGGGGTGTTGGTCGACAAGGCGTGCTTCGACCGCTCACCCGCAAAGGCCGTGTCGTAGAACGGACCCTGATCACCCTGCCGGTTGAGCCAGCCCAGCTGGAAGAGCTCCCAGACGCCGAGGTCGACCGGGTCGTCGCCGATCCCCCCGGGTCCGCCGTCGCCGATGTTCGCGCCCGAGGACATCAGCGTCCAGAAGCCGGTGCTGTTCTCCGCGCCGCCGGTGTTGCCGGAGGTGTCGTAGAGGTCGGGCAGTCCGAGGTCGTGGCCGTATTCGTGGGCGAAGACGCCCAGACCACCGTTCTCGGGCTGGATGGTGTAGTCACCGACCCAGACGCCGGTCGGGTTGTCGGCCAAGGTCTGACCGCCGTCGTCACCACCGGAGCCGATGTCGAATCCGGGCAGTCCGTTGGGTCCGCCGCCCTGAAGGTTGGCATACCACCGGTGGCTCCAGATCGCGTCGGTGCCGTAGATGGGATCGGCCGAGGCCTCGTCACCACCGGCATGCACGATCTGGAAATGGTCGATGAAGCCGTCCGGCTCGTCGTAGTTGCCGTCGAAGTCGGCGTCGTAGCGGTCCTGGGTGTCGAAGGTCTTGAGGTAGTTCTGGATCTGCGCCATCGACTTGCCGCTCTCGAGCTGGTCCTGGGTCCATGCAGACATCGCGTCACGCAGCAGTAACCAGGTGTTGTTGCACACGATGCCACCGCAGTAGTTGCGGCCGTAGCGAGCCTCGTTGAACGGCACCTTGACCCACTCGGTGACGTCACCCTCGATCGAGTAGCGACCCGACGACTGCCGCTGGTAGTAGTCGTCCATCCGGTTGAAATACATGTCCTGGTAGTGCGCCCGGCTGTAGTCGGACTTCCACAGCGTGCTGTTGTCCTCGCTGCGATCCGGTGCCGGGATCTGGTTGTGCTCCGGGCCGTCGTACTCCGTCGCGGTGCCGTCTGCGGGGTTGGCACAGGCGTCTTCGTCGGTGCTGTCGCAGTAGTCCGGGTGCCGGTTGTCACCGAACTCGGCGAGCACGACGAAGACCCTGTCGGTGCCCTCGAGCTCGAGCGGGACGTATTGGTTCTCGTCTGGGTCCACGTCACTGCCGCCTTGGCGAGCTCGGGCCTGACGAGCCGCTCCGGGGCCGAAGGGCTTCTTGCCCTGGAGAATCCGCTGCAGGGCGGTCTCCTTCTGTTCGTCACGCTTGGCCTTGATGGCCAACGGGTGCTCGGGCACATCGCCGGTGGCGGGGCGGCCCGAGGGCTCGCCGGCGATCTGCTGACCGGCAGCTGGTGCGGCGGGCTGTTGGGCCGCCGAGGTCGGCGCGGCAAGCATCAGCCCGCTGACAACCAGGGCACCTGCGGCTGCGGTCGGCAGCAGGCGGGAGCGGAAGGGGGGTGGACGACGTTTCACTTGTGCTCCTTGACGTGGCATGGACCGTGAAGTTGGACGAGAAGGCGCCCGCCACCTGCCCCGATCGGTCAGCCGAGAAAGCGCCCCCGATGAATAGTTGCCCCGTTTCCGCGGTACGGATAGACCCGAATCCGATCGTTACCCGACCGTGATCGAAAGTGTGGACGTCACACTCACGTCGTGGTGAAGTTCAGGACAGGTCGACCGCGCGCACGGCCTTGGCATGGATGGCCGCACCGATCTCGTCCAGGGCTTCAGCAGGGATCGCCGAGTCGACCGACAACGCCACCAGCGCCGGACCGCCCTTGGCGTTGCGACCGACCTGCATCCCGGCGATGTTGACATTGGCCTCGCCCAGGATCCGGCCGACAACCCCCACGACGCCCGGGCGGTCCTCGTAGGTGAAGAACGCCAGGTGGTCGGTGGGCTCGATGTCGATGTCGAACCCGTTCAACTCCACCAGACGCTCCCGCTGGGCGATCCCGATCAGGGTGCCGCTGACCGACACCTGCGACCCGTCGGCCAGGGTGCCCCGGATGGTGATCAGGTTGCGGTGGTCGGGACACTCGGACTCGATCACCAGACGCACCGCCGTGCCGCGCTCGGCAGCCAGCAACGGCGCGTTGACGTAGGAGACCTGCTCCTCCACGACGTCGTGGAAGATTCCCTTCAGCGCCGAGAGCTCGAGCACCTTGACGTCGAACTCGGCGATCTCGCCGCGGACCTCGACGTCAACCTGCTGGGCCACCTCGCCGGCCAAAGCGGTGAAGACCCGGCCCAGGTTCTCGGTCAGCGGCAGCCCTGGTCGCACCTCCTCGGCGATCACGCCGCCCTGGACGTTGACCGCGTCGGGCACCAGCTCGCCCGACATCGCCAGCCGCACCGACTTGGCGACCGCGACGCCAGCCTTCTCCTGAGCCTCATCGGTGGAGGCCCCCAGGTGCGGGGTGGCGACCACGTTGTCGAGCTCGAACAGAGGGCTGTCGGTGCACGGCTCCTTGGCGAAGACGTCGATGCCGGCGGCGGCGATCTGGCCGGTCTTCAGCGCGTCGTACAACGCCTGCTCGTCGACGATCCCGCCGCGGGCGGCGTTCACGAGGACCAGAGAGGACTTGGCCATCGCCAACTCGGCGGCGCCGATCAGCCCGGTTGTCTCCGGGGTCTTCGGCAGGTGCACGGACATGAAGTCCGACTCAGCGAGCAGGGTGTCGAGGTCGACCAGGCGGACTCCCATCTGGGCGGCGCGGCCGGGCTGGACGTAGGGATCGTAGGCGATCACCGACATGCCGAAGGCCGCCAGCCGGCTCGCTACGAGCACGCCGATCCGGCCCAGACCGACGATGCCGACGGTCTTCTCGAAGAGCTCGATACCGGTGTACTTCGAGCGTTTCCACTCGCCGTTGCGCAAGGCGGCGTGGGCGGGTGAGACGTGCCGGGCGGCGGCCAGCATCAGCGCCACGGCGAGCTCGGCGGCGCTGACGATGTTGGAGGTCGGGGCGTTGACGACCATCACCCCGGCCTGGGTGGCGGCGCGCACGTCGACATTGTCCAGACCGACGCCCGCACGGGCGACGATCTGCAGCTTCTTGGCAGCGGCCAGCGCCTCGGCGTCGACCTTCGTCGCCGAGCGGACCAGGATGGCGTCGACGTCGGTGATCGCGGCCAGCAGCTCGCCCCGGTCGGCTCCGTTGACCGAACGGATCTCGAAGTCCGGGCCCAGCGCATCGATCGTGGCGGGGCTGAGCTCTTCGGCGATCAGTACGACGGGCTTGGCATCGTCGGTTGACATAGTCACAGCGAGTGTCCTCGAGGTCGGCGGACCGTGATGGTCCGGGTCGGTCCAGGTTGGTCCAGGTCCCTTGGTCGGCACGGCGCTGTGCGAAGCCGATGCTACTCCGACTCCTCGGGTCGTCGGGCAGCTGTCCGCTCGGCGAGCTGGTCCGGCCCAGGCTGGTCGCGGGTCAGATGCAACAGCCAGTCGCGCCCGGTGTCGATGAGCACGTACCGCGTCGACCGTTCGCGGCCGTGCAGGACGAACACGAACCGTTTCTGGTTGCGGTCCTCCAATTCCCACCAGCCGTTGTCCTCGATCAGCTTCGTCTCATCGGCGTACGTCGCGTGGTCCAGGTCGTGGTCGGGAACCGCGATGGCGAGCCGATTGCGCCCGGGGTCGGTCGGCATCCCTTTGGGCACCGCCCACGAGCGGAGAACCCCGTCCTGCTCCAGCCGCAGGTCGAGGTGACGCCGGGGCTGGTGATGGTCGTGGAGCACGAACACCGGTTTCGCTGGCGTCGACTCCGCTGACTCCGACTCCGTGGAACTCACCAGGGCGCTTCGACGACGTTTCGTCGCCGGTGGAGCAGCCAGGCTGCGCCGGCTCCCCCGATCGCACCGCCCAGGTGGCCCTGCCACGAGACGCCGTCGGTGCCGGGGAGAACGCCGGCGATGATCCCGCCGTACAGCAGGAACACCACGATGCCGATGGCGATCTGGGTCGGGTTGCGGGACACGAACCCGCGCACCAGCAGGAAGGCCAGCCAGCCGAAGACGACTCCGCTGGCGCCCAGGGTGATGCTGTTGGCCGGGGCGACCAGCCAGACCACCGCGCCGGAGACGATCACTGAGGCCAAGGTGGCGGCGAGCCACCGCGCCCACCCGGACAGCAGGACCAGGAACCCCATCACCAGCAACGGCACCGAGTTCGCTGCCACGTGCCCGTAGCCATTGTGCAGCAGCGGCGCCGAGAAGATGTACAGCAGGCTGTCGCTGTCACGCGGCTCGATCCCGTACAGGTCCAGCGCGTTGTTGCGGGCCTGGTCGACCAGTTCGAGCAGCCACATGACGGCGACGATCACCGTCATCGTGATGGCGGCGGTCGGCCAGGTGACCTGGCGGGACTGACCTGTCTTGATCGAGCTCACCACCCAAGTGTGCCCGCCCCGCGTCTACGAAACGCCGATCTGCCAGCCCTGCAATGGATAGTCCTTGACGTTCGGACCCTGAACCGGCCCTCTGAGGGGTCCGAACGTCAGGGACTATCGCCAGGAGTGGGATCGCTCCTCAGCGTCCGGCGGTCTTGGATTGCCTACCGCCTGCGGGGCTCGCCTGGCGGCTCACTCCTCAGCGTCCGGCGGTGCCCTCGACGTAGTCGCTGTCGTGGCTCTTCACCCAAGCCATCAACTTGCGCAGCTCGCGACCGGTCTCCTCGATCGGGTGCGTCTCGCCCTCCTCGCGCAGCTTCTTGAACTCCGGACCCCCGGCGTCCTGGTCGTCGATGAAGCGCTGGGCGAAGTTGCCGTTGGTGATGTCCTCCAGCACCGCGACCATGTTGGTCTTGACCTCGGGGGTGATCACCCGCGGGCCGGAGACGTAGTCGCCGTACTCGGCGGTGTCGGAGACCGACCAACGCTGCTTGGCGATGCCGCCCTCGTACATGAGGTCGACGATCAGCTTGAGCTCGTGCAGGCACTCGAAGTACGCGACCTCCGGTTGGTAGCCGGCCTCGGTCAGCGTCTCGAACCCGGCCTGGACGAGCGCCGTGGCGCCGCCGCACAGCACCGCCTGCTCGCCGAACAGGTCGGTCTCGGTCTCCTCGGTGAACGTCGTGGTGATG
>JBBPYJ010000070.1:0-14245 GCA_038200025.1 Propionibacteriales bacterium | reverse complement strand
GTCTCCGCCCGCAGACCGCTCGAGGAGGCCGAGGCGGCCCTGGATGACCTGGCGACCGGCCACGCACTGCGCCAACTCTTGATTCTTTGAGGCGCACACCCACCCGCTAGGGGCACCGGGTCTGGCAGCCGGTCGCCCGCTGTGACACTTCTGCGAACGCAACCTCCTACGGGTCATTTCAGGGTCCGTCTGCAGAACTAAGGACCAGAGACCTCGCCCCAAACGGCCTGTACGACTGGCCCAACCCCGCGTAGCCCGCCTCAGGTCTGGGACTTGCGCAGCCGCAGCCCAGAGGCCACCAGCCGGATCACCAGCTCACGTGAGGTGACCGGCTCGGCACCGGCGTCGAGCAGCTGCTCGTAGAACTCCCCCGGCACGTCGTAGTGGTCCCGGTCGAAGCCACGCAGCGGGATGCCGGCCGTCTCGGCGAAGGCGTGCAACTCGTCGAGCGAGGAGTCGCTGACCAGGTGCGACCAGACCCGACCGTGGGCAGGGACTATCGGCGGGTCGATCAGCACGCTCACGACCGGTCCGCGTCCAGCAGTCGTCGCCACGAACGGACGTAGTCGGCGTCGACGTAGGCCTTGGCCGAGCCACCCGGTCGCACCTGTGCACCGACCTGGAACTGACGCACCCCGGTCCGGACGAACCACGGCACCTGCTCGGCGAGCAGTCCCCCGGCCGGCATCAGCAGCCGAGCGATCCGCGGGTCCGAGCCGGCCAACGCCAGGAGGTCGTCGTACCCCTGCTCGAGGCCCTGCGGCGAACCCGCCGAGGCCACCGTCGTCAGGCCGGCCAGATAGAGCAGGTGTCGCCACGAGCGCCGCGGGTCCAGGGTCTCATCGACCGCACGGTGGAAAGTCCACGGGATCCCCGGCAGCGCCTGGGTCAGGGCACCGCAGGTCTCCATGTCGATCTCGAGGTCGCCGTCGAGGAAGCCGAAGACCACCCCCTCGGCGCCCAGAGCGACATACTCCTCGGCCAACCCGACCAGTCGGTTGAACTCGCCGCCGGTGGTCGTGGTGGACTCGTTGAGCCGGAGCATGATGCGCACCGGCAGCTCGGTCGCCCGCAGTACCGCCGAGGCCGCCGCCAGATCCGGGGACAGCTCGGCGGACTCGCCCACAGCCGAGAACACCAGTCGGTCGGCGCCGCCGCGCTCGGCGCCCGGCACGTCGTCGGCGTGCCGGATCGCCACCTCGAGGATGAGCCCAGCCGTCATCCCCCGAGCGTAAGGCGTCACGGGGTCCGTCGTCCGGCCCGTGGTTGGGCAAGTCGGACACAATGGGGTGATGGTCGCTGAATTGATGTTGTCGGCACGATCCCTGGTGCTCGCCGATCTGAATGCTCGGCAGGCCGCGGACGCGGCGGCGGTCTCAACGCTCGAGGACGCCCTGGAGCAGCGCCGCTGGTGGGTCGAGCAGTGGCCCGAAGGTGCGGCGTACGTCGCGGGGCTGGTCGCCCAAGACGTGCAGGACACCCTGTGGGACAACACCGGGCGTTGGCCACAGTGCTTGGGCTGCGACGAGGGACCCGAGCACCTGCTCTACATCCATCCCGACCTTGGCGGGCCCGATCCGGCCTGGGTCTGCGAGGAGACCGGCACCCGGGTCTCGTCACTCGGCCAGCTCGCTCGCGGGTAGCGGGTAGCTGACCCGCGGGTACTGCCTCAGGTCTCCTCGCCCAGCTGCACCCACATCGTGTAGCGATCGGCCCGGAAGGCGGTCCGCGAGACCGCGACCGGTCGTTCGACCGCCAGGACCCGCCGCGCCACCACCAGGAGCGGTGCGCCGGGCTCGACCTGCAACGTCGCGGCGTCCTCGGCCGAGGCGAGCTCGGAGTTGACCGAGTCCTCGGCCCAGGTCGGACGCAGGCCGCGCGCTGCCAGCGCCACGAAGAGACTCCTCGGCTCGGCCGCCTGCAGGAACCCTGGCAGCAGGATCTCGTTGAGGTAGGCATCGTCCACGGCCATCGGCCCAGACCCGATGCTGGACCCAGCACCAGACCCGGCGCGGGCGCCGTTGCCGGAGTCCACGTCACGACGACGCTTCCAGTGGATCACCGCGTCTCCGGGAGTGATCCCCAGCGCCCGCGCGACGCCGCGGCCGGCCTGCTCGCGCCGCAACAGCATGGTGTGCGACTCCGCGCGAAAACCCCGGCGTTCCATGTCCTCGGTGAAGCTGAGCAACCGCCCCACGGTCCGTCGGGGGCGAGCGACGAAGGTGCCACGCCCGGGCGAGCGCATCAACACACCCTCGGTGACCAGGGAGTCGATCGCCTGGCGCACGGTCATCCGGGCCACCCCGAACCGCTCGACCAGGTCTCGCTCGGAGGGTGCGGGGTCCCCGACGTCCGCCCCGTCGAGGAGCATCCGGACGTATTCACGGATCACGACGTGTTTCAACGGCCGCGCCGGCCGTGCCACGTCCTCCACCACGACCCCACTGTAAGCGTGGATGAATTCAGATGTACGTCGAATCAGCGGCTCCACTACTCCCCTTCGACGAGGTCAGTCGGTGGCGATGGCCGCCAGCACGTCCAGGCGCGCCGCACGACGGGCCGGGAAGAAGGCCGCCAGCACCCCGATCACCAGGGACAGGGCGAGGAACACCAGGAGCTGGACGAACGGGATGCTGATGACGCTCAACCCCTGATCGCGGACCGAATACATCAGCGCGATCCCGAAGACCAGACCAAGGATCACCCCCAGCACCGCGCCGAGCACCGCGATCACTACCGACTCCAGGGTGATCATCCGCCGCAGCTGACGCCGGCTCAGCCCGATCGCGCGCAGCAACCCGACCTCTCGGGTCCGCTCGATGACCGACAGGGCCAAGGTGTTGACGATGCCCAGCACCGCGATCACCAGGGCCAGGCCCAGCAGCGCGAAGATGATCAGCACGAACTGGTCGATCGGCGCGCGCTGCTCCTGGGCGAAGCCCGCCTGGTCCTTGACGGTCACGATCGGCAGGTCGGCGATCACCGCATTCAGACGCTCCTGCAGTCCCGGTGCCGCGTCGTCGGCGGCGTCGATGATCAGCGCGTTGTCGGCCGGCTCGAATCCGGCATCGACCAAGGTGTCCAGCGTGGTGAGGACCGGGAAGAACACCACCGGGTTGTCCTCGTAGATGCCGACCACCGGCCACGATCGTGACCCGGCGGGGGTCTCGACCTCGATCTTGTCGCCGACCGCCAGTTCGGTGTCGCCGTTGTCTTCGGCCCACGACCTGGCCACCAACACGGTCTCGTCGGCGAAGTCGGCCTCGCTCCCCGAGATCATCTCCAGGCGAAGGTCACCTACCGTGGCCAGATCCGTAGCCGTGACACCCCTCTGGTCACCGTCGCGCTCCACGAACTGGTAGCGCTGCCGGAGCACCCTCTGCACGCCGTCGACCTGCGCCATCTGGTCGCCGATGGAGGTGTTGAACTCGCCTCCGAAGACATTGCTGACGATGTAGTCGCCGACGAAGTTCTTCTCGATCGAGTCGTCTACCGACGCCTTCGCCGAGTCCCCGACGATGGCCATCGTGCAGGCCAGCGCCAGCCCGATCATCAGCGCCGAGGCGGTGGCCGTGGTCCGCCGCGGGTTGCGCAGCGAGTTCTGACCCGCCAGGTTGCCGACGGTGCCGAAGGCCTTGGCGAAGCCCCGTTGCGCACCCATCAACAGCGGCCGGCTGATCACCGGACTCGCCGCGCTGGTGCCCAACAGCATCGCCAGGATGCCCGCGCCGACCGACCAGCCGCCGTACGGCAGATCGGTGAACAGGCCCAACGCGAGCACGACCGCACCCAGGACGCCGAGCGCGATCCCCCACACCAGCCGACGATGCAGGGAGGACTCCGGCAGTGCCACCTGGTCGCCCATCGCCTGCACCGGTGCGATCCGGGCGGTCCGGTAGGCCGGCAGGGAGGCCGCCACCATGGTGACCAGCACCCCCACGACGTACGCCGCCAGCACGGTGCGGCCGGAGAAGATCAGCGGCTGCCCCGACAGGTCCAGGCCGAACTGGCCGAACAGCAGCCGCAGCCCCATCGCCAGCACCACGCCGAGTCCGAGGCCGATCGTCGAGCCGAGCACCCCGAGGAAGAATGCCTCCAGCAGCACCGAGCGGGTCACCTGGGGCGTCGAGGCGCCGAGGGCTCGCAGCAGCGCCAGCTCGCGACTGCGCTGGGCGACCAGGATCGAGAAGGTGTTGACGATCAGGAAGGCGCCGACCACCAGCGAGATGCCCGCGAAGATCAGCAGGAAGGTGGTGATGAAGGAGATCGCCTCGAGCAGGGCGGAGGCGGATTCGTCGGCGGCCGCGTCGCCGGTGACGGCTTCGATCCCGTCGGGCAGGGCCGCGGTGACATCCGCCGCGAGCTCGTCCTGGCCGACCCCGTCCGCTGCGGTGACCCAGACGTCGCTGAACGCATCCTCACCGTCGAGGAAGAGCTCCTGGGCGGTCGCGGTGTCGAAGGCGGCGAAGGTGGCGCCGTTGAGCGACCCACCGTCGGCGAAGTCGATGATCCCGACCAGGGTCGGCTCCAGGGTCGACGAGCCGCGCGGGGTCAGCAGCGGCACCCGGTCGCCGAGCCCGTAGCCGGCCCGATCGGCGGTGGCCTGGTCCAGCACCACCTCCTTCTCGCCCTGCGGCGCCTGCCCCTCGACCAGCACGAGGCCGTCGCCACCGGCCGCAGGGGCGTCGGTCAGGTTGCCGCCGAGGGCCGGCGGGCCGAGTCCGCCGACCACCTTGTCGTCGGAGCCCACGACGTACACCCCGAAGGCGTTGACGTTGCCGTCCACCCGATCCACGCCCGGCACCGACTCGAGATCGGCGACCACCTTGGCGGGCACCGTCAGTGCCGACGGAGTGCCGCCCTCGGTGACCCCGCCCACCGGCCGGACGACCACGTCGCCGACCGTGGAGGCGAACAGCGCGGTGAAGCTGCGCGACAAGGTGTCGGAGAAGATCAGCGAACCGGCGACGAAGGCGACACCGAGCACGATCGCGAAGGTGCTCATCAGCAGGCGGACCTTGCGTCCCAGCAGGCTCTTCAGGGCGACCTTGAACACGGCTCAGGCCCCCTGAGTGGGTGCGTTTATGGAAGCCATCCGAGCCATCGCCTCCAGGACACTGTCCCGGGTGGGGTCGTGCATCTCGGAGACGACCTTGCCGTCGGCGAGGAAGATGACGCGATCGGTGTCCGCCGCGGCGACCGGATCGTGGGTGACCATCACCACCGTCTGGCCGTGGTCGTCGACGCTGCTGCGCAGCAACGACAGCACCTCGGCCCCGGACGCCGAGTCCAGGTTGCCGGTGGGCTCGTCGGCGAAGACGATCCGCGGCCGGCTGACCAGGGCGCGGGCGACCGCGCCCCGCTGCTGCTGCCCGCCCGAGAGCTCGCTGGGCTTGTGGTGCAGCCGGTTCTCCAGGTTGACGGTCTCGATCACCAGGTCGTGCCACTCGGTGTCGGGCTTGCGCCCGGCGATCGCCAGCGGAAGCAGGATGTTCTCCCCCGCGGTCAACGTCGGGACCAGGTTGAAGGACTGGAAGACGAAGCCGATCTCGTCGCGACGCAACCGGGTCAACGCCTTGTCCTTCATCGTGGACAGGTCCTGGTCGCCGATCAGCACCGAGCCGGAGGTCGCGGTGTCCAGAGCCGCACAGCAGTGCATCAGCGTCGACTTGCCCGAGCCGCTGGGACCCATCACCGCGGTGAACTGGCCGGCGTACAGGTCCAGGGTCACGTCGTCGAGAGCCCGCACCAGCGCCTCGCCCTTGCCGTAGGTCTTCGTCAGGTTCTGGACGCGGGCGGCGGGCGCGCGTTCGGCGGTGGCAGTGCTACTCATAGAAGGAGTGTGACGCACTGCTAGGTGCCAGGCATCAGGGTTGCCCCCGACACCGCCCTGAACCCAACGTGCCGGGTTCGAACGGACGTTCGATAGAGTGGGGGCGTGGACTATCAAACCACTCTCTTCGAGTCGCCAGCCCTGGACCCCGCATCGTTGGCTGTCACGCAGCGCACGCAGCTCGACGGCGGCGCCTGGATCGACGTACGACGCGACTGGCTGCCGGATGCCGACGACGTCTTCGCGACCATGATCCGCGAGGTGCCCTGGCGAGCCGAGCGGCGTCAGATGTATGACCGGATCGTCGACGTGCCGCGACTGGTGCACAACTATCTGGCCGGCCACCCGCTGCCCCACGTCACGCTCGACCTCGCCCGCGAGACCCTGTCGTCACTACCGACCCGAGCTCGGCGAGCCGTTCGTCACCGCGGGCTGCTGCTATTACCGCGACGGCCGCGACTCGGTCGCCTGGCACGGTGACCGGATCGGTCGCGGCGATCGTGAGGACACCATGGTTGCGATCGTCTCGCTCGGCGACAGCCGCCGGCTGGCTCTGCGTCCCCGCGGCGGCGGTCCCGCCCGGTCTTTTCTGCTGGGGCACGGCGATCTGCTGGTGATGGGTGGCTCCTGCCAGCGCACCTGGGAGCACGCCGTACCCAAGGTCGCGCACGCCGGCCCCCGGCTCTCGGTGCAGTTCCGCCCGCACAACGTCTTCTGACTTCCCGTGCGCGGTGCACCCGCGGCCGAAGACAGGCGCCAGGGCTCTGCTCCCGCCCCCTGAAGGGTGCTAGCGCCTCCGCATACGGCGGCGGGAGCGCACCTGAGGAGGCGGGAGCGGCCGATCAGGGGCGGGAGCGACGGGCAGGTCGGTCAGAACTCGACGCGCGGGACCTCCGCCTTCTGCGGTACGTGGCTGCCCGCGGCAGCCTGCTGCACTCCGGCCCGGGCCCGGGTGATCTCCTCGAAGACCCCCTTCTCGTGCTCGGCGTACCCCCGCACGGTGGCGATCACGTTGGGGATCAGCTCGGCCGTCGGGTCAGCTGTACGTCGATCCCGCCCAGCGCTTCCTCGGCCCCGATGTCCTGCTCGGTTCGTTGGGAGCACCGATCGATCACCGGTGGCGACGCGCGAGCCATCCCAGGACCACGAGAACCGCACAGACGCCCGCGGCCTCCCGCCAGTAGGCCTTGGCCAGGACCGGAAGTACGGCGCTGCCGAGGTCCAGCGCCTCCGGCTCGGGACTGGGTGGGGGTCTGGGCGCGAGTCTGGGCTCGCGGCTGGGCGCGGGTTCGGACGCCGGTCCGGACTCGGAGGTCGGCTCGGACGTTGATGCTGGACCGGCTTCGCCGGTTTCCGGCCCGAGATCTTCCTCCAAGTCAGCCTGCGAACCAGACAGCCGCTCCTCCAGGCAGGCGACGAATTGGCCGAGCAACTTGTCGGAGACGTCCTGCATCACCCCGCGGCCGAACTGGGCCGGTTTGCCGGTGATGGCGAGGTCGGTGATCACCTCGACGTCGGTGCCACCTGAGGCTGCCGACTCCATGCTCAGCTTGACCTTGGCGCCGGCGGTGCCGTTGCCGCGCTTGTCCTTGCCCTTGGCGTCGACCTTGAAGGAGTGCGCCGACTCGTCCTTGTCCACGAAGGTGCCGGTGCCGGTGTAGACGAGCGCGATCGGGCCGAGCTTGACCTTCACGGTGCCGGTGAAGGTGTCGTCTTCCACCGAGGTGACCTGGGCGCCCGGGAAGCACCCCGCGACATCAGCGATGTCGTTGAAGTGCGCCCAGGTCTCATCGATGGGGGTCGGAACGGTGAAGCGATGGGTCAGGTCCATGTCGGATCCCTTACGGGCGGCCTCAGCTACCGGCTGCTCGGGCTACCGCCCGGCGGCTCAGCACCGTGGCCAGGTGTCGGCGATAGTCGGCGTCGCCGTTGAGGTCGGAGGGTGGCTCGAGTCCGTCGGCGGCGTGGCTGCAGGCCTCGCGGACCGCGTCCTCGGTCGCCTCGAGCCCGACCAGGGCCTCCTCGGTCGCGGTGGCCCGCACCGGGGTCGAGCCCATATTGGTCAGCCCGATCCGCACTGCTGCGATCGTCGAGCCGTCCAGCTTCACCGTCGCGGCCACGGCCACGATCGACCACTGGTGGACGACGCGGACGAACTTCTCGTAGTGTGCCCCCCAGCCGGTGTGCTTGGGCACCCGGATCTCGGTCAGGATCTCGTCCTCCCCGGCGGCGGTCTCGAACAGCCCGACGAAGAAGTCGTCGGCACCCACGGTTCGGGTGCCGCCGGGTCCAGCGATCACGAACTCGGCTTCGAGCGCTAGTGCCGGCGCCCCCAGGTCTCCCGCCGGATCGGCGTGGGCCAGCGCACCCCCGAACGTGCCTCGGTGCCGCACCTGGGCGTCGGCCAGCTCCGCGGTCGCCTTGGCGAAGAGGGCAGCGTGCTCGGCGACCAACGGGTCGTGCAGCACGTCGTGATGGGTGGTCATCGCCCCGATCACGATCGCGTCCCCGTCGTCGCGGATGCCCCGCAGGGAGTCGATCCGCCCGAGGTCGATCACCATCTCCGGCGCGTTCAGCCGCATTCTCAGCACCGGCAGCAGGCTCTGGCCACCGGCGATGATCTTGGCCTCGTCACCGTGCTCGGCCAACGCCGACAGGGCGTCCTCGATCGAGGTCGGCGCGACGTAGTCGAACTTCGCGGGGATCACTGGCGTGCTCCTTGGTTGCTGTCGTGGTCGAAGTGCGGCGCCGCGTCGGGCACGGTCGGCTCCGCGCCACCTGCTCCAGCGCCGTTGATGGCCTTCCAGACCCGCTCGGGGGTGCACGGCATCTGGATGTCGTTGATGCCCAGGTGCCGGATGGCGTCGACGACCGCGTTGACCACGGCCGGAGTCGAGGCGATCGTGCCCGCCTCACCGACCCCCTTGGTGCCCAAGGTGTTGGTCAGCGACGGCGAGGTGGTGTGGTCGGTCTCGAAGGAGATGGTGTCGGCCGCAGTCGGCAGCAGGTAGTCCACGAAAGACCCGGAGACCAAGGTCCCGGCGTCGTCGTACACCGCCTCCTCCCACAGCGCCTGCGCGATGCCCTGCACCAGCCCGCCGTGCACCTGCCCGGCCACGATCATCGGATTGATGATGGTGCCGATGTCGTCGCAGCAGACGTACTTGCGCATCTTGATCGCGCCGGTCTCGGTGTCCACCTCGACCGCGCACAGGTGCGTGCCGTGCGGGAAGTTGAAGTTCACCGGGTCGTATGTCGCCTCGCTGTTCAGGTTCGGCTCGATCCCTTCGGGGTAGTCGTGCGCCGCGAACGCCGCCAGCGCGATCTCGCCGATCGCCATCCCCTGGTCGGTGCCGCGCACCGAGAAGCGGCCCGCCTCGAACTCGATGTCGTCGACGCTGGCCTCCAGCAGGTGGGCTGCGATCGGCTTGGCCTTCTCGATCACCTTGTCGGTGGCCTTGATGATCGCCTCACCCCCGACGACCAGCGATCGAGAGCCGTAGGTGTCCATCCCCTTCGACGCGATGGCGGTGTCGCCGTGCAGCACCTCGACGTCCTCGAAGTCGACCCCGAGCCGATCGGCGACGATCTGGCTGAACGCGGTGTGGTGTCCCTGGCCGTGCGCCGTCACCCCGGTGACCAGCTCCACCTTGCCGGTGGGCAGCATCCGGACGCTGGCATGTTCCCAGCCGCCCGCGCCGTAATCCAGCGAGCCCAGCACCCGGCTCGGTGCCAGCCCGCACATCTCGGTGAACGTCGAGACCCCGATCCCCAGCTGCACCGGGTCGCCGGCTTCTCGACGTTGCTTCTGCTCGGCGCGCAGGTCGTCGTACCCCAGCATCTCCTTGGCCCGCTCGGTCGCGGCGTCGTAGTCGCCGGAGTCGTACTCCAGCCCGGCGACGCTGGTGAACGGGAACTCGTCGGCGTTGATCCAGTTCTGCTTGCGGATGACCAGGGGATCCACGCCGACCTCGGCGGCCAGCTCGTCCATCAGCCGTTCGATGGCGTACGTCGCCTCCGGCCGCCCGGCGCCGCGGTAGGCGTCGGTCCAGGCCTTGTTGGTCAGCACCGTCTGGCAGTTGAACTGGTAGGCGGGGAACTTGTAGATCGAGTTGTACATGAAGGCGCCGAGCACCGGCACGCCACCGCCGATCAGCGCGACGTGCGAGCCCAGATCCGCGGTCAGCTCCACCTTCAGACCGGTCACGTTGCCCGCCTCGTCGGCCGCCAAAGTGAGCTTCTGCCACTGGTCGCGACCGTGGTGGGCGGCCATCAGGCTCTCGCTGCGGGTCTCGGTGTACTTCACCGGCTTGGTGAGCCGGCGCGCCAGCACCATCGCGATGAACTCCTCGGGCGTGGTCTGCAGCTTGCCGCCGAACCCGCCTCCCACGTCCGGGGCGATCACCCGGAGCTTGGACTCGGGGATGCCGAGCACCGCAGCCAGCAGGAAACGCAAGATGTGCGGCACCTGGGTCGCACTCCACATGGTCACCTGCTCGCCGGTGGGGTCGACGACCACGCTGCGCGGCTCCATGAAGGCGGGGATCAACCGCTGCTGGCGATACTCCCGCTCGATCACGATGCCACCATTGCGAGCCTTGTCGATCGCCTCGTCAACGTCGCCGCCGGTGCCGGCCTCGGCCGAGTCGAAGATCCACAGGGCCGACTTGTTCGTGCCCAGGTCGGGGTGGGCCAGCGGCCCGTGGTCGGCGTCCGCGGCCAACGCCTCCTTGAGGTCGACAGCCGCCGGCAGCTCGTCGTAGTCCACGTCGACGAGCTCGGCCGCGTCCCGTGCCTCGGCGGCCGACCGAGCCACGACGACGGCGACGATCTCGCCGGCGAAGGTGGCCCGGTCGATCGCAACCGGGGGGTGAGCTGGCGCCTTCTGATCGGGGGTGATCGGCCAGGCGTTGGGCAGGCTGCCCTGCTCCTCGCCTAGCTCAGCGCCGGTCACCACGGTGACCACGTTGGTGGCCGTCTTGGCCGCGCTGGTGTCGATGTTGGTGATCGTGGCGTGCGCGAACGGGCTGCGGACCATCGCCAGGTGCAGCATCCCGGGCAGGGTGATGTTGTCGGTCCACTGGGTGCGCCCGGTGATCAGCCGCTGGTCCTCCTTGCGGCGCCGGTCGCGGCCGATCTCGGGTGTTTTGGTGTTCGAGCTTGTCGAGACCTCAGTGGTCGTCATGACTCGACCCCCGCCGCGTGCAGGACCGACTTCACGATGTTGTGGTAGCCGGTGCAGCGACACAGGTTGCCCTCGAGCCCGTGCCGAACCTCGTCCTCGGTGGGATCGGGGTTCTCGTTCAGCAGGTCGATGGTCTGCATGATCATCCCTGGCGTACAGAACCCGCACTGGAGTCCGTGGCACTCGCGGAAGGCTTCCTGCACCTTGTGCAGCTCGCCGTCCTGGGCCAGGCCTTCCACCGTGGTGACCTCGGCGCCGTCGGCCTGAACGGCCAGCACGTTGCACGACTTCACGCTACGGCCGTCCAGGTGCACCGTGCAGGCGCCGCAGTTGGAGGTGTCGCAGCCGACCACGGTGCCGGTCTTGCCGAGCTTCTCGCGCAGGTACTGCACCAGCAGCATCCGGGGCTCGACTTCGTCAGAGACCCGCGCCCCGTCGACAGTGAGTTCGATCTTGGTCATGGAGCGGCCTCCTGGCAGCCTGGATTCGAGAATGCCCGTGATCTGGCTCACGCTAGGGCGGGCAGGTTGGCCGATGGTTGGACGCCTCGCTCCGCACGGCGGCGATACGGGCCCTGAGAAGCGGCTTCGCCGGATCCGGGCGGTCGCCCAGGGTGGCGAGGGCAACCTCGACGACCTCGGTGTCGTACGGCGCCCGCTCGCTGTAGGCGAGCACGGCCGCGGGCCGGGGGTCGGCCAACAGGGCTTCGCGCAGCGCCACCGCGACGTAGTCGGCCAGCTCGCTCAGCGCCGGTGAGTTGGTGCCCGGCAGCAGATCGCCGCCGTACGCCGCAACCGCCCTGCTCACCTCACCGGCGCGCAGCAGGGTCAGCACCTCGTCGACGTCGGTGGTCACCGGCAGCAGCAGCCGGTAGGGACGCGACGCGAGCCGTCCACCCAGGGCGCTGCGCAGGTGGGAGACCTCGGACTTCAGGGTCGACAGGGTGACCGGCTGGTCGCCGTAGACCGCAACGTGCAACTGGTCGAGCGACAGGCCCTCGGGGTGCATCGCCAGCAGTGCGAGGATCTCGCTCTGGCGGCGGTTGAGCAGCAGTTGTCGTCCGTCGAGATAGGTCTGCGCACTGCCCAGCAGCGTCATCGCCAGTCCCGAGTCCGGCCCGGGGTGCTGGTCGGCCGCCGCGTCGTACCAGCTCGATCGGGGCATCGCGGTCTCGATCAACCGGGCCATCATCCGCGCGGTCGCCATCCCGATCGGGTGGGTGCGGTCCCACGTCGTGGAGAGATCCAGGACGCCGATCTGCCGTCCGGTCGCGGGGTCGCGCACGGGTGCGGCCCAGCACACCCAGTTGTGCACGATCGGGGCGTAGTGCTCAGCGCTGAAGACCATCGACGTCCGACCCTCGCGCATCGCGATCGCCAACGCGTTCGTCCCGACACTGGCCTCGTCCCAGCAGCCCCCGACCATGAAGTTCACCGACTCGGCCTTGCGGCGCATCACCCGGCCGCCGTACGTCCACAGAATCCGGGTTCGCGCGTCGGTCAGCGCGATGATCAGGTCGCCGTCCTCGGCGGTACGCCGCAGCTCGTCCTCGATCGCAGCCACCCCGCGCTGGAGCGGGGAGTCGCGCCAGGTCGACGCGATGTCGTGCTCGTCGGCCAGCGGCGCCGCAACGACGTCGGAGGCGACTTCTCGGCGGGACAGCTCCCAACTGGTCAGGATCTCGGGACGCACCCGGTGCCGAGCCGGGTCGGCGGTCGCAAGCGTGGTTGCTGCGGGGCGTTCGACGTGCTGCGCCCACGCCAGCGCAGCCGCGTCCCGGCGGTGCTGCAGATCCCGACGGCCTGTCTTCATCGGCGCTCCTGTGCTCAGTTGCGCCGAGACTACGCCGAACTCCCTCGAGCTAGCCGCCGTTTAGGGGTACAGGGTGGCCATGGCCTCATCAGCTGCCCTGATTTACTCGAACTTTACCGACACACACCTAAATGTTTGCTGAATTTGCTGACAGTGCGGTTGGGTGTGCTCATGAACACATTACTGATGGCGGCCGCGGAAGAGCCCGCCGAGACGTGGGGCTGGCTGTCGTCGGCCGAAGAAACGATCAACGCCATCTTCGAGCCACTCGCCAATGCGGTCGCCAGCGTCATCTTCTGGTCGCCCGTCATCAACGGCGTCGCTATCCCGGTCATCGTCTTCTGGCTGGTGATCGCGGCTCTGGTATTCACCATCTACTTCAAGGGCATCCAGTTCACCGGCTGGAAGATGTCCATCGAACTCTTGCGGGGCAAGTATTCGCGACCCACCGATCCCGGTGAGGTCACGCACTTCCAAGCGTTATCGTCAGCGGTCTCCGGCACCGTCGGGCTTGGCAACATCGCTGGCGTCGGCGCCGCGGTCACCATCGGCGGACCAGGGGCGACCTTTTGGATGGTCATCGCCGGGCTCCTGGGCATGTGCACCAAGTTCGTGGAGTGCACCCTGGGTGTGAAGTACCGCGAGATCCACGAGGACGGCTCGGTCACCGGCGGTCCGTTCCGCTACCTGCCGGTCGCCTTCGCCCGGTTCGGTGAGGTCCCGGCCAAGGTGCTGACGATGATGTTCGCGGTCGCCTTGCTGCTCTTCGGGATCATCGGCGGAAACATGTTCCAGTCCAACCAGACCTTCGCCCAGGCGCGCGAGGTCACCGGTGGCGCCGACGGCTTCCTCGGCTCCAGCGGCTCGGCCCTGGTCTTCGGTACGGCGCTGGCTGTCCTGGTCGGTGTCGTCATCCTCGGCGGCATCAACTCGATCGCCGGCGTCACCTCGCGACTGGTCCCCGCGATGGCGATCCTCTACCTCGGTGCCTGCGCACTGGTCATCCTCGGCAACGTCACCCACGTGCCCGCCGCCTTCGGTGAGATCTTCTCCGGCGCCTTCAACCCCGACGGCGTCGCCGGCGGTGTGGTCGGTGTGCTGATCATCGGCTTCCAGCGGGCCGCGTTCTCCAACGAGGCCGGCCTCGGCTCGGCGCCGATCGTGCACTCCGCGGTCAAGACCCGGCACCCGGTCAGCGAGGGCTTCGTGGCTCTGCTCGAACCCTTCATCGACACCGTCGTGGTCTGCACGATGACCGCGTTGACGATCGTCATCGCCGACACCGCGTTCTACAACGACGCCCAGGTCGCGGTGCAAGCCGGCGAGCCGGCTCCGGACGGCGTCGTGGTCACCTCCAGGGCCTTCGAGACGTTCCTGCCGCAGTTCCCCGTGGTGCTGGCCATCGCGGTGGCGCT
>JBBPYJ010000069.1:0-15805 GCA_038200025.1 Propionibacteriales bacterium | reverse complement strand
GTTGTGGAACGCTCTTTCGGCCTGACCAAGCAGTGGCGGGGCCTGGCCACCCGCTACGACAAGCTCGCCATCACCTACCGCGCCGCAGTCGTGCTCCAGACATGCATCCGGTGGCTTCACCTATTGGGAGACACGCTCTAGCTGGTTGCTCGCCGGAGCAGTCTCAGGCGAGCAGCAGCACGACGTGCGCGGCGACGCAGGCGGGCTTGGCCGCGCCCTCGATCTCGACGCTGTGGTTGACGATCAGCTGACGCCCCGCCTTGACCTCGGTGACCTCGCCGAAGCTCACGTGCGAGCGCAGCCGGCTCCCGACCGGGACCGGCTGCGGGAAGCGCACCTTCTCCAGGCCGTAGTTGAGCCGAGCGCCCGGGGTCTCCAACGAGAACACCTCGGCGGCGAAGTGCGGAAGCAGGCTCAAGGTCAAGAAGCCGTGCGCGATGGTGGCCCCGAAGGGACCGTCCTGCGCGCGCTCGGCGTCCACGTGGATCCACTGGTGGTCGTTGGTCGCGTCGGCGAACTCGTCGATCCGATCCTGGTCGATCTGGATCCACTCGCTGGTACCGATCTCGGTGTTGGCGGCGGAGGAGACTTCGTCGAGGGAGGTGAAGGTGCGCATGGTGCCCGAGCCTAGTGGGGCCTCGTGGGGTCGAGTGGAAGGATGGCGCCGTGACCGCCCCTACTCGCGACCAGGTGCGCCGAGCGCCCAAGGCCCTGCTCCACGACCACCTGGACGGCGGACTGCGCCCGCAGACCAACATCGACCTCGCGGCGCAGTGCGGCCACCAGCTGCCTGCCGACGACGCGGACTCATTGGGTCGCTGGTTCGCGGAGTCGGCCGACAGCGGTTCGTTGGTGCGTTACCTGGAGACCTTCGACCACACGGTGGCGGTGATGCAAACCGCCGCCGGCATCACCCGGGTGGCGCGTGAGTGTGTCGAGGACCTCGCTGCCGACGGAGTGGTCTACGCGGAGGTCCGCTACGCCCCAGAGCAGCACGTCGAGAACGGCCTCTCCCTCGACGAGGTGGTGGCGGCGGTCCAGGACGGGTTCGACCAGGGTGTGGAGGCGGCTGGATCGTCGGGTGCCGCAGGCAACCCGATCGTGGTCCGACAGCTGCTCACCGCGATGCGGCACCAGGCGCGCTCGCGTGAGATCGCCGAGCTTGCCGTCGCCTGGCGCGACCGCGGCGTCGCGGGCTTCGACATCGCGGGCGCGGAGGCCGGCTATCCGCCGACCCGGCACCTGGACGCGTTCGAATACCTCCAGCGGGAGAACTTTCACTTCACCATCCACGCCGGCGAGGCATTCGGCCTGCCGTCGATCTGGCAGGCCATCCAGTGGTGCGGGGCCGACCGGCTGGGTCACGGGGTGCGGATCATCGACGACATCACCGTCGCCGAGGATGGTTCGGTAGAGCTCGGCCGGCTGGCGGCGTACGTCCGCGACCAGCGGATCCCGCTCGAGCTCTGCCCTGCCTCCAACATCCAAACGGGTGCCGCGACCTCGCTGGCCGAGCACCCGATCGGGCTGCTGACCAAGCTGCGGTTCCGGGTCACGGTCAACACCGACAACCGGCTGATGAGTGGCACCTCGATGACCGACGAGATGAGCGGTCTCGTGGACGCCTTCGGCTACACCCTGGACGACCTGGCTTGGCTTACCGTCAACGCGATGAAATCAGCTTTTTTGCCCTTTGACATGCGGTTGGCGATCATCGACCAGGTGATCAAGCCGGGGTACGCCGCGCTCGCCGGCTAGTTCGGCAACGTTGTCGATTCGTCACCTTGGGTTTGGCACGGGCGCGGGCGCGGGCGGATGCGGCGCCTTTCTCGCGGAGGCCGACCAGCGGACCGGATCGTGGATGGTGCGCGGTTTGGTACGCCGCCGGTCGGAGGACTGCGCTCCTCGCTGCCGCAGAAGTACGTCACCTAGGCAGGGCTGCTCGGGAGCACTACGAACCACGGGACTGACCAACCGCCGAGGTCCAGGTCCCCGGCGATGAAGGCTGCGCGGGCGAATACCTCTACGCGTCCGCTCGAGGGTTCGTAGCAGGACAAGCTGCCGCTGCCGGTGGCACAGGGCAAGACCAGCACTACGTGCCGGGGGAGTCGACGGTTGCCGACGTACAACGCGACCGGCGATCCTTGCGTGACAGCCCGCTCGA
The DNA here is from genome assembly GCA_038200025.1 of Propionibacteriales bacterium. Taxonomy (GTDB): domain Bacteria; phylum Actinomycetota; class Actinomycetes; order Propionibacteriales; family Nocardioidaceae; genus Nocardioides. The sequence goes on along the minus strand of JBBPYJ010000069.1, from coordinate 13,641 downwards.
TGCGTTCGTAGAGGGCTGCCCTGCTGGTCCGCCGTAGGGTGCAGTCGACGAGGTGTCGGGATCCCAGAGCCGAGAGTGCCCGGGCGATCGCCCACGGGGGGGTGCCGAGGGAGCGGGGCCACGGCACCTGTAGCCGACCGCCGACGCCGAGCGGTCCGGTGAGGCGCCGGTGGGCGCTCAGGACCTCGTCGCGAAAACTCCGGCCGGTCGCCCCGTCGACCAGGCTTCGCGCGTATCCCTCATCGTGCAGCGCCCGGGCCATCACCGCGGAGCTCGCCCCGCAAGACAGACGGTCTGGCTGACGCGGCTGCGTGCGCAGAAGCTTATCCGCCCAGAGGTTCATCGCAGGCCCCGGACCGCGCCGTACGCCTGCTCGGGGGTGACGGCCTGGCAGCCCAGCGACTGCGCGTGCCGGACCACCCGCCGTTGGTCGCGCAGCAGGGCGAAGCCACGGCGTAGGAGCACCAACGGTGGTTTGCGGTGCTCACGCAGGTCGCGGGAGAGGCGGCGCCAGAAGGTGACGAACCGATGCTGCCGCACGCAGTACGCCGCCGCGAGCAGTCCGTGCGCGGTGAGTTCGGGCACTATCTCCTGGGCGAAGATCCCCTCGGCCACTATGAGCGGCGCGCCTTCGAGGTCGAGGATGTGCCAACCGGTTCGTCCACTCTTGGCAATCTCGTAGGTCGGAACCTCCACTGTCCCGTCCGCGCACAGCTTGGCCAGGCTTGCGACAGCCTCGTCGTGCAACCACGAGTCCGGGTGATCCCAGTCGACGATGCCCGCGTTGGGGCCATCGGCGATCAGCGGCAGTGATGGGTCCCTGCCTTCCTTGTAGAAGTCGTCCAGCCGCAGCACCGGCAGTCCGATCCGCTCAGCCAGCCGGGACTTGCCCGTCCCCGAGGGTCCGGCCAGGACGACGACGCGAGCAGACATCGCCCCAGTCTTCCCCATACCCACGGAACCGGACGACACCTTGCGACCAGGCACTTCCATGCACATGGATCACGCCGACCAGGCACTCGAGGGCACAAACATCGTGTCGACCGGCTGTGCGCGGAGGTGTTCGGGGAAGGCGATGGTCACCAGTGCCGCTGCCGTCCGGGCTGTTGCCGACCGAGACAACACAGACGGACCCTTCGCTCGGTTGGCGGTCGCCTCCATACTCTCGGCACTGCTGACCGGGCTCGACGGCGCCGTCTCCGAGACGCTCTTCTGGCTTGGCCTCATATTGCTACTGATCGATGCGCTCATGCTGCACGCCGCCTGGCGAGTGGTCGGAGCCCGGCAACCGGAGTTGACCCCACGACCAGGCACTTCTATGCACACAGAACCGCCTGACTGACCAGGCAATTGTGGGCACAAGGATCGCTGTGAAACGTAGGGGACCCGGCGATTGTTGGGACAACGGGTCATCTGAATGGTCGAACTTGGCGGTTGGGCGGCGCGGACCGCCGGCGGCGCCGTACCCTCTGATCGGGGGTGACCGTACATGGTTGAGAACACCGAACGGGTCGGGAGAACGAGCAGCCGGACCTTCGCATTGCTGGTGGGTGCGCTAGTCCTAGCGCTGGCGCTCGGCGCTGCGGCGATCGGAGCCTGGAATACGGCCGGGTTCGGCAAGGACGAGACGCAGGCATCCTCGTGCACGGTCGAGACGATGGATGTCGTGGTCGCACCCCGGTTCGCAGACGCCCTGGATCCGGCGCTGAAGGCGATCGCGACCGACTGCGTGCGCTTCAAGGTGCGCAAGCTCACCCAGAGTGAAGCGCTCGACGAGGTGCTCGTCGGCGGAGCGGCACCCGACATTTGGATCCCGGACGGGGGCACGGCGCTCGACAAGATGCCGGTGACCGTGGTGACACCAAGCCTGGCCAGCACCCCGGTGCTACTGGCCGGCGGTCCACTAGCGACCAGGCACCCGACCTGGTCAGCGGCTCTGAGCTCCGTGGACGTTGCCCTCCCAGACCCGCTCGTCGACAGCGTGGGAGTGCTCGCCTTGGTGGCTCCCAGGCAGGAAGCCACCGTCCTTCAGCGCCCATCGAGGCGGGAGAAGGCGGTGCTGGTTCCGCTGGCCCAGCGGTACGGCGAGCTGGCCGCCGACGACGGGACCGTCGACCCCTCGTTGAAGACCTTAGATCTCTGGTCGAGCCGGATCGTCGTCAGCACCGAGGCAGAGTTGGCGGCCGCCAGGGGGACCAACAAGCGGCTGAGTTCGGTCACCCCCCGGACCGGGGCGCCGATGTTGACCTTCCCCCTCGCGGTCAGCTCGAGGGCGCTCCCGCAGACCCGGGCGAGCGCCGAGGAGATCGCCCAGTGGTTCGCCAGCGACGAGGGCATCGAGGCGCTCGCCAAGGCCAAGTTGCGCGGCCCCGACGGTGAGATTCTGCGAGCCCGGGCCGGCGGACGGAATCTGACGTACCTGCCCGAGCCATCGACGGCGAGCATCGACCAGGACCGTCTGACCTGGCGCACCCTGAGCGTCCCCTGAGCCTTCCGCCTCGAGCGTGCTGGAGGTGCTCGACGTGTCTGGATCGATGGCCGGTCGAGCCCTGCGGACACCCGAGCGACATCCTGAAGGTCTTCGCCTCCGAGGTCGCCCAGCGCTGAGGCGAACCTAGACCCCGATCGGGTGCCAGACCGTCTTGATCTCCAGGAAGTCGGTCATCGCGCTCAACTCGGACGCCTGGGTCCAGTCGGGTTCGGCCGCGGGAGCGCGGCGTACGCGCTTGAGGTTGTCAGCTGCGGCAACCTCGTAGGCGGTCGCGTGCTCGGGATCGCCGGCCGCTCCGGCCAGGTCGAGCGCGTTGACGTCCATGTGCGATGCCAGCCACTCGAACGGGCCGACGTAGTCGCCGGTCAAGATGTTGACGACGCCGCCGGGGACGTCGGAGGTGGCCAGCACCTCGCTGAAGGTCACGGCCGGCAGCGGACGGTCGCCCGAGGCGATCACGACCACGGTGTTGCCGGTGACGATCACCGGAGCGAGCACCGAGACCAGCCCGAGCAGGCTGGACTCCTGTGGCGCGATCACCGCGACCACTCCGGTGGGCTCGGGGGTCGACAGGTTGAAGTACGGCCCGGCGACCGGGTTGGCGCCGCCGATGACCTGGGCGATCTTGTCGGCCCAACCGGCATACCAGACGAGTCGGTCGATGGCGGCGTCGACAACCTTCTCGGCCCGAGCAGCGGTCAGTCCCTCGGACTGGCGCACCGCGAGCACGAACTGCGGGCGTCGGTCCTCCATGATCTCGGCGACCCGATAGAGGATCTGCGCGCGGTTGTACGCCGTCTTGCCCGACCACCCTGCGAAGGCGGCGCGGGCCGCCAACACCGAGTCGCGGGCGTCCTTTCGGGAGGCTCGGGCGGCGTTGGCCACGAAACCGCCCTTGGAGTCGGTGACCTCGTAGGAGTAGCCCGACTCCGAGCGGGGGAAGGCCCCGCCGATGAAGAGCTTGTAGGTCTTGCGCACGTCGATGCGGTCGATCATTTGAGATACGCCTCCAGTCCGTGCCGGCCACCCTCGCGCCCGTAGCCCGACTCCTTGTAACCGCCGAACGGGCTCGTGGGGTCGAACTTGTTGAAGGTGTTGGCCCACACCACCCCGGCGCGCAGCTGGCTGGCCATCCACAGGATCCGCGAGCCCTTCTCGGTCCACACCCCGGCCGACAGCCCGTACGGCGTGTTGTTGGCTTTCTCGACCGCTTCGGAAGGCGTGCGGAAGGTCAACACCGACAGCACCGGCCCGAAGATCTCCTCCCGGGCGATCCGGTGCGCCTGGGAGACCCCGGTGAACACCGTCGGCGGGAACCAGAACCCCTTGTCGGGTAGGTCGCACGGGGCGGTCCAGCGTTCGGCCCCCTCGGCGTCGCCGACGTCGGACAGCTCGCGGATCCGGGCCAGCTGGGCCGCGGAGTTGATGGCGCCGACGTCGGTGTTCTTGTCCAGGGGGTCACCGACCCGCAAGATAGACATTCGGGCCTTGAGTCGCTCCATCACCTCATCGGCGACGCTCTCCTGGACCAAAAGCCGGGAGCCGGCGCAGCACACGTGGCCCTGGTTGAAGAAGATGCCGGTGACGATCCCCTCGATGGCCTGGTCGATCGGCGCGTCGTCGAAGACGATGTTGGCGGCCTTGCCGCCCAGCTCCAGGGTGACCTTCTTCTGCGTCCCAGCGACCGACTTCGCGATCGCGCGACCGACCGCAGTGGAACCGGTGAAGGCGATCTTGTCGACGTCCGGGTGATCGACCATCGCCTGACCCGTGGGTCCGGCACCGGTGACGATGTTGACGACCCCGGGCGGCAGGTCGGCCTGCTGGCAGATCTCGGCGAACAGCAGCGCGGTCAGCGGCGTGGTCTCCGCCGGTTTCAGCACGACCGTGTTGCCGGCGGCCAGCGCCGGGGCGATCTTCCAGGCCAGCATCAACAGCGGGAAGTTCCACGGGATGATCTGCGCCGCCACCCCGAGCGGTTGCGGGGCCCAAGATGAGGAGGAGCCGGTGCGCGCGGCGGCCGGGACGGCGTACTCCAGCTTGTCGGCCCAGCCCGCGTAGTAGAAGAAGAAGGCGGCGACCGTCGGGATGTCGACGTCGCGGGACTCCTTGATCGGCTTGCCGTTGTCCAACGACTCCAGCACCGCCAGTTCCCGGCCGCGCTCGGCGATGATCCGGGCGATCCGGTACAGATACTTCGCGCGCTCGGCGCCGGGCATCTTCGACCAGATGCGGGTGTAGGCGCGGCGGGCCGCCTTGACCGCGGCGTCGACGTCCGCGGCGCTGGCCTCGGCGACCTCGGCGAGCACCTCCTCGGTGGCCGGGCTGATCGTCTTGAAGGAGTCTGCGGTGCCGTCGGTCCAGGCACCGTCGACGAACAGGCCGTACGAGGACTTCAGCGAGACGATGTCGCGGGACTCGGGGGCCGGCGCGTAGGTCCAGTCGGTAGTCATCAGTCTCCCTCAGTCCAGGGTGAAGTAGTCGGGGCCGGAGTATCGGCCGTCGCGACGCTTGGTGCGCTGCATGAGCAGGTCGTTGAGCAGCGAGGAGGCGCCGAAGCGGAACCAGTCAGGGTCCAGCCAGTCGGACCCTGCGGTCTCGTTGACCATCACGAGATACTTGATCGCGTCCTTAGTGTTCTTGATTCCGCCGGCCGGCTTGACCCCGACCATCCGCCCGGTGGCGGCCCGGAAGTCGCGGACCGCCTCGACCATGATCAGGGTCACCGGCAGGGTCGCCGCCGGCTGGATCTTGCCGGTCGAGGTCTTGATGAAGTGAGCGCCGGCGAGCATCGCCAACCACGAGGCTCGCCTGACGTTGTCGTAGGTCTTGAGCTCGCCGGTCTCGAGGATCACCTTGAGATGGGCCGGCCTGCAGGCCTCGCGCACGGCGACGATCTCGTCGTACACGTGGCGGTAGCGCCCGGACAGGAAGGCGCCACGGTCGACCACCATGTCGATCTCATCGGCACCGGCGGCCACGGCGTCGCGGGTGTCGGCGAGCTTGACCGCCAGCGAGGCCCGGCCGGAGGGGAAGGCGGTCGCGACCGCGGCGACCTTGACCCCACTGTCGCCCAACACCCGTTTGGCGACCGGGACCAGGTCCGGATAGACGCAGACCGCAGCCGCCGACGGGCAGGTCTGGTCGGCCGGGTCGGGGCGCATCGCCTTGTTGGCCAAGGCGCTCACCTTGCCCAGGGTGTCCTGGCCCTCCAGTGTGGTCAGGTCGACCATCCGGATCGCCAGATCGATGGCCTGGTCCTTGGCGGTGGTCTTGATGGACCGAGTGCCCAGCGCCGCGGCCCTGGCTTCGCAACCCACCTGGTCGACACCCGGCAGACCGTGCAGGAACCGACGCAGGGACACCTCGGATGTGCTGACATCGTCGAAGGCGCCCAGCCCAGCAGAATCTATTCGTGCAGGAGCCGGCCCAGCAGAGTCCGGAGGGGCGCTTGTCGTCACCCACACCAGCATAGGGATGCCCCACCTAGACTCCGATGGTGGACCAGCGATCCCCGACCGGCGGCCAGATGCCGACCGTCGAGCACTTCAAGCCCACCAGCGGTCTGTTCGTCGGCACCGTGCTGGTGCTGGCCGCGGCGATCGTGGCGGTGCTGTCGCTGCTCGCGCCTGATCAGGTGATCCCGGAGGTGGGGATCGGGGCGATCCTGATCGGACTGCTCGCCTGGGCCTTCACCCTACGGCCGCGGGTGTCCCTGCTCGGTGACTTCCTGGTCTTGCGGGGAGCGGTGTCGACCACGCTCATCCCGCTCGGGGCGATCGAGGAGCTGGCGATCCGGCAGGTGCTGGCGGTGCGAGCAGGGGATCGCCGCTACACCTCCAGCGCGCTGGGCAAGTCGTTCGCCAAGCTGATGAAGGCCAACCGACAATCGGCCAAGCCCGCCCCCGCGGGTGTCAAGGCCCCTGAGTTCATCGACTACGTCGAGGACCGGATCCGGCAGCACATGGACGACGCGCGCGCCAAGGCCGGGATCCGGCGGGGCTCGCCCGAGCAGATCGCCCTCGGCGACGGTGTGCTGACCCGGATCTCGTGGCCCGAGGTGCTCACGATCGCCGCCGCGACGCTGGCGTTCGTGGTAGTCATCTTGGTATGAGGAGCGCCGCCCTGCGCCGCTACCCGGTGAAATCCATGAGCGGTGAGCCGCTGGACGCAGTGTCCATCGACGCTCGTGGGCTCTGGGAGATCGCTGGTTCGCGGTCGTCGGCGAGGATGGCCGGTTGGCCACCGGCACCAGCGGTGCGCGATTCCGCCGTCACGATGCGGTCTTCGACTGGGCCGCCCGTACCGACGGCGACCGGGTGCTGGTGTCCGGACCCACCGGCCAGTGGACGGCCGGCGACCCGGCGCTCGACGTGGCCCTGTCGGAGTCCCTCGTGGCAGCGATGCGGGTCCAGACCGAGCCGGAGGACGATTTCGGCTCTCACCAGGACGCGGGTCCGGTCTCCCTGGTCGGGACGGCGTCCCTCGCGTGGTGTGCCGAGCACCTCGAGGTGGACACCGACCCGCGCCGGTTGCGGGTCAACATCGTGGTGGAGACGACCGAGCCCTTCGTCGAGGAGACCTGGCTCGGCCTAGAGCTTCGGTCCGGTGACGTGGTCCTGCGACCGACGGTCAGGATCGACCGGTGCCGCACCGTCAACCTGGCTCAGGACGGCGTACCGACCCCTACCCGGCTGCTGCAGGCCCTGGGTCGCGGGCGCAACCTCTGCCTGGGGGTGTACGCGGAGGTGGTCACCCCGGGCACCCTGCGAATCGACGCGGAGGTCACAGTCCCAGGGCCAGGCTCAGCTCGGCCCTGATTGCGTCCAGTCGACCGGCTGCGGCGATCCGCGCGGCGGCGACGCCGTCCGTCGGCGTAACGTCGATGACCACCTCGAGGTAGCACTTGAGCTTCGGCTCGGTCCCGCTCGGCCGGACGACCACGCGGGCCCCCTCGGTCAGGGTCAAGCGCAGGCCGTCGGTCGGTGGCAGGACATCGCTGCCGTGGCTGAGGTCCTCGACGGACTCGACCGTGAAGCCGCCGAGCGAGGTCGGGGGAGTGGCGCGCAGCCGCGCCATCGCGTCGGCGATTAGCGAGACATCCGTTACCCGGACCGACAGCTGATCGGTCGCGTGCAGACCGTGCTCGAGGGCCAGGTCGTCGAGCAGATCGTCGAGCGTGCGTCCCTCGGCCTTGGCGGCCGCGGCCATCTCGCACAGCAGCAGCAGCGCCGAGACGCCGTCCTTGTCGCTGACCTGCTCGGGGTCGCAGCAGTAGCCGAGCGCCTCCTCGTAGCCGAACGCCAGAGCTGGCACCCGGCCGATCCACTTGAAGCCGGTCAGGGTCTCGACGTACTCCTGGCCCGCCGCCCGGGCCATCTTGCCCAGCAGCGAGGACGACACGATGGTCGTCGCGTAGGTGCCGGTGCGGCCCGAGCGCAGGAGGTGGGCACCCAGCAGGGCTCCCAGCTCGTCGCCGCGCAGCATCCGCCAACCGTGCGCGCCCGGCACGGCCGCGGCGCACCGGTCGGCGTCCGGGTCGTTGGCGACCACCAGATCGGCACCGTGTTCACTCGCCAGTGCCATCGCCAGATCCATCGCCCCCGGCTCCTCGGGGTTGGGAAAAGCCACGGTGGGGAAGTCCGGATCCGGCTCCTCCTGCTGGGGTACGACGCGTGGTGCAGCGAAGCCTGCGGTCTCGAGCACCTGCTGCACCGAGGTGCCGCCGACCCCGTGCAGCGGGGTGTAGACGATGGCTAGATCCCGGGGACCGTCGCCCGCCAGTGAGGCGACGGTGTCGTAGTAGCGGTCGACGATCTCCTCGCCCAGCAGGGTGCCCGAGCTCCCGCGGGGCAGATTCCCGACCCGCCCGACGGCGGCGATCCGGGCGGCGATCTGCGAATCCGCAGGCGGGACGATCTGGCAGCCGTCGCCGAGGTAGACCTTGTAGCCGTTGTCCTGCGGCGGGTTGTGGCTGGCGGTCACCATCACCCCGGCCAGGCAGCCGAACTCGCGGATCGCGAACGCCAGCAGTGGCGTCGGCAGGGGGCGCGGCATGACCAGCGCCTTGAACCCGGCCCCGGTCAGCACCTGCGCGGTGTCGCGGGCGAAGACATCGGACAGGTGCCGCGCGTCGTACCCGATGACGACGCTGGCTCCACGAGGTGCGTCGGTGTCGTGCAGGTACGCCGCCAGGCCGGCCGCGGCGCGCGACACCACGACCCGGTTCATCCGGTTCGGGCCCGGGCCGATCGGACCCCGCAGGCCCGCCGTACCGAACTCGAGGGTTCCGTCGAAGGCGTCGGCGAGCTCACCGGAGTCCGCACCGGCCGCCACCGCTGCGATCATGGCTCGCAGCGACGCCTGCGTCTGCTCGTCGGGATCGTCGTCCGCCCAGGCCCGGGCCTGGGCAAGGAGATCGGCCACATCGTCCGGGTCGAAAGTCATGTCGCGCAACTTACCCATTGCGCTCGGGGCCCCGGCGTTCTGCCTTGTCAGCTGCCTGACGGTGCTCGGCACCCAGGCCGCCACCGCCGGCTACGGCCCCGGCGCCGGTGACGATCCACTCCTGGCCCGCGGCGAGCAGGGCGGCACCGTGAAGGTCGTGCACGTTCTCGCTGGCACCGCGCAGAAGCGCACCGAGGTCCTCGACATGGGACTCGACACCACCGAGCACGCCGACGCCACCGGGGTGGACGTGATCCTGCACGGCGAGGAGGACGCCGCGCTGCTGCGAGGCCGGCTTCAAGTGGGCCTTCGAGATCCCCGACCTGGAGAAGCGGGTCGCCGCCAACGCTGCAGCAGACGCGAAGTACGCCGCCAAAGTGGTGTCCTCCCCGCTGCCTAGCGGGAACACCGAACATCGCGATCTGAGCGACTACAACGACGAGATGGCGAAGTTGGCGCGCCGCTACCCGCGCTTGGTCAAGCCGCTGACCTTGAAGTACCCCTCGGTGGAGGGCCGGCCGATCCAGGGGATCGAGATCACCTACAACGCGGCGAACGTCGATGACGGCAAGCCGGTCTTCTTGATGATGGGCGCCCACCAAGCCAGGGAGTAGCCGTCGGCCGAGAGCTCGATGGAGTTCGCCTACGACCTGCTGGAGAACCGCCGTACCGACGACCGAGCCCGGCGCACGGTCAACAAAGTGCGCACGATCATCGTCCCGGTGGTCAATGTCGAAGGTTTCGTCGTCAGCCGTGAGGCGGCCCCCAACGGGGACTTCAGCCTCTTCGACTACGAGATGAAGCGGAAGAACTGCAGCGTCTCGGCCCAGACCCCCCCGGAGTATCTGGGCGGCGACTGTGCCGACAACCCCGCCGGACGGTTGCGGGGCACCGACCTGAACCGCAACTACCCGGGCTTCTGGGGTGGCCCCGGGGCGTCGCCGGTCTGGTCCAGTGACACCTATCGGGGTGACGGTCCGGGCTCGGAGCCGGAGGTCGCCGGGGTCCGAGACCCGATCTCGAACCGCCAGGTCACCAATCTGATCACCAACCACACCTACAGCAACCTGGTGCTGCGGCCGCCGTCGATCGCGGCCACCGGGCTGAGCCCCGACGAGCCGCTGCTGCGGTCCTTGGGTGAGCGGATGGCCGACGCCAACGGCTACACCAACTGGGCGTCGTACCAGCTCTATGACACCTCGGGCTCGGTGGAGGACTGGAGCTACTGGAACACCGGTGGGCTGGGCTACACCTTCGAGATCGGGCCGGACGAGTTCCACCCGCCGTTCGCCGATGGCGTGGTCGCGGAATACCTCGGCCTGCCCCCGGCAGACGGTGCCGGTTTCGGTGGCAACCGCGAGGCCTACTACCGGATGGCGGAGTCGGCCTTGGACGGCCGCGAGCATGCCCGGATTGTCGGGAGGACCTCGGGTGATCGCACGGACCCTGCGGCTCGCGCCCGTAGGGACCCACGACCAACGGCCTGGTCGAGGGGTTGACCGACCAGGCGAACCGACCTCCGTCGGTGTCCAGGGTGGAGCTCAGGTTGTCCTCGTAGTAGCGCGGCGGACCCACCGTGCCGCCGTCCAGTCCGATCACCGGCGACGTCGCGGTGATGAACCGCTTGCTGATCGTCAGGGACAACGGCACGGCCACTGTGGTGGTCGGCTGGCCCGGGGCGGACGTCGACTGGGATGTCGACGTGTTCGACTCCCGAGGTCGTCCGGTCTCCCAGGCCGCCAGCCTGGACAACCCCGAGCGCGCGGTGCTGGTCGATCCGGCGCCGGGCACCTACACCGTCCAGGTCACCAACTACGCCGGCGGCACGGCGGCGACCGACTGGACCGCGTCAGTGGAGTTCGCACCGCCCACGCCCGGGGTCTACTCGGGGCTGAAGGAAGCCTGGAACCTGACCTGCGCCGACCGCAGCGGACAGGTGCTGGGGACCCGCGAGGTTATCGTCGACCGCGGGAGGATCGCGCACATCGGTGACCCCTGTGGGCGGATGTCGCCGTCGGAGAAGCAGGCGAGCTGACCGGCTGAGCTGAGCCCCTACACCGGCGGGCGGTAGAACCGCTCGCCGGCGTAGGGACCGCCGACGAAGGCCACCTCGTCGTCGTCCTCGGGGCGTTTCGGCACCTGCGCGGCGAACTCCTCGGCATCGTCGGCGGGCTCGTAGCCCAGTCGCCGGCCGGGCTCGAGGTCCCACCAGGCGCGGGTGTTGGCCGAGATGCCGTAGAGGATCGCGAAGCCGGGCGCGGGTGCGGTCAGGGACGCCTGGAACATCCGGACCGCGTCGTCGGGAGACAGCCAGGACGACAGGGCGCGCACCGTCTCGGGTCGCTCGGTGAAGGACCCGATCCGACACGAGATGGCATCGATGCCGTGCCGGTCGACGAACAGCTGCAACAGCGCCTCGGCAGCCACCTTGGCGACGCCGTAGAAAGTGTCGGGCCGAGGTGCCGCGTCAACCGTCAGCAGGCCCCCCTCAGCCGCGGTCACCGATGACCGTGGCGTCCGCCCGACCGCGTGATTGGACGAGGCGTAGACAATCCTGGTCACCCCGGTGGCCACCATCGCATCGAGCAGGACTGCGGTGCTGACCACGTGACTGTGCAGCGCGTCCGGCAGCGAGCTCTCGGTCGCGATGCCCGCCAGGTGTACGACGGCATCGAGGGTGCCCGCCTCAGCGAAGATTTCGGCGACCGCATCGGGGTCGGTGCAGTCCGCGGTGTGCCAGGGGCCGCTGTAACCGTCCGGAGCGGGATGTACGTCGACGCCCACGATCTCGTGCCCACGCTCGGCCAGGCAGACCAGCAGGACGCTGCCGATGCTGCCGGCCGCGCCGGTGATCAGGACGCGCACGTCAGATCCTCGGCACGATCTTGGCGAGCAGCTCGCCCATCTCGGTCGCCGCCGCCTTGCCGGCCTCCAGGACCTCGGCATGGTTCAGCGGCTCCCCGGTCATCCCGGCGGCGGCGTTGGTGACCAGGCTGATCCCCAGGATCTCCAGGCCCGCCTCCCGGGCGGCGATCGCCTCTAGCGTGGTGCTCATGCCGACCAGATGGCCACCGATGACCCCGGCCATCGCCACCTCCGCCGGCGTCTCGTAGTGCGGGCCGCGGAACTGGACGTAGACGCCCTCGTCCAGGCTCGGCTCGACCTCGCGGCACATCGCGCGCAGGCGCTGGGAGTAGAGGTCGGTCAGGTCGACGAAGTTGGCGCCCTCGATCGGGGACTCGCCGGTCAGGTTGATGTGATCGCTGATCAGCACCGGTGTCCCCGGCGACCAGTCCGGGTTCAGCCCCCCGCAGCCGTTGGTGAGCACGATGGCCCGGCAACCGGCAGCAGCAGCAGTGCGTACGCCGTGGACGACCGCGGCCACGCCCTTGCCCTCGTAGAAGTGGGTGCGGCTGAGGAAGACCAGCAGGTTGCGCTCGCCGCTGCGTACGCTGCGGATCTTGCCGGAGTGGCCGTCGACCGCGGCCGCCGAGAAGCCCGGGAGGTCGGTCGTGTCGATCTCGGCGGTGGCCTCGCCCAGCGCGTCGACAGCGGGCAGCCACCCGGAGCCGAGCACCAGCGCGATGTCGTGCTTCTTGATCCCCGTCAGCTCGGTCAGTCGGTCGGCAGCCTGTTGGGCCAGTTGATGATTCGTGGACACCCAGAGGAGCCTAGTGCCCCCGATCGGCTAGCGGTCGCGCCTGGGCCGGGGCAGCGCGGACCCGGCCCAGAGGGCCCACAGCACGAGCAGCGGCTGGAAGAACAGCCGGACCAGTCGCTTGGTGTCGGTGTCCAGACCGAAGGCGTCGACGCCCTCGACGTACTGCGCGACGTTGCCCGGGAAGACCGCCACGAAGAATGCGGCCAGCAGGATGCCGATCAGGCGTCGACGGCTCGCGACGAACACGAACGCGGTGCCGAGGGCGATCTCGACCACCCCCGAGCCCAGCACCGCCAGGTCCGCGTCGAGGGGAAACCACTGCGGCACCTGCGCCTGGAACTGCTCACGCTGGATGGTCAGGTGGAGGGTCCCCGCGCCGACCATGGCCGCGCCGAGCAGGAGTCGGGCCGCCGTACGGGGGAGGTCGCTCACGAGTCGAGGCTACGGGTCAGTCTCAGGCCGACCGCGTCAGCGCAGGGCCAGGCAATTCGAGGTAGGGGAGTCGAAGTCGAGCTCGCGGTGAGCCGCGATCCGCTCGTCGAGACCCGCTGCCACCTCGTCGGGCCAGGGTGCGGTGAGCCGGGTGCTGAGGTCGATATGCAAGAAGATCTCCTCGAGCACGAAGCTGACTCGTCGGTGGGTCTCGTCGAGCAGATAGACCAGCACGTGCGCGCCGCGCTCGGAGCGGCCGAGCAGGCGCACTCGCGCCGACATCACGTCGCCGGTGCGCAGCTCGGCGAGATAGATCCCGTGGTGCTCGGCCGAGAAGCAGGCGTGCCCGGCGACCAGTGGCCAGTTCTGGGGGATCCCGACCGACACCAGCGACTCATCGAGCCCTTCGCTGGCGATCCCGGTGTAGTGCCGGACGTTGAGGTGGCCGTTGATGTCCTCGAAGGGAAGCGGGACGGGCTGCTCGACGTACGCCGGGAGAGGGGCAAGCTGCTCATAGGTCGGTTGGGTGCTCACGGGTGTGCACCCTACTGGTCCGTCCCGACTGAGTGCTGGGTCGACGCCAGTCGTCGACCAACTACCAGGCAGTCAG
>JBBPYJ010000068.1:0-11295 GCA_038200025.1 Propionibacteriales bacterium | reverse complement strand
GTGGCGGATGGGTCTGATCCGTCGCGGATCGATCTGTTGCGGGCGTTGGAGGAGTTGAAGTGTGCTGCGGAGGGTTTGCAGGCTCAGGTGACGGCGTCGTTCGCGGTGTCGATGCGCGCCCATTCGGAGGACCGTGGGGTCCCGGCGGTGCGGCGTGATCGGGGGGTGGCCGAGCAGGTGGCGTTAGCGCGCCGTGAGTCGCCGCACCGAGGACGCCGCCATCTGGGCTTGGCGCGGGTGCTGACCAGGGATCTCCCGCACACTCATGCCGCGCTTCGGGCCGGGCGGATCACCGAGTACCGGGCCGGGTTGGTGGCCCGAGAGACCCAGTGCCTGACCGCACCGGACCGGCGGGCCGTCGATGCCCAGGTCGCCGGCGACCCGAATGCGTTCGAGGCGATGGGCGACCAGGAGATCGTGGCCGCGACCCAGAGGGCTGCCTACGCTGCGGACCCGGAGGTGTTCGTGGCCCGCCGGGCGTACGCCGAGTCCCAACGACACGTCTCGGTCCGCCCGCCCCGGACGCGATGACGTTCTTGGGTGCGCTGCTGCCGATGCGCGACGGCGTGGCTTGCTTCGCTGCGTTGACCCGGGCCACCAATGCTCGGGTGGCTGCCGGCGACGCGCGCAGTCGTTGCCAGATCATGGCCGACACCCTGGTCGAGCGGGTCACGGGCCGTACGGTGGCTGATCCGGCACCGATCCAGGTGAACCTGGTGATGACCGACCAAGCCCTGCTCGACCCGATGGGAGCCGATCAGGGGCGTGGGTCGACGGGTACGGCCCGGTCCCGGCCGACCTGGCCCGCGACCTGGTGACCGACACCTGCGAAGCTTCACCCGACAGTGTGCGGCTGCGCAGGTGTGGGAGGACCCCGACACCGGTGAGCTGACCAAGATGGAGGCAAAGTCGCGACTGTTCCCGGCCACGTTGGCGGCAGGGGCTGTGCGTGTCATGCAACCACGCCAAACAGGCACCGGGGTGGCGGATCAGCCCGGTCACCGGTCGACGGCGGCACACCATCATCACCAGTACCCCCACCGGACACGACTACGAGTCACTCGCCCCACCCGGGCCACGGGCCATCGGGGAGTTCTACTACACCGACATCGGCTTCACCCTCACCGTCTGAGGGCTCGGCGGTGCGTTCGAAGACGGTCACCGCAGGCGAATCGGTCACGGGCACGTCCAGTGCGGTCTCAGCCAAGGGTGTCCCACAGTCCATGCTCGGTGTAGAGCTTCTCGACCTCGTCCAGCTCGACGTCGGCATCCTCCCTTTGACCACTGCCGGACCGCCGACCCACCAGTCCGCGCCAGGGAGTCCAGCCGACAAGTACGCGCGAGATCCGGGCTTCCCGCGGAGGAATGCGGCACGTGGTTGCGCCAGAACCTCTCCGTGGGCGCGCTCCCAGAGCCTCGGCGCCTCAACCCCGGTCGAGCGGCACCGCCTCGGGGGTGTGCAGGCGCACCATGAAGGTGTTCACGTGCGGGGAGCGACGATGCCGGGTGAACCGGGAGACCAGCACCATCGTGACGAAGGCCGCGGGCACACTCCAGGCAGCAGGTTGGCTCAAAAGCACCAGGAGCCCGTCGTCGCGAACGGTGAGCAGCGTCCACACGACACCGGCCCCGGAGCCCAACCCCCCGACGAGCAAGCCGGCCAGAGCGCCGACGTCGGTGAGTCCGCGCCACCAGATCCCGAGCACCAGAAGCGGGCAGAACGTGGACGCCGAGACGGCGAACGCGAGCCCGACCGCCCTAGCCACTCCGAGGTCGGGGCTGGACAGGGCGCCGAGCAGGGGCACGAGCACCGCGATCACGGCACCGATCCGGAACGAGGCGATGCCGGGGACCCGGCGCCCGGGGGCGAGCCGGCCGATCAGGTCCTGGCTAAGCACTCCCGCGACCGCGATCGTCAGACCCGAGGAGGTGGACAGGAAGGCGGCGAACGCTCCGGCGATGACCAGTGCGGTCAGCAGCTGTCCGAGGAGACCCGAGGCCATCAGTCCCGGGAGCTGGAGAACTAGACTGTCGGCCTGGCCCTGGGCCGCCAGGTCGCCAGCGTAGAGCCGGCCGAGGGCGCCATACGCCGGTGGCAACAGGTAGAAGAGGCCCAGCAAACCAAGCACGATCAGCGTCGTACGGCGGGCGGCGCGGCCGTCGGGGTTGGTGTAGAAGCGCACTACTACGTGTGGCAGCCCCATCGTGCCGAGGAAGGTGGCGATGATCAGGGAGTAGGTGACGTAGAGGCCCTGAGGGCCACCGGCCTCGGACAGGGGCAACGACCAGACGTCGGGGTTGCCGGTCGCGGCGACATCGTCGGGGTTGGGGGCACCGTCGCCGATCCAGATCGCCACCAGGACGACCAGCGGCACCAGGAGCGCGGTGAGCTTGAGCCAGAACTGGAACGCCTGGACAAGGGTGATCGAGCGCATCCCGCCCGACGTGACGTTGGCCAGCACGACTAGGGCCACGATCACCGCACCGAGCCACTGCGGTGCCCCGAACGCGATCCGCAGGGCCAGGCCGGCGCCCTGGAGCTGGGGGAGGATGTAGAGCCAGCCGATCGCCACAACCAGGACCGAGCAGACCGAGCGCACCCGCCGCGACCCCAGCCGCGCCTCGGCGAAGTCCGGCAGGGTGTACGCGCCGCTGCGGCGCAACGGGGCGGCGACCAGGACGAGCAGCACGAGGTATCCAGCTGTCCAACCGACCGGGTACCACAACATGTCAGCACCGAAGGCGAGCACGAGCCCGGCGATCCCGAGGAAGGAGGCCGCCGAGAGGTACTCGCCGCCGATCGCTGCAGCGTTGAGACCCGGCCGCACGGACCGGGAAGCGACGAAGAAATCGCTG
Organism: Propionibacteriales bacterium; assembly: GCA_038200025.1. Classification (GTDB taxonomy): domain Bacteria; phylum Actinomycetota; class Actinomycetes; order Propionibacteriales; family Nocardioidaceae; genus Nocardioides. The sequence goes on along the minus strand of JBBPYJ010000068.1, from coordinate 8,439 downwards.
GTGGTCCGCGAGACGCGCAGTCCCCAGGCGCCCAGGGCAAGGGTGGTGATCACGACGAGGGTGACGGCGATGATGCCGGGGGCCTGACCCCCGTCGAGGGTCACCCCGGCTCGTCGTCTTCGGGCCCGGCGTCGAGCAGCGCGGTGAAGGCCTTCTCGTTGCGCTCGGCCCGCCACACGTAGGCACCTCCGACCGCCAGCAAGAAGGGGTAGACCGCGAAGCCCAGGATCAAAAAGGCCAGGGGCACGCCCTGCACGCGGGTCTGCGCAAGGCCGGGGGCGAGGTGGAACACCAGGGGTAAGGAGCCGAGGCTGATCGTCAGTCCCAGCAGGACGGCCACGGCGAGCCGGAGCTGTGCCCGCAGCAGGGAGCCGACGTAGAGCTCTCCGAGGCTGGTGTCGGCGTCGATCTCCTCGCCCGCCCCGCGGCGGGCGCTGACGATCGGTCGCCGGGCCGGACCGGTGACCCGCACCCGAGGCGGTGGGGTGGTCACTGACTGTCTCGGGTGGTCAGTCGTTCGCGCAACGCGCGAGTGTGCCGACGGCTCACGGCCAGAGCCGTGCCGTCCACCACGACCGTGCAGTGTCCGTGGTCCATCCGCACCTCGGTGATATGCGCGATATTGACGAGCAGCGAGCGGTGGGCGCGCACGAACCCTGCTGCCTGCCACTCGGTCTCCAGCATGCTCAGTGGCGTCCGTAGCAGGTAGTGGTCGGCGGCGATATGGAGTCGCGCGTAGTCGCCGGCTGCCTCGACATAGCGGATCTCCGAGCGCCGGAGAAAACGGGTCACCCCGGCGCGATCCACGATCACCTGCTCGTCGCCGGGTGTCGGCGGGGTGCCGCGCTCGGTGAGCAGGCGTCGTACGGCCTCGGCCAACCGCTCCTCGCGCACCGGCTTGAGCACGTAGTCGACCGCGCGCACGTCGAAGGCGTCGACAGCGTGCTCCTCGTGAGCGGTCACGAATACCACGGCCGGAACGTCTCTGGGCGGGTCGGCGCCGTGGTCGCTCAGCGCCCTCGCCAGTTCGATGCCCGAGAGGCCGGGCATCTTGATGTCGAGGAACAACGCATCGATCTCCACCATGCGCAGCAGCCGCAGCGCATTGACGGCGGACGCGGCGGTGTGCACCTCGGCGATCCGCTCGTCGCGATTGAGCAGGAATGACAGCTCGTCGAGTGCCGGGCGCTGGTCGGCGCCGACGCGTACCCGGAGGCCAGACATCAGCTCGTCGGTCGGGGTGTTCATGCGTGCACTCCGGGGGAGAACTTGGGCACCCGGACGATGACCTTGGTGCCGGCACCGGGGGCGGTCTCGACCACCAGACCATAGTCGTCGCCGAAGGCGGCGCGCAGCCTCGAGTCCACGTTCCCCAGGCCCACCGAGTCGGACTCCGCCTCGCCGGCCAGAGCTCGGCGGACCAGTTCTGGATCCTCGCCGGTGCCGTTGTCCTCCACCTCGATGACGCACTCCTGGCCGAGATCGTGAGCCACGATGCTGAGCCGGCCCACCTCGTCGCCCTTGTCTGCCGAGGCCTCCAGTCCGTGGCGAACGGCGTTCTCGACGAGCGGCTGGATGCATAAGAAGGGCACCGTCACCGGCAGCACCTCCGGGGCGATCCGCAAGGTGACCTGAAGTCGGTCGCCGAAGCGTGCTTGCTCCAGCAGAAGGTAGCGCTCGATCGAACGCAGCTCCTCGGCGAGCGTGGTGAACTCCCCGTGGCGGCGGAAGGAGTAGCGGGTGAAGTCCGCGAACTCCAGCAGCAGCTCACGCGCTCGGCCGGGGTCGGTGCGCACGAACGAGGCGATCGCGCCCAGCGAGTTGTAGATGAAGTGCGGGGAGATCTGGGCGCGCAGGGCGCGTACCTCGGCCTCCATCCACCGGGTTCGCGAGGCGTCGAGCTCCGCCAGCTCCAGCTGTCCAGAGACCCATTGGGCGACTTCTGAGGTGGCTCGGGTCAGGCCGGCCGTGGCGTACGGCGTGAACACCTGCAGGGTGCCGACGATCGACTCCTCGACCACCAGGGGGGACACAATCGCCTGTCGAACGGTGCACCCGGTCACGTCGCAGGTGAGCTCGTTGCGTCCCACCACCCGGGTGTGCCCCTGGTCGAGCACGGTCTCCGCGAGGGCCGGGGCCTGGGCCTCGTGGTGTCGAGCGGTCCCGTCCCACGCCAGCGGGTGGTGGCCACCGGTCAGGGCGACGGCGGGGGCGCCGAGCAGTTGTCTGAGGTGTTTGATGCTCCGCTCGGCGCTGGTGGAGGTCAGGCCCTCGCGCAGGGCGGGAGAGGCGAGCGAGGCCGTGTGAAGGGTGCTGAAGGTGGCCCGCTCGGCCTCGGTGCCGAGATGGGCTCGGCGGAAGAGACCCAGGACCGAGTGCGCTCGTGAGGAGGACACGCCGTGACGTTAGCCACCGGACAGCGTGGTGTCGAGGGCCGCTGTCCACGGTGGGCTGAGGGCTGACGGGCTGTCAGCGGAAATCGATCAACAGCATCTCGGTGTCGGAGCCGTCCTGGGTCGAGGTGATTCCGGTCTCCTGGTCGCCCTCGCCTTCGGGGGCACCGCGATCGACCACCCTGGACCGGAAGCAGTGGGTGACGTAGGGCAGCTGCATGCCGTCGTACCCGCGACCGAAGTCGTCGTAGAAGGCCCGCACCTCGTCGATCTTGGCCTGCTTGGCGACCTCGTCGAGCGTGGACACGTTGGACCGCGAGACGACCAGGTTGACCAGGACGTCGCGGTTGATGTCCTGCCAGTTCTTGAAACTCTTCGACGTCGGCGACTCGAAGAGGCCGCTGGCACCCAGCACTTCGGTGGGGTCGGTCAGTTGGTTCTGGGTGCCGATCAGGTCGCCGAGGCGGCGTACCCAGGGGATCCGGGCGTCGCGATGATTCCAGACCACCGCCAGCACACCACCGGGTTTGAGCACGCGAGCGATCTCCGGCAACGCCTGATCGTGGTCGAACCAGTGGAAGGACTGGGCGGCAACCACGACATCCTGGCTGCGGTCGGCGACCGGTAGGCTCTCCGCCGCGGCGAGCATCGGCCGCGCGCCGGGCACTCGCGAGGCCAGCACCTCTAGCATCGCCTCGTCCGGATCGGTGGCGACCACGTCATGGCCTTGGGCCACCAACGAGGCGGTGAGCTTTCCGGTGCCGGCGCCCAACTCGAGCACCTGGGCCGCGTCGCGGCCGATCAGCCACTGTGCGGCGGGTTCGGGAAAGCCCGGACGTCCGCGGTCGTAGGCGTCGGCCACCGCGCCGAAGGACCTCGCCCAGCGGTGGGTTCCGGGGTCTTCGGGGTCTAGGTCTGGGTCTGGGCCTGGGTGATCGTCCACCCTCGTCACGCTACCCGCCCCAGCGTCCAGCACCGTCTAACCTGGGCGCGTGAGCGATGGACCGTTGACCCAGTTGGGGCAGTTGAACCAGCTGGAGGGGGTCCCGTCGGGACTGGCGGCTGCTCGCGACGCCATCGATGCGGTGCTGCGCGACCGTGGCCTGCGGCGGACGACACCTGAGACGACCGCCGAGTCCCTCCTGCGCGGCGCGCACGCCAGCGCCGTACTGGAAGGTTCCGCGAGCAGCCTGGACGACGTGCGCGCCGGTGCGGGTGACGAGACCGCCGCGGCGGCGACCCGGCTGTCGTCGGGGTTGTTGAGTCTGGTCCCGGTGCTGCGGAGCGCGCCGTTGCAGGCGTTGGCCCGGATGCACGCCGTGCTGGCGAACGGGGCAGGTGAGCTGATCGGGCGTCCGCGCAATCCGGAGGCCGCCGCTCGGCTACAGGTGATCGGCCGACTGATGAGTGACCCGAATGCCGGTTCGGCGCTGCTGTTGGGCGCTGTCGTGCATGCCGAGCTGGCTACCGCGGCCCCCTTCGGCTCACACAACGGGCTGGTGGCCCGAGCCACCGAGCGGTTGGTCCTGGTGGCCCGCGGGGTGGACGTGAAGTCGCTGATCGTGCCGGAGGCCGGACACCTGGGCTTGCGAGCGGCGTACGAGTCGAATCTGCGGGGGTACGCCGTCGGCGGTCCCGCGGGGGTGCACGGCTGGCTGCTCTACGCCGCCGAGGCCTACACCCAGGGCGCAGCTGCCAGCCCAGTCGCCGACTGAGCCCGCGACCCAGCGTGTGTCGACTGCGTGAGTCGAGCGCACGTGCAACGACACTCGACTCCCAAAGGGACTCGAGTGTCGTCGCCGACTCGCGAGTGAGGGATATCAAGCGTGCAATATCTCAATGCTGCCCCGGGTTAAACCGAGGACTCGCGCCCTGTAGGAAGGGTAGATCGCCGCGTGGGTACCCGGCTCACGATGCCGTTTTTTGTGTTGTTAGTCACAGTTGTACGCCGATCCGCCGGCATCTTCAAGGGTTGACTTTCTGGTTGTGAACGGGGACGTGTCCGGATCAGGACCCGAGGCGACCTCGCCCGGGTCGTCGTACCCCGGCCCAGACCACCCCACCCACGGCCACCATCCCGGCCACCGCGAGTGCGGCGGCGCCGGGTCGTGGCAACGACACCCGCGACCGCAGCATCACGGGACGGTCGAAGGTCAGGATCGGCCAGTCCCGTGCCTCCGCGACCCGGCGTAGCTCCTTGTCGGGGTTGACCGCATGCGGATGCCCGACCACGTCGAGCATGTGCACGTCGGTGATCGAGTCGCTGTAGGCGTAGCTCCCGGCGAGGTCGTAGCCCGCCTCGTCGGCCAGCGCCCGGATCGCGTGGGCCTTCTCCTCGGCGTACGCGTAGTAGTCGATCTCCCCGGTGTAGTGGCCGTCCACGATCTCCAGCCGGGAAGCAACCACCCGGTCGGCGCCGAGCATCGCACCGATCGGAGCGACTACCTCGGTGCCCGAGGCGGAGACGATGACGATATCGCGGCCGGCGACCTTGTGCTCGTCGATCAACGAGACCGCCTCTTCGAAGACCAGGGGGTCCACGATGTTGTGCAGGGTGTCGGCGACGATCTCTGAGACCGTCGCCACGTCCCAACCGGCGACCAGACGCGACATGAACTGGCGCATCTTCTCCATCTGGTCGTGATTGGCGCCGCCGGCGAAGAAGACGAACTGGGCGTACGCCGAGCGCAGCATCGCGCGCCGGGTGATCAGCCCGCCAGCGAGGAAGGGCTTGCTGAAGGCCAGCGAGCTCGACTTGGCGATGATCGTCTTGTCGAGGTCGAAGAAGGCCGCGGTCGGGCGGGTCTCCACTCGAACATCGTAGTGCTGAATCTCGAACCAGCCGTGTCGTCCACAGGCTGCGAATTCGACGGTTGTTGACCGATGCCGCCTTCGCGGCCGGCGCCACCCTCGTTTCGCGGGCACCGTGAGGTCATGAAGACCCCACCAAGCCACTCGCTGCGCTCGCGCCTCCTCGGGGATCCAACGTGAATGCTCCGCTGGTGGTGACCCGTGACCAGTCACTGTGCGACGAGCTGTCGCGATTGGCGGCGGCGGCCGGGGTCACGCCGCGGATCTGTCGATCCCCGAGCGAGGCGCTGGCCGCGTGGAGCACTGCGCCTTTGGTGCTGGTCGGCGAGGACGTCGCCCCGCAGCTGGCCAGGTTGCGCCCCGGACGCAGAGACGATGCCTACCTGATCGCTGGGGAGTCCCGCGGGCACGACCTGTTCGAGGTGGCGCTGGCGATCGGGGTGGAGAGCGTCCTGGAACTGCACCGATGTGAGGCGTGGCTGGTCGAGGCTTTGACCGACTGTGGCGATCGGGCTCCCAGCCGTGGGGTGGTGGTCGGGGTGATCGGGGGTTGCGGCGGCGCTGGGGCGACGACCTTCGCCTGCGCGCTGGCCCAGATGGGCGCCCGGTTAGGGTCGGCGTTGCTGGTGGACCTGGACCCGCTGGGCCCTGGCCTGGACCGGGTCTTCGGCGTCGAGGCGAAGGACGGGGTCCGCTGGGACTCCCTGGCGCAGACGACCGGTCGGCTCAGTGCGCGGTCGTTGCACGATGCGGTCCCCTCTCGCGCCGGCGTCGGGGTGCTGACCTGGCCGCCGGGCACGACCGACAGCCTCGCGCCGTTCGCGGCGCGAGAGGCACTCTCGGCCGGACAGCGCGGTCACGACCTGGTGGTCGTCGATCTGCCGCGGCTCTTCGACCCAGTGACGACCGAGACGGTCGCCAGGTGCGACGAGGTGGTGATCCTCACCGTACCGACGGTCGCGGCCGTTGCCGCCACCGCACGGGTTGCGGCTCGGCTCGGGAGCACCACCACGCTGCGACTGGTGGTGCGAGGTCATGGCGTCGGCGTCCGCGGGATCGAGCAGGCCACCGGGCTGGGCGATGCCATCGCGATGCCCCAGCAGCGTGGTCTGGCCGAGGCGGTCGATCTGGGTCTGGGACCGGTCCGCTCCCGCCGCGGGCCACTGGCCAGGACCGCGTCGGAGGTGCTGGCCCGGTTGCCGGCCACGGTCGGCGCGCGATGAGTTCCTCCCGGCCCTCGGTCCAGCACTCTGCCGGACCGTCGGCTCCGCCCGTTTCTGGGCCCTCTTTCGGGCCCTCTTCCGGGTCGTCCTCTGGGCTTGCCGAGGTCGTGGAGTCGGTGCGTGAGCGGCTGAGTCGCACTCCGGGAGCCCTGACCCCGGCGCGGGTCGCGCAGGCGCTACGCGAGACCGGCCGTCCGGTCGGGGACACGACCGTGCTGGCAGTCCACGATGCGCTGCGCGGTGACCTGCTGGGAGCAGGACTGCTCGAGCCGTTGCTGCGCCGCAGCGGAGTGACCGACGTGCTCGTCAACGGTCCCGACCAGGTGTACGTCGACGCGGGAGCAGGGTTGGAGAAGACCGGGATCAGATTCGCCGACGAAGCCGCCGTGCGCCGTCTGGCCCAGCGACTCGCCGCCGGTGGTGGACGGCGCCTGGATGACGCCGCTCCGTTCGTCGACGTCCGGCTCGCTGACGGCACCCGGCTGCATGCGGTGCTGGCCCCGGTCGCCAGCCCGGGCACCACCTTGTCCCTGCGGGTGCCCGCGCGGCTGGCGTTCAGCTTGGCGGAGTTGGTGGACTCCGGGTCGGTGACGCCGACGGGTGCGCGCCTGCTCACCCGACTGGTCAGCGCCCGGCTGGCGTTCCTGGTCACCGGTGGGACCGGATCCGGCAAGACCACCCTGCTCGCGACGTTGCTGGGGATGGTGGACCCTGTCGAGCGCCTGGTACTCGTCGAGGACTCGGCCGAGCTGGCTCCGAACCATCCGCACGTGGTCAGCCTGGAGGGCAGGCCGCCCAACGTCGAGGCGGCAGGGGCCATCACCGTGCGCGACCTGGTGCGTCAAGCTCTGCGCATGCGACCGGACCGGCTGGTCGTCGGCGAGGTGCGTGGTGCCGAGGTGACCGAGCTGCTGGCCGCCCTCAACACCGGGCACGAGGGCGGTTGCGGCACCCTGCACGCCAACTCGGCCGCCGACGTACCGGCCCGGATCGAGGCGCTGGCCCTGGCTGCGGGGCTGCCGCGGGCGGCGGCCCACAGTCAACTGGGTGCGGCGCTTGACGCAGTCGTGCACCTGCACCGCGGCTCGTCAAGCCGGCGGGTTGCCGAGGTCGCTGTTCCGGTGCAGGGCAAGGACGGTCTGGTGAGGATGAGCTCGGCCATCGTCTTCGACGAGCACGGCGAGTCCCGAGTCGGCCCCGGTGCAGTCCTCCTGGCGGACCGGCTCGAACGATGAGCTCGGCAGTGCTCTGGGCGGTGTTGGCGGCTTGCTTGTGGTGGCGACCGCCGCCCGCGTTGGAGCGGGTGGACCACGTCGGGCAGGCGCCCCGGTTGTGGGCCGGACCGGTGCTGGCTGGACTCCCAGCGTTGCTGCTGGCGATGGCCTATCCGCGACTGGTCCCGCTGGCGGTGATCGCAGGAGCGATCTGGGTCGCCGTGGAGCGACTGTGGCGCAGCCGCGCGGCCAGGCTCAGCGCCGAGAGGTCCGCGGCGGCAACGCTGGAGGCCTGCGAGCAGCTCAGCGCGGAGTTGGCCTCGGGGCAACCGCCTGGCACAGCTCTCGATCGGGTCGCAGAGGACTGGCCGTTGCTGGATCCCGCGGCGCGCGCGTTCGCTCTGGGCGCCGATGTGCCCGCCGCACTGCGAGAGGTGGCCCAGCGCCCGGGTGCTGCTGACCTGCGACTGCTGGCCGCGGGTTGGCAGGTGTCGCATCGCACCGGTGCCGGCCTGGCAGCAGCCGTGGACCGGATCGCTGCAACGTTGCGAGAGGAGGCTGCGACCCGCCGAGTGGTCGCTTCCGAGCTGGCTTCGGCCCGGTCCACCGCGCGGCTGGTCGCCGCCCTGCCGGTGCTGGCCCTGGCCATGGGTTCGGGAGCAGGCGGCTCGCCATGGCGGTTCCTGCTGACCACCCCCGCGGGCCTGGCCTGTCTGGCCGCGGGATCGGCTCTGGCCGTCGCCGGCTTGTGGTGGATCGAGGCGCTGATGGGGGATCCGTCGTGAATCGGGCCCGATG
>JBBPYJ010000067.1:0-14847 GCA_038200025.1 Propionibacteriales bacterium | reverse complement strand
GGACGGCCAGGCCGACAACCTCGACCGTCGCCAGGCAATCTGCGAGCGGGCCTACCGGGTGCTGGTCGACCAGGTCGGCTTCCCGCCCGAGGACATCATCTTCGACCCCAACGTCTTCGCGGTGGCGACCGGCATCGAGGAGCACGCGTCGTACGGCCGGGACTTCATCGAGGCGACCCGTTGGATCAAGGCGAACCTGCCGGGTGCCAAGGTCTCCGGCGGCATCTCGAACGTGTCCTTCTCCTTCCGCGGCAACAACCCGGTGCGCGAGGCGATCCACGCGGTCTTCCTCTTCCATGCCATCGAGGCGGGCCTGGACATGGGCATCGTCAACGCCGGCGCGCTGGTGGTCTACGACCAGGTCGATCCCGAGCTGCGCGACCGGATCGAGGACGTCGTACTGAACCGGCGTCCCAACGCCGCCGAACGGTTGCTCGAGGTGGCTGAGAAGCACAACCGGGCCGCCGTCGTCGACGAGGCGACCGAGGAGGAGTGGCGCGCGCTGCCGCTGCGCGAACGGATCACCCATGCTCTGGTCAAGGGTCTCGATGCCCATGTCGTGGAGGACACCGAGGAGCTTCGGGTCGAGATCGACGAGGCCGGTGGGCGTCCGATCGAGGTGATCGAGGGACCGTTGATGGACGGCATGAACGTGGTCGGCGACCTGTTCGGAGCCGGCAAGATGTTCTTGCCCCAGGTGGTCAAGAGCGCCCGGGTGATGAAGAAGGCGGTCGCGCACCTGATCCCCTTCATCGAGGCCGAGAAGCTGGCCAACCCCGAACTCGCGACCGCCAAGGAGACCAACGGCACGATCGTGATGGCGACCGTCAAGGGCGACGTGCACGACATCGGCAAGAACATCGTCGGGGTGGTCCTGCAGTGCAACAACTACGAGGTGATCGACCTCGGCGTGATGGTGCCGGCCCAGAAGATCCTCGACACCGCGGCCGAGGTGGACGCCGACATCATCGGCCTGTCGGGACTGATCACGCCGTCGCTGGACGAGATGGTCAACTTCGCCACCGAGATGCAGCGCCTGGGTATGACGATGCCGCTGCTGGTCGGTGGGGCGACGACCAGCCGGGCGCACACCGCGGTGAAGGTCGACCCGAAGTACGACGGCCCGGTGGTCTGGGTCAAGGATGCCTCCCGCTCGGTGCCGGTCGCCGCAGCGCTGCTGCACGAGACCGGTCGCAAGAAGCTCCTCGCCGACGTCAAAACAGACTTCGACGCCCTGCGTCAACGCCATGCGGTCAAGCACGACCGGCCGATGGTCTCGCTGGGCGTCGCGCGGGCCAACGCGACCCCGATCAGCTGGGAAGGGTACGCCGCACCGGTTCCGGTGACGCCGGGGATCACCGTCCTGGACGACTACGATCTGGGCGAGTTGCGCGACTTCATCGACTGGCAGCCGTTCTTCAACGCCTGGGAGATGAAGGGCACCTTCCCCGACATCCTGAACAGCCCGGCGACCGGGGAGACCGCCCGCAAGCTCTACGACGACGCGAATGCGATGCTCGACCAGATGGTGGCCGAGCACTGGCTGACCGCCCGTGGGGTGATCGGGCTCTTCCCGGCCGACAGCGTGGGCGACGACATCTTCGTGTACGCCGACGAGGACCGCACCGATCCGCAGGCGACCTTTCACCAGCTGCGGCAGCAGGGCCAGCACCGCCGGGGCGTGCCCAACCGGTCACTGGCCGACTTCGTCGCCCCTCGCGACGCCGTCGTGCCCGACTACGTCGGCGGCTTCGCGGTGACCACCGGCCATGGCTTGGGGGAGCGGGTCAAGAAGTTCCAGGACGATCTCGACGACTATTCAGCCATCATGGTCGAGGCCCTCGGCGACCGGCTGGCCGAGGCGTTCGCCGAGCGGCTGCATCAGCGGGTGCGCACCGAGTTCTGGGGGCACACCCCGCACGAGGAGCTCACCGGCGAGGACCTGATCCGCGAGCGCTACACCGGCATCCGCCCGGCGCCCGGCTACCCGGCCTGCCCCGACCACACTGAGAAGCAGACGCTGTGGGAACTCATGGACGTCGAGGCGAACACCGGCATGGAGCTGACCGAGTCGATGGCGATGTGGCCCGGTGCCAGTGTGTCGGGGTGGTACTTCTCGCACCCCGACTCGCAGTACTTCGTGGTCGGTCGCCTCGCCCGCGACCAGATCGAGGAGTACGCCGCCCGCAAGGGGTGGGAGGTCAGCGAGGCCGAACGGTGGCTCTCGCCCAACCTGGGATACGACCCTGAGGACTGATCACGCCATGACATCCGACACCGAGGACCGGACAAGCGCCTCGCACCGTCGCAGGAGCGACGGGCTCGCCGACGCTCGCCCACCATCATTGCCTGCGGCGGTGCTATGGGACATGGACGGGACCCTGGTGGACACCGAGCCGTTCTGGATCGCCGCACAGCATCGGCTGGCCCGGGCCCATGGTGCCGCGTGGAGCCAGGAGCACGCGCTGAACCTGGTCGGCAGTGATCTGCTGGACTCCGGGCACTACATCCGTGAGCACATGGGCCTCGACCTGGAGCCGGCGCAGATCGTCGAGGAGCTGCTAGACGACGTGGTCATGCATGTGCAGGAGTCGGTGCCGTGGCGACCGGGGGCCGTCGAGCTGCTCGAGGCGCTCCACGCCGAGGGCATCCCTGGTGGCCTGGTGACGATGTCCTACCAGCGTTTCGTCGATCCGATCCTGGCCGGTCTCGGCTATAATCCGTTCGACGTCGTGGTGACCGGTGACGTGGTCGGCCGGGGCAAGCCGCACCCTGAGCCCTACCTCACTGCCGCCCGTCTGCTGGGCGTGGCCCCCGAGGACTGCCTGGCGATCGAGGACTCCGAGCCGGGCACCACCAGCGCGGTGGCCGCCGGTTGCACCACTCTCGTCGTGCCCCTGCACGTGCAGGTGTCTCCCGGCGAGCGGCGGATCCTGCGCGACACCCTGGTGGGCGTCGATCTGGAGACGCTGCGCGCGTGGATGACGCTAGCGCCGGGCGCGACACGCGAGACGCGCTAGCCTGCAGCACCCCGGTCCGAAGGGCAGTAGGGTCGACCGACCAGCCTCGGGGCAGCATCGAGGCGTTAGCGCGTGAGGGTGCGTAATGAAATCAAGGAACAGGCGAACTCTGCGTCTCGGCACCGCCGGCGCAGTCGCAGCGGTGATGGTGCTGGCGGGATGTGCCGACAGCGACCGCGAGGACAAGGGAAGTGGCGGTAGCGAGGCCGGTGGAGGCACCTTCGTCTTTGCCGGCTCAGCGGAGCCGGTCACGTTGGACCCGTTCTTCGCCTCGGACGGTGAGACCTTCCGGATAGCGCGGCAGATCTTCGAAGGGCTCGTCGGCACCGTACCGGGCACGGCCGATCCCGCCCCGTTGCTGGCCGACGAGTGGGAGATCAGTGACGACGGGCTGAGCTACACCTTCAGCCTCCACGAAGGCGTGAAGTTCCACGACGACTCCGAATTCAACGCCGAGGCCGTGTGCTCCAACTTCGATCGTTGGTACAACATGCCGGAGTCAGCGCAGACCGACGACCTGACGTACTACTACGCCGCGTTGTTCCGCGGGTTCGCGACCGGCGACCGCGCGGATGCCGCCATCTACGACAGTTGCACGGCGGACGACGACCTGACTGCGACGATCAAGCTGAAGAAGCCTTTCGCCGGCTTCCTGGCGGCCATGTCGCTGCCGGCGCTGTCGATGCAGAGTCCCACCGCCCTCGAGGCCACCCAGGACGACGCGGCCGCCAACCCGCGGACCACCGAGTACTCCACCGCCGGCCCGGTCGGCACTGGCCCCTTCATGTTCGGGTCGTGGGAGCGCGGCAAGCAGGTGACGCTCGAGGCCAACGACGACTACTGGGGCGAAAGGGCCAAGATCGACAAGGCGGTGATCGTGGCCATCGACGAGCCCAAGGCCCGCGCGGACGCGCTGCGCAACGGTGAGATCGACGGCTACGACCTGGTCGGGCCTGCCGACATCGAGCCACTCCAGAGCGAGGGTTTCCAGATCGAGAACCGCGACGCGTTCAACGTCCTCTACCTGGGCATGAACCAGGCACAGAAGCCACTGGACGACATCAAGGTCCGCCAGGCGATCGCCCACGCCCTGAACAAGGACGAGATCGTGAGTGCCTCGATGCCCGAGGGCACCAAGACCGCCATCGAGTTCATCCCCGATGTCGTCACCGGATTCGCCGACGACGTCACGACCTACGACTACGACCCCGCCAAGGCCAAGCAGCTCCTGAAGGAGGCCGGCGCGACCGGTGCCACCATCGAGTTCAACTACCCGACGGGCGTCAGCCGGCCCTACATGCCGGCGCCGGAGGACACGTTCAACGTGATCCGCACCCAGCTCGAGGCGGTAGGTCTGAAGATCAAGCCCACGGCCGACCAGTGGGACCCGGACTACCTCGAGAAGATCCAGGGCACTCCTGACCACGGCATCCACCTGCTGGGCTGGACGGGCGACTACAACGACACCGACAACTTCCTCGGGGTGTTCTTCGGTGCCAAGTCCAGTGAGTGGGGCTTCGACAACCCCGAGATCTTCGACGCCCTGACAGAGGCTCGCGGTATCGCGACGCCCGAGGAGCAGAAGCCGTTCTACGAGGAGATCAACCGGCTCGTCATGGACTACCTGCCGGGCGTCCCGCTGGCCCACCCCGTGCCGTCGCTGGCGTTCGGCAAGGACGTCGAGGGGTACCAGACCAGCCCGGTCCAGGACGAGGTGTGGAACACGGTCAGCATCGGCTGATCGGGTGCTGAGATTCGTTCTTCGCCGTCTGGCGATGCTCGTGCCGGTCCTGATAGGGCTCTCGATCCTGCTGTTCGCATGGGTCAGGGCCCTGCCAGGCGACCCGGCGCGGTCCCTGCTCGGCGAGCGGGCCACTCCGGAGGGCATCGCACGGATCAACGCCGCCTACGGCTTCGACAAGCCGCTCCTGGAGCAGTACCTCACCTACGTGAGGGCACTGCTCCAGGGGGACTTCGGCAGCTCGATCCAGACCGGCCGTCCCGTGATCGACGCCTTCATCGAGCGGTTCCCTGCCACCCTCGAGCTCGGATTCACCGCGCTGCTGCTGGCCGTGGCAGTCGGGGTCCCGCTGGGGTACGTCGCCGCGCGACACCAGGGCCGCTTCATCGACACCGCGGTGGTCTCGGGCTCGCTGCTCGGCGTCGTGACCCCCGTGTTCTTCCTGGCGATCCTGCTCAAGCTGGTCTTCGCCGACACCCTGCACTGGCTGCCGACGGCGCTGCGGCAGGACCCTCGGATCGACACCACCGAGATCACCAACTTCGCCATCCTCGACGGCATCCTGACTCGCGAGTGGGACGCGTCCTGGGACGCCTTCACCCACCTGATCCTGCCGGCCCTGGCCCTCGGCACGATCCCGCTGGCGATCATCGTCCGCATCACCAGGGCCTCGGTCGCGGAGGTACTGCACGAGGACTACGTGCGGACCGCGGAAGCCAAGGGGCTCTCGTCGCGCGTCATCTCCCGGCGGCACGTCCTTCGCAACGCGCTGCTGCCCGTCGTCACCACGATCGGCCTGCAGGCTGGTCTGCTCTTCTCGGGGGCGGTGCTGACCGAGACCGTCTTCGCGTTCAACGGGATCGGGCAGTACCTCTTCGAGGCGATCGGGCAACGTGACTACCCCGTGCTGCAGGGCTTCATCATCTTCATCGCGATCATCTACTCACTGATCAACCTGCTGGTGGACCTCTCCTACGGCTGGATCGACCCGAGGGTGAGGAACCAATGAGCGGCCCTCCGCCCCCGGCAACCACCGGCCTCGGCACCGGCATCGATGAGGAGGTGCACGGCGTCAGCCTGTGGCGTGGCGCCTTCCAGCGACTGCGACGCAACCCGACGGCGATCATCGGGGCCCTGATCGTCCTGGTCTTCGTCGCGATCTCCATCGCCGCGCCGCTCCTCACGTCCTACCGGCCGGGATCGGCCGAATGGTCGGGTCAGGTGACGCCGAGCAGTGTCCCGGGCCCGTCGGAGGACCACTGGCTGGGTCTGGACCGGTTCGGCTCAGACATGTGGACCCAGATGCTCTACGGCGCGCGGCAGTCGCTGCTCTACGGTGTGGTCTCCACGGCCATCGGGTTGGCCGCGGGCACGTCCCTTGGTGCCCTGGCCGGCGGCTTCGGTGCCGTCGGGGGACGGTTCGGGGCCTGGGTCGACGCCGCGGTGATGCGCCTGGTCGACATCATGCTCTCGATCCCCAGCCTGCTGCTCGCCGTGAGCATCGCCGCCATCCTCGGCCAGAACAGCTATGCGGTGATGATCGCGATCGGGACCGCCCAGGTGCCGATCTTCGCCCGGCTGCTGCGCGGCTCGATGCTCGGACAGGGCAAGTCCGACTATGTCCTGGCCGCCAGTGCGCTAGGCATCCGCAAACGCCGCATTGTGATGGGCCACGTGCTGCCCAACAGCATCGGGCCCACCATCGTCCAGGCGACCTTGAACCTGGCTACCGCCATCATCGAGGTGGCGGCGCTGTCGTACCTCGGCCTCGGAGACTCCGACCCGGCGGTCGCCGAGTGGGGCCGGATGCTGGTGGCCGCCCAGGACCGTTTCGACGCGGCCCCTCGGCTGGCACTGCTCCCCGGCTTCGCCATCGCCGTGACCGCGCTGGGGTTCACCCTGTTCGGTGAGGCCCTGCGCGAAGCCCTCGACCCGAGATCCAGGAGGTGACATGACCGTCCCCGCCGTTCACGAGACCCCCGAGGCGCATGAGGGTTCGACACCGCTGCTGGCCGTGCGAGACCTGGCCGTCACGTTCGGGCTCCGCGGTCAGAAGTCGGTGCGCGCCGTCGACGAGGTCTCCTTCGACATCCATTCCGGACAGCACGTCGGGCTCGTGGGGGAGTCGGGAAGCGGCAAGTCCGTGACCGCACTGGCGGTCATGGGACTGTTGCCCAAGCGCGGCGTCCGGACGTCGGGCGAGATCCGTTACAACGGTCGTGACCTGGTGACGATGGGGCACAAGGAGATGGCCGGCCTGCGTGGTCGCGACGTCGCCATGGTCTTCCAGGACCCGATGAGCTCCCTGAACCCCGTGGTACGTATCGGCACGCAGCTGACCGAGGTGATCCGCCGGCACGAGACCGCCGACAAGGCCGAGGCGCTGGACCGCGCCGAGGCCCTGCTCAAGGCTGTCGGCATCCCGGACCCGGGTCGCCGCCTGCGGGAGTACCCCCACCAGCTGTCCGGAGGCATGCGGCAGCGCGTGCTGATCGCCATCGCGCTGGCGTGCAGCCCCCGGTTGCTGATCGCCGACGAGCCGACCACGGCCCTCGACGTCACCATCCAGGCCCAGGTCCTGGAGGTCCTCAAGGACCTGGTCACCGACACCGACGCAGCGCTGCTCATGATCACCCACGACCTCGGAGTCGTGGCGGGGCTCTGCGACGAGGTCAACGTCATGTACGCCGGCCGCATCGTGGAGTCGAGCAGCCGCTCGGGCTTGTTCGCCCGGCCTCGACACCCTTACACCGGCGGTCTGCTGGCCTCCATCCCTCGCCTCGACTCACCGCGTGGTACGCCGCTCACTCCCATCCCGGGCTCGCCGACGCAGACGATCCCCTGGACCCAGGGGTGCGCCTTCGCGCCGCGGTGCACCAACAAGCTCGAGGTCTGCACCACCGAGCCGCCAGCGCTGGAGTGGGACGGGGACGACGCCCTGCGGTGCTTCAACCCGCTGACGCCGGAGGTGTCCAGATGAGCGCGCTGCTGTCGGTGCGTGGCCTGAAGGTGCACTTCCCGATCCGCGACGGTTTGCTGCTCAACCGGCGGGTGGGTGCGGTCAAGGCGGTCGACGGTGTCGATCTGGACATCGAGGAGGGTCGCACACTGGGCCTCGTCGGCGAGTCCGGCTGCGGGAAGTCCACGCTGGGGCGAGCCATCCTCCGGCTGAGCCCGGTCACCGAAGGGACCGTCCACTTCGACGGCACCGATGTGGCCGCCTTGCGGGGTGAGGCTCTACGGCGGATCCGTCAGGACATGCAGATGGTCTTCCAGGATCCGCTCGCCAGCCTGAACCCCCGCCAGAGCGTGGAGACGATCCTGACCGAGCCGCTGCGGGCTCACGGCATCAGCTTCGACCGGCGTACGCGGGTGCGCGACCTGCTCGAACAGGTCGGGTTGCCGGCCACCGCCGCACAAAAGTACCCCCACGAGTTCTCCGGCGGTCAGCGCCAGCGCATCGGGATCGCCCGGGCCATCGCCCTCGAGCCGCGCCTGGTGATCGCCGACGAACCGGTGTCCGCGCTCGACGTCTCCATCCAGGCACAGGTCCTGAACCTGCTCGAGGAGCTGCAGCAGCAGCTCGGGCTCACCTACCTCGTCATCGCGCACGACCTGGCCGTGGTCCGGCACGTCTCCGACGAGGTGGCCGTGATGTATCTGGGCGGCATCGTCGAGCAGGCCGACTCCGACTCGCTCTACGCGCGTCCGCTGCACCCCTACACCAAGGCCCTGATGTCGGCGGTTCCCGTGCCCGATCCGGTCGTCGAAGCCACTCGCGAACGGATCCTGCTCCAAGGTGACCTGCCGTCGCCAGCCAACCCGCCGACGGGCTGCCGGTTCCACACCAGGTGCCCGTTCAGGCAGCCGACTCGCTGCGACACCGAGCTCCCCGAGCTTCGCGTGGTCGAGGCCGGACACCGGGTGGCGTGCCACTTCGCCGAGCAGATTCAATCCGGGACGATCCGACCGCACGAGGTCACCCCGGAGGAGGCGGCGGAAGTCGTCTGAACCGACTGGCTAGCATAGGCCCATGCCGTTGCCGATCGAGGACTATGCCCTGATCGGTGACCGCGGCACCGCCGCCCTGGTGGGGCGCGACGGATCGATCGACTGGCTCTGCCTGCCGCGCTTCGACTCCCCGGCGTGCTTCGCCGCCCTCCTCGGCGACGAAGACAACGGCCGATGGTTGTTATCGCCGGTCGGTGAATTCGAGGTCGAGCGGGCCTACATCGGCGAGACCGCCTTGCTCGAGACCACCTTCACTACAGCCGACGGCGCGGTCACCCTGCTGGACGTGATGCCGACCAGCGACGGCCGGCACGACCTGGTCCGCCGGTTGACGGGCCTGCGCGGCACCGTTCAGATGCGGCACGAGTGGGTGGTGCGCCTCGACTACGGCAAGGTGCGGCCGTGGGTGACCCGGCAGGCCGGGGGGTCGGGACACGAAGCCATCGTCGCGGTGGCCGGCCCGGACAAGGTGTTGCTGCGCGGCACTCGGCTGCCGGTCGCCGCCGACGGTCGGCACACCGATGAGTTCTGCGTGCAAGCAGGGGACGAGCTGACCTTCGTGACGACCTGGGTGCCGTCGTGGGTCGACGTACCTCCTCCGGCCGACCTGGACGCCGTCCAGCGCACCAAGGCGGAGGAGGAGGCCTGGAGCGACCGTTGCGGGGGCGATCTACCACGCCGCGACCTGGTGGTGCGCAGCCTGCTCACCCTGCGTCTGCTCACGCACGCGGAGACCGGCGGGATCGTCGCCGCGCCGACGACGTCGCTGCCCGAGGACTTCGGCGGTGTCCGCAACTGGGACTACCGCTACACCTGGCTGCGGGACGCCTCGCTGACCATCGAGACGCTGCTGACCGCCGGCTACACCCAGGAGGCCGGACTCTGGAGGGACTGGCTGCTGCGTGCCGTCGCCGGCGACCCCGAGGACCTCCAGATCATGTACGCCGTCGACGGGTCGCGTCGGCTGCCCGAGCGCGAGCTCGACCACCTTGCCGGTTACGCCGGCTCGACGCCGGTCCGGATCGGCAACGGTGCGGTCGGGCAGCTTCAGACCGACGTCCTGGGGGAGGTGATGATCGCCCTCGAGGTCGCGCGCGCGGAGGGCGTCGGCGAGACCCGCAACAGCTGGTCGCTGCAACGCTCACTGGTCGAAACGCTGGCTGACCACTGGGACCAGCCCGACCACGGCATCTGGGAGATCCGCGGCGAGACGCGGCACTTCACACACTCGCGAGTGATGGTGTGGGCCGCCTTCGACCGTGCCGTCCGCGCCTGCGAGCAGCACGACCTGCCGGGACCCGTAGACCGCTGGCGCGAACTGCGCGACCAGGTGCGCGCTGAGGTGATGGAGCACGGGGTCGATCACGCGCGCGGCACCCTCACCCAGCACTACGACACCAACGAGGTGGACGCGTCGCTGCTGATGGTGCCGCTGGTCGGCTTCCTGCCGGGCGACCACCCGCTGGTGCTCGGCACCATCAAGGCGGTGGAGGAGGACCTCTTCCGCGACGGTCTCCTGCTGCGCTACCGCACGACCACGGGTGTCGACGGACTGCCCGGAGACGAGCACGCCTTCCTGGCCTGCTCGTTCTGGCTGGTGTCGGCCTACGCCCTGGCCGGCAGACGAGCCGATGCGACCGCCCTGTTCGAGCGACTTGGTGATCTCGCCAACGATGTCGGCCTGCTCTCGGAGGAGTATGACACCGCGCACGGCCGGATGGCCGGTAACTTCCCGCAGGCGTTCAGTCATCTGACCCTGGTGCAGGCGGCGCTCCACCTGGTGGCGACGAAGCCCTAGCCGGCGACGAGGACCGGCGTCCGACTCACGGCTCGCCGGTGCGTTCCTGCTCGGTGAACAACTCCCCGGCGGGGTCGACCTCGACCGCCGGCGGGGCCGTGACCGGCAGCGGCGGCGGGGTGCCGCCGTACGCCGGGCAGATCGCCCGGTGGACGCACCAGTCGCAGATCCGGCCCGGATTGGGCCGCCAGTCGCCGGTGTCCCGGGCCAACCTGATCGCCTCCCAGAGCGCGACCACCTTGCGCTCGGTGGCCAGCAGATCCGCCTCGTCTGGCTCGTAGCGCAACACCTCGCCGTTGCCCAGATAGACCAGCTGCAGCACCGAGGGCAGCACACCCCTGGTGCGCCAGATCACCAGCGCGTAGAACTTCATCTGGAACAGCGCCTTGGCCTCGAACCCGATGCCCGGCGAGCGCCCGGTCTTGTAGTCCACCACCCGGACCATCCCGTTCGCCGCGACATCGACGCGGTCCACGAAGCCGCGCAGCAGGAGCTTGGAGTCCAACAGCGTCTCGACGTACACCTCGCGCTCGGCCGGCTCCAGACGGCGTGGGTCCTCCAACGTGAAGTAGCGGTCCAGAACCTCGGCGCAACTGGCGAACCACTCGGTGCCGAAGCCCGGCTCGACCCCATCCGCCTTGCGCGTGGCTAGTTCAGCCAGGTCTGGATCGGCCTCGACGAGGGCGTCCCAGGCCGGGCTCAGCATCGCCCGCGCCTGCGGCGGGGTGCGCCGCTCGGCGGGCAGGTCGAAGAGATCTTCGAGCACCTTGTGCACCAAGGTGCCGCGCAGCGCGGCCGGTGATGGCGGTTCGGGCAGCTTGTCGACCGTGCGGAAGCGATACAGCATCGGACAGTTCATGAAGTCGGCGGCGCGGCTGGGCGACAGTGAGCCCAGGACATCCACCCCGTCGACCTTGGTCGAGATGACTTGTGCGGGAGAGGCCGGTTCCGGGCTGGACTCTGGGGGAGGGGCCTGCACCGTGGAGTCCAACATCACCCCAGGCTAGGCGAGCCCGCCGACACCGTTGTGTTGACACCTGGTCGGCTAGCCTCGATCCGTGGCACACCATCACGACGAGCGGGCGCCCGCGCGCCGTCCCGGGCAGCTGCGGATCGGCAGCATCGCGGGCACCGATGTCTTCTTGTCCTCGTCGTGGTTCGTCGTCGCCGGCCTGATCGCGGTGCTGATGGCCCCCCGGGTCGAGCAGGTCCAGCCCGGGCTCGGGGTCTGGAAATACGTCGCGGGCCTGATCTTCGCCATCGTGCTCTACGGCTCGGTGCTGTTGCACGAGGCCTCGCACGCGGTGATGGCGCGCCGCTACGGCTATCCGGTGAGTTCGATCTCGTTGAACTTCCTCGGCGGCATGACCGCGGTCGAGGGTGAGGCCCGCACTCCGCGGCACGAGCTGATGATCGCGGTGGTGGGGCCATTGACCTCGCTGGCGGTCGGTGCGGGCGCGGTCGGGCTGTGGTTCATCACCCCCGACGGCCTGCTGCTGATGACGGTGGAGGGTCTCGCGGGGGCCAACCTGCTGGTCGGGCTGATCAACCTGGTCCCGGGGCTGCCGTTGGACGGCGGCCGGGTGCTCAAGGCGGCGGTGTGGGGGGTCTCGGGCACCATGCACCGCGGCACGATCGCCGCCGCGTGGGGTGGTCGGGTCGCCGCGCTGCTGGTGCTGTTGTGGCCGTGGGCGCAGTACGAGATATTCGGGGTGACCCCTGACCTGATCGACTTCGGGCTGACCTTCATCGTGGGACTGTTCCTGTGGTCCGGGGCCAATGCCTCGCTCAGCTCGGCGCGGATCCGCCGCCGGCTGCCGTCGCTCGTGGCGCGCAACCTGGCGCGGCGTACTCTCACCGTCCCTGCCGACCTGCCGCTGTCCGAAGCGGTACGACGCGCGCAGGACGCCCAGGCCGGCAGCATCGTCACCATCGACGCCGACGGGCGCCCCGAGGGCATCGTCAGCGAGGCCGCGGTGCTGGCGACGCCGGAGGACCGGCGGCCCTGGGTGCCGGTCTCATCGGTCGCCCGGACCGCTGGTGCCGGAGCCACCCTGTCGGCCACCTTGGCCGGCGAGGACCTCGTGGTGGCGATCAGCCAGCACCGTTCCAGCGAATACCTGTTGATGGAGGACGACGGCGCCATCTTCGGGGTGCTGACCACCGCCGACGTCGACCGCGCCTTCCGAGCCGCCCCCAGCTGACCGTCCCCGGCTGGTTAGGGTCATCGCCATGTCTGAGCAGACCCCTCATCCCCAACCTGCAGATCCCCAGCTCGCAGATCCCCAGCCCGATGTACGCCCCGGGGCCTGGTCCGGGGTCCACCGCGGTCCGCTGCGCGAAGGGGAGTGGGTCCGGCTGGTCGACCAGAAGGGTCGTCGGCACAACATCGAGCTGACCGCGGGCAAGCGGTTCTTCTCGAACAAGGGTCACCTGGACCACGACGAGATGATCGGCCGCGAGGAAGGCTTCGCGATCCCGTCGTCGTCCGGCGGGGAGTATCTGGTCTTCCGCCCGCTGCTGTCGGAGTTCGTGGTCTCGATGCCGCGCGGTGCCGCGGTGGTCTATCCCAAGGACTCCGCCCAGATCGTGGCCCTGGCCGACATCTACCCCGGGTCCAGGGTGATCGAGGCAGGTGTCGGCTCGGGGGCGTTGACCTGCTCGCTGCTGCGCGCGGTGGGCACCCACGGGCAGGTGACGTCCTACGAACGACGAGCCGAGTTCGCCGAGGTGGCCCGTAGCAATGTAGACCGCTTCTTCGGCGGCGAGCACCCGGCGTGGGACCTGCGGCTCGGCGACCTGGTCGAGGGTCTGACCAGTTCCGGTGCCCGGGCCGACCGGATCATCCTAGACATGCTGGCCCCGTGGGAGTGCGTGGATGCAGTGGCCGACTCACTGGTCGCCGGGGGAATCGTCTGCGCCTACGTCGCCACCACTACCCAGTTGAGCCGGATCGTGGAGACGCTGCGCGCGCACGGCGGATTCACCGATCCGCACTCGTGGGAGTCCCTGGTGCGCGACTGGCACGTCGAGGGCCTCGCCGTCCGGCCGGGTCACTCGATGATGGGCCATACCGCCTTCCTGGTCACCGCGCGCCGCCTGGCGCCCGGAGCTCGCCCACCGACCAAGCGACGCCGCCCGGCTCCCGGTGCGTACGGCGCCGACTACAGCGGCCCCCGGCCTCCAGACTTGCCGCCCCAACCCGACGTCGAGCCGAACTCGGCCTCGGCCTCCAGTCAGGCCGAATCGTGACCCACACCCGCGGTGTCCAGCCCTCGGTTGTCGGACCCCGCGGGTAGGGTCGATCTCGAGAGGAGCCGCAAATGTCGACCGATGGTCCCAGCCCGGAACAATTGGGCCCGCAGCAGCTGGCCAACCAGGTGCGCTTCCTGCAAGCCGAGGTGGCCGATCTTCGGCACCGACTGGAGGGTGCCCCCTCGCAGACGCGCAGCATCGAGCTGCGACTGGCCGAGACCCAGCGGTCCCTGTCCGCTGTCACCAGCCAGAACGAGCGGCTCGCTCAGACCCTGCGCGAGGCTCGCGACCAGATCACCAAGCTCAAGGAGGAGGTGGACCGGCTCGCACAGCCGCCCGCCGGATTCGGCACCTTCTTAAGGCGCAACGACGACGACTCGGTCGACGTGTTCACCGGTGGTCGCAAACTGCGCGTCAGCGTCAGCCCGTCGGTCGATCTCGACCTGCTCGCCCGCGGCCAGGAGGTGATGTTGAACGAGGCCCTCAACGTGGTTGCCGCAATGGCCTTCGAAGAGGTCGGCGAGGTGGTGATGTACAAGGAGCTCCTGGCCGACGGCGAGCGCGCGCTGGTGATCGCCAACGCCGACGAGGAGCGTGTGGTCCGCCTCGCCGAACCGTTGCGCTCGATCTCATTGCGCGCCGGGGACTCGCTGCTGCTGGACTCCCGGGCCAACTACGCCTACGAGCGGGTGCCCAAGTCCGAGGTCGAGGAGCTGGTGCTCGAAGAGGTTCCCGACATCGACTACGAGTCGATCGGTGGTCTGATCACCCAGATCGACCAGATCCGCGACGCCGTCGAGCTGCCCTACCTGCACCCCGAGCTCTTCAAGGAGCACCAGCTCAAGCCACCCAAGGGGGTGCTGCTCTACGGTCCGCCCGGCTGCGGCAAGACCCTGATCGCCAAGGCAGTCGCCAACTCGTTGGCCAAGAAGGTCGCCGCGAAGACGGGCCAGGAGGGAAAGTCATATTTCCTCAACATCAAGGGCCCCGAGCTGCTGAACAAATATGTCGGGGAGACCGAG
>JBBPYJ010000066.1:0-10401 GCA_038200025.1 Propionibacteriales bacterium | reverse complement strand
CTCGTTCTCGTCGACCAGCGCCAAAGCGCAGTGGGTCTCGAGGTAGAAGTGCTCCTGGCCGGCGAACTCCAGCTCGCCAGAGAACACGTGCGCAGAGGCTTCGATGCCGGCGTCCAGGTCACCGCGGGTGACCTTGGGCTGGGCGCCCTGGAACTCCCCGGCGGCGATCGCCTCCTTGACGTTGATCAGTGCGGGCAGCGGCTCGAGTTCGAGCACCACCGCGGCCGCACCCAGGCGGGCCGCCTCCTGGGTCTCCCCCAGCACCCAGCAGACCGCGTGCCCGTAGAAGCGCACCTCGTCGGGGAACAGCGGCTCGTCGTGCTTGACTCCGGCGTCGTTGACCCCGGGCACGTCCTTGTCCGTCAGCACCCGGACCACGCCGGGCACGTCGTAGGCCGGCTGCACGTCGAGCTTGGTGATCTTGGCCTTGGCTGCAGTGGCCTGGACCGGCCACGCGTGCAGGCAGTCCTTGGTCCTCGACACCAGGTCGTCGGTGTAGAGCGCCTGACCGGTCACGTGCAGCGTGGCCGACTCGTGCGGGATGGCCTTGCCGACCTCGAGCACGTCGGCGGGCGCCTCGGGGCGTTGGGAGAGGTGGCTCATGGCTCAGGCTCCTTGGGTCAGTCGGTGCTGGTCGTCTGCATGTTGGGCGTGCAGCTTGCGTAGGGACTGTCCGAGCATCGCGGCTCGGTAGGCGGCACTGGCCCGGTGGTCGTCCAGGGGGGTGCCCTCGCCGGCCAGGATCTGTGCTGCGGCTTCCACGGTCTCACCCGTCCAGGGCTGCCCGACCAGGGCGGCCTCGGTGGCGCTGGCCCGGATCGGGGTCGCGGCCACTCCGCCGAGTCCGATGCACGCGCGTTCGACGACGCCGTCGGCGAGGTCGAGGGCGAAGGCGACAGCCACGCTGGAGATGTCATCGAAGCGTCGCTTGGCGATCTTGTGGAACGCGGTCACCTGGGCCAGCGGCAGCGGCACCAGGATCTCCTTGATCAGCTCGCCGGGTCGGCGCACGGTCTGGCGGTAGCCGGTGAAGTAGTCGGCCAGCGCCACCGTGCGCTCGCCCTCGGTCGAGGCGAGCACCAGCTCGACCTCCAGGGCCAGCAATGCCGGCGGGGTGTCCCCGATCGGCGAGCCGGTGCCGAGGTTGCCGCCGAGGGTCGCTCCGTTGCGGATCAGCCGGGAGGCGAACTGCGGGAAGACCTCGCCGAGCAACGGCACCCGACCGTCAAGGCGGCGCTCGATCTCGGTCAGGGTCAAGGCAGCACCCAGGCGGATCCGATCGTCGGTGATCGACAGCTCACGCAGCTCGGGGAGCCGGTCGATGACGACGGTGAGCGCCGTACGGACGCCGCGGATGTTGACCTCGACGCCCCAGTCGGTGGAGCCGGCCACCAGCACCGCCTCGGGCCGGTCGGCGAGCAGCTGGACGGCCTCGGCGAGGTCGCCGGGGCGGATGAACTCGGCATCGCCGGCGCTGAGTCGGGTGGACCGGGCGGCGGGCGCGGGTTCGCTGCGCCGCTTGGCGAGCGGGTCGTTGGCGTCGGGGTCGCCGAGCGCGAAGGCGGCGTCCCTGATCGGGCGGTAGCCGGTGCAGCGACACAGGTTGCCGCTCAGCGAGTGCAGGTCGAAGCCGTTCGGCCCGTGCTCGTGGTCGGCCCTGGCATGGGGGGCCCCGGGAGCGTTGGGGTCAGGAGCGGTGACCCCGTTGGCGACGTCGGGGGTGCCAGCGGGCCCGTGGGAATCAGTGCGTCCGGCGCGATAGAACTCCGCGGCCATGCTGCACACGAACCCGGGGGTGCAGTAGCCGCACTGCGAGCCGCCGCGCACTGCCATCTCGTGCTGAACCGGGTGCAGCGCGGTGGTGGTGCCCAGGCCTTCGGCGGTCAGCACCTCCTGGCCGTCCAGCGAGGCGGCCGGGATCAGGCAGGCGTTGATCGACACCCACTCGGTGCTGTCGTCACCTGTGGTGGAGGGCCGGGCGACCATGATCGCGCAGGCACCGCACTCCCCCTCGGCGCACCCTTCCTTGGATCCGGTCAACCCACAGTCGCGCAGCCAGTCCAGGGCCGTGGTGTGCGGAGTCGCGCCCGTGAATCCCTGAGCGCGACCGTTGACCGTTGCCTCGCCGGCGTTCGTTGCTGCCACCATCGTGTGCTGCCTCCTCCCCGCTGCGACGCGCGTCACGCGGGCTCGTAGTCGTTAGATCCTACGCAGTGAGAAGCACGGATCGGAAGAGTTTTCGGAAAGTTTCTTCCACCATCCGGAACTCGATCCGCTTCGATCAGCCGAGCACACCCTTCAGCCGCATGTGCCGGTTGACGTCCTTGTAGAGCAGGTAGCGGAACATCCCCGGACCGCTGGCGTAGCAGGCCTGCGGGCAGAAGGCGCGCAGCCACATGAAGTCGCCCTCCTCCACCTCGACCCAGTCCTCGTTGAGCAGGTACATCGCCTTGCCCTCCAAGACATAGAGGCCGTGCTCCATGACGTGGGTCTCGGGGAACGGGATGGTCCCGCCAGGCTTGAAGTTGACGATGTTGACGTGCATGTCGTGGCGCAGGTCGGTCATCTCGGTGAAACGGGTGGTGGTCCAGACCCCGTCGGTGCCCGGCATCTCCAACGGGGGCACGTCGTCGAAGTTGGTCACGAAGGCCTCGGGCACGTCCAGGCCTTCGAGATGTTCGTAGGCCTTGCGGATCCAGTGGAAGGTCAGGGCGTCGTCACCGGTCTGGTGCAGGGTCCACTTCGCCCCGGGGGGCAGGAAGGCGTAGCCGCCGGTCGTGAGGTCGTGGCTCGCTCCGTCGATGGTCATCGTGCCAGCACCACTGGTGACGAACACGACGGCCTCGGCACCCGGATCGGTTTCCGGCTTGTCGCTGCCGCCACCGGGAGACACCTCGACGATGTACTGGCTGAAGGTCTCAGAGAAGCCCGAGAGCGGCCGAGCGATCACCCAGAGGCGGGTGTTCTCCCAGAACGGCAGGAAGCTGGTGACGATGTCGGTCATCGATCCGCGCGGGATCACGACATAGGCCTCGTTGAAGACCGAACGGTCGGTCGTCAGGCGGGTCTGCGGCGGCAGACCTCCGGGCGGGACGTAGAAGCTCATCGTTGCTGTCCTCTCTTCAGGAATTGACCGGTCGGAGCGCCATCGGGCGTGACCGGTTGACCGCGGAGCCAGGTCCGGCGGACCGCCCCGCAGAGTCGTCGGCCTTCGTAGGCCGAGATCTGGTTCTTGTGGGCGAGTTGGGAGACGTCGACGTCGAACTCCTCGTCGGGAGCCAGCACCACCAGGTCGGCATCGGCACCGACGGCGATCCGGCCCTTGTGCGTCAGACCGACCCGATCGGCCGGAGCCTGCGCCATCCAGTGCACGACCTGGGCGAGGCTGTGGCCCCGCGCCCGGGCGCTGGTCCACACCGCCGGCAACGACACCTGCAGCGACGCGATGCCACCCCACGCCAGGGCGAAGTCGCCACCGTCGGGTCCACCGGGGGCCCGCTTGAGCTCCACGGTGCTCGGGGAGTGGTCCGAGACCACCATGTCGATCACCCCGTCGGCCAGCGCGCTCCACAACCGGTCCTGGTTGCCCGCGTCGCGGATCGGCGGGCAGCACTTGAACTCGGTGGCCCCATCGGGGATCTGGTCGGCATCCAGCGTGAGGTAGTGCGGGCAGGTCTCGACCGACAGGTCGACCCCGTCGGCGCGGGTGCTGGCCAGCGCGTCGATCGCGTCGGCGCTGCTGAGGTGCAACAGGTGGGTCCGGGCCCCGGTCCGCTCGGCCTGGGCGATCACCTGGGCGATCGCGGACTGCTCGGCCTCGCTCGGGCGCGAGGCCAGGAATCCGGCGTACGCCGCGCCGACGGCACGGGCTTCATCGATCTGCTCGGCGTTCTCGGCGTGCACGATCATCATCGCGCCCAGCCGGGCCACCTCGTCCATCGCGGTGGCGAACTCCTCGGGCTCCAAATGCTTGAACTCGTCGACGCCGGAGTGGATCAGGAAGCACTTGAAGCCGAACACGCCGGCCTCGTGCAGGCCGGCGAGATCGTCGAGGTTGTCGGGGACCGAGCCACCCCAGAAGCCGACGTCCACGCGGATCTGGTCGTGGGCAACCGCCTGCTTGGCCGCCAATCCGGCCAGCGTGGTGGTCGGGGGTACCGAGTTCAACGGCATGTCGATGATGGTGGTCACGCCGCCGGTCGCGGCGGCACGAGTGGCGGTGGCGAAGCCCTCCCACTCGGTGCGTCCGGGCTCGTTCACGTGCACGTGGGTGTCGACAAGTCCGGGGATCAGCACCTCGTCGTCGGCCAGCTCGACCGTCTCGACAGCGTCGACGGTGGCGTCGTACGCCTCGATCGCGGTGATCCGGCCGTCGGTCACCAAGATCGTGGCGGAGGTCTCGGCGCCGTCGATGATGGCGCGGGACGCCCGCAGCGCCAGGTCGGCGCGGTTGGTCTCCTGCTGGGTGCCGGCCGAGGCACCGTCGAGGTGCTCGCGCGCGATCCGGGCCCCGAGCTGCTCGAGCAGCGGGCCGGGGTTGTCGAAGGACTCGGCGGGGTAGGTGGCCACGTCGACCAGAGCGTACGCCGCCGAGATCCCGGCGTCAGCCAGAGTCGCTGCGTCCAGCACGCATTGGCCGGCCACGGCCACCACCGAGATGCCGGCTCGACCAGCGGCGGCGGCCACTCCCGCCGGCGCCTTGCCGTGCAGGGTCTGCTCGTCGAGAGAGCCCTCGCCGGTGATCACCAGGTCGGCGCCGACCATGGCGGCCTCCAGACCGGTCAGCTCCTGGACCACCTCGGCCCCGGGACGCAACACCGCCCCCAGCACCGCGATGGCACCGAATCCCACCCCACCGGCCGCACCCGCTCCGGATTGGTCACGGGGCTGGTCGCCCTCGTCGGCGCTCTCTTGCGAGTTCGCCGCGGCCAGTACGTCGGCGAACCGGCCCAGCGCGGCGTCCAGCTCGGCGACCTGATCCGGGGTAGCCCCCTTCTGGGGTCCGTAGACCGCAGCCGCCCCACTGGGTCCGGTCAACGGATTGTCGACGTCGCAGGCCACCGTGATCTGCGCGGCCTCCAGCCCGGGATGCAGCCCCGCCAGGTCGATGCTCGCGACCCGCCCCAGCGGACCGCCACCCTCGTCGAGCTCGGTGTCCTGATCGTCGGTGACCCGCACCCCCAGCGCGCGCAGCATGCCGACTCCCCCGTCGGTCGACGCGCTGCCGCCGATGCCCAGCATGATCTTGGTGCAGCCGGCGTCCAGCGCGGCCGCGATCGCCTCCCCGATGCCGCGGCTGGTCGCGGTCATCGGCGCCGGGGTGTGGTCGGGCAGGAGAACCAGACCGCAGATCTCGGCCATCTCGATGACGGCCTCGCTGCCGCGACGAACGTACGACGTGTCCACCGGGTCCCCAGTCGGGCCGCTGGCCCGCAGCGAGACCGACTCGAAGCCGGCCGCGATGGCCGCGTCGAGGAGCCCGTCCCCACCGTCGGAGACGGGCACCACGACGATGTCGACGTCCGACCGGACCGAACTGATGCCCCGCGCCAGGTGGTCGGCCACCTGGGCAGCGGTCAGCGTGCCTTTGAACTTGTCAGGCGCCAGCAGGACGCGGGTCATCGGGGCGGTTCAGTCGAGGTTCGCGTAGAGCGCGGTGGGGGCGTGCTCGCCCGACTCGGCCAGCTCCTCGAACTCGATCACATTGGCGATGCTGGTGCCCATGGACACGTTGGTGACCCGCTCCAAGATGACCTCGACGACGACCGGCACCTGGTGCTCGACGATCATCTTCTTGGCCTGTTCCAGCGCCGTGAAGATCTCGTCGGGCTCGGTCACCCGGATCGCCTTGCAGCCCAGTCCCTCGGCCACCTTGACGTGGTCGACGCCGTAGCCGTTGAGCTCGGGGGCGTTGATGTTGTCGAAGGCCAGCTGCACGCAGTAGTCCATGTCGAAGCCGCGCTGGCTCTGCCGGATCAGACCCAGGTAGGCGTTGTTCACCAGGACGTGGATGTAGGGGATGTTGAACTGCGCACCGACGGCCAGCTCCTCGAGCATGAACTGGAAGTCGTAGTCACCCGACAGGGCGACCGTGGTGGTCTCAGGGTCCGCGGTGGCCGCACCCAGCGCCGCCGGGATCGTCCAGCCGAGCGGGCCGGCCTGGCCGGCGTTGATCCAGTGCCGGGCTTCGAAGACGTGCAGCAGCTGGG
This sequence comes from Propionibacteriales bacterium, assembly GCA_038200025.1. Classification (GTDB taxonomy): domain Bacteria; phylum Actinomycetota; class Actinomycetes; order Propionibacteriales; family Nocardioidaceae; genus Nocardioides. Next base: position 4,192 of record JBBPYJ010000066.1, on the reverse strand, counting down.
CCGCCTGGATCTGGCTGAGGCCGATCGTGGAGACGTAGCGGACGTCCTTGCCGAACGCCCGGTTCATCTCCTGGTAGACACGCTGGGGCTTGACCGGGATGTTGTCGAAGTTGGTCTTGCGCCACAGGGTCTGCTTGCGCTCCTGGCACTCCTGCGCCCAGGTCGAGCGGTCCGGCAGGGTGCCGTCGGCGACGCGCTCGCGGGCCACCTCGACCAGCAGCTCGAGGGCAGCACCGGCGTCCGAGACGATCCCGAAGTCGGGCGCGAACACCCGACCGATCTGGGTCGGCTCGATGTCGATGTGCACGAACGTGCGACCGGCGGTGTAGGTCTCGACGTCGCCGGTGTGCCGATTGGCCCAGCGGTTGCCGATGCCCAGGACGAAGTCCGAGGCCAGCATGGTCGCGTTGCCGTAGCGGTGCGAGGTCTGCAGGCCGACCATCCCGGCGTTCAGCTGGTGGTCGTCGGGGATCGTGCCCCAGCCCATCAGGGTCGGGATGACCGGGACACCGGTCAGCTCGGCCAGCTCGACCAGCAGGTCGGCCGCGTCGGCGTTGACGACGCCGCCGCCGGAGACCAGCAGCGGCCGCTCGGCCGCGACCAGCCTGTCAAAGGCCTTCTCGATCTGGGCCCGCGAGGCGGCGGGCTTGTAGGGCGCCAGCGACCGGTAGGTCTCGACGTCGAACTCGATCTCGGTCATCTGCACGTCGATCGGCAGATCGATCAGGACCGGGCCCGGACGACCCGAGCGCATCAGGTGGAACGCCTTCGCGAAGGTGCCCGGCACCTGGGCCGCCTCCATGACCGTGACCGCCATCTTGGTCAGCGGCGCGGCGATCGAGGCGATGTCGACGGCCTGGAAGTCCTCCTTGTGCAGCTTGGCCACCGGCGCCTGGCCGGTGATGCACAGGATCGGGATCGAGTCGGCCTGCGCCGAGTAGAGCCCGGTGATCATGTCGGTGCCGGCCGGGCCGCTGGTGCCCACACAGACCCCGATGTTGCCGGCCTTCGCGCGGGTGTAGCCCTCGGCCATGTGCGAGGCCCCTTCCACGTGCCGCGCCAGGATGTGGGTCAGCCCCGCGCCGGCCTCACCGGCGATCCTCAGCGCGTTGTAGAAGGGGTTGATCGCCGCCCCAGGGACACCGAACGCGTGGGTCACGCCCTCGGCCTTCAAAATCTCCACTGCCGCTTGGGCTGCTGTCATCCGTGCCATCAGTTAGTTCCTGCTCTCAGTCTTGTGGGGTCACTCAGGGGTGCGGCCGGAGAGCCGCTCGACGCCGCGCAAGAGCGCGGAGTGGTCCAGGCCGCCGTCGCCGTTGGCGCGTGCGGAGCCCATCAGCTGGGCAGCGATCGCGCCGAGGGGAAGCACGACGCCGGCCTCGCGGGCCGCGGAGGTGACGATGCCCATGTCCTTGTGGTGCAGATCGATGCGGAAGCCGGGCTCGAAGCTGCGGTTCAACATGTTGGACTTCTTCTGGTCCAAGACCTTGGAGCCGGCCAGACCACCGCCGAGCACCTCCATCGCGGCCTCGGTGTCCACGCCGTAGGCCTCCAAGAAGAGCAGCGCCTCGGCGACGACCTCGATGTTGACCGCGACGATGAGCTGGTTGGCGGCCTTGACCGTCTGACCCGAGCCGCTGGGTCCGACGTGGACCACGGTCTTGCCGACCGCGTCCAGGATCGGCCTGGCATCGGCGAAGTCCTCTGCACTGCCACCGACCATGATCGACAGCACCGCGTTGACCGCACCTGTCTCGCCACCGGAGACCGGGGCGTCGAGCAGCCGGAAGCCCTTCTCGTTGGCCTGCTTGGCCAGCGAGGCGGTCACATCCGGGCGGATGCTGGAGAAGTCGATGATCAGGGTGCCCGGGGCGGCGTTGGCGAAGACGCCGTCCTCGCTGGTCAGCACGCCCTCGACGTCGGGAGAGTCTGGGACCATGATCGCGACCACGTCGGCGTCCTTGACCGCCTCGGCGATCGAGGAGGCCGACCGGCCCCCGGCGTCGGTCAGCGGCTTGAGTCGCTCGGGCGACAGGTTGACCCCGCATACGTCGTTGCCGGCGTTCTGCAGGTGGACCGACATGGGCTGGCCCATGATGCCGAGGCCGATGAAAGCAATCTTCTTGGGGGTGCTCATGCTTGCGAACTCCTTCGCGTAGTGGGCAGCCAGCTCAGGCTGGCTTCGGTGTCGGTGGTCGGCTTGTATTCCAGTCCGACCCACCCGTCGTAGCCGCGGGAGACCAGGTCGCCCAGCAGGCCGTCGATGTCGAGGTCGCCGGTGCCCGGCTCGCCGCGGCCCGGGCAGTCGGCGATCTGGACGTGGGCGGTGATGTCGGTGTACGCCGCGACCGCGGCCGCGACGTCGTCGCCGTTGTTGGCCAGGTGGAACAGGTCGCACAGGAAGCCGACGTTGTCGTAACCGGCTTCACGGACCGCGTTGACCACCGCGGCGCTGTCGGCGGCGGTGCGCAGCGGGTAGGGCTTGGGACCGCTGACCGCCTCCACCAGCACGGTGGCGCCGATCTTGGCAGCAGCGTCGGCCGCCTGGCCCAACTGCTCGCGGGCCAACTCGTCCTGCTCGGCGTCGGCCGCGTCGTCGACGCGATTGCCGTAGAGGGCGTTGAAGCCGCTGACGCCCAACTGCTCGCCGATGCCGACGGTCACCGCGATGTTGTCGCGGAACTGATCGGCCCGAGCCGGGATCGACAGCACTCCGCAGTCCGCTCCGGCCAGGTCGCCGGCGAAGAAGTTCAGACCGACCAGCTGGACGTCGGCGTCGCGGACGGCCGCGACGAACCCGTCGACCTCGGCATCGCCGGGGACGGGCTGGTCCGGCCAGGGCCACCAGAACTCGATGGCCTCGAACCCGGCTTCTTTGGCCGCGCGGGGCCGCTCGAGCAGGGGGTGCTCGGTGAAGAGCATCGAACAGTTGGCCAGATACCGGAGTCCGTGATCAAGATGGTCAGACATGCCTATACTTTCCGCTTTGTGGAACTTGTTTTCCGACTGACGAAAGTTTACTCGTTTGTGGGGTCGTGGGTCAAGGTGCACCGCCCCCGATGCCCCCGATGCCCCCGATGCCCCCGATGCTCAGCGTCCCACCAGACCGGCTCGCGACATCAGCCGTCGGTGCTGGGCCACCGCGCCAGCCCGCAGGTCGTCCTCGTCGGCATTGGCGAGCCGGTCCTGCTCCACGACCGGGCGGCCGGCGACCAACAGCAGTTGCAGGGGCGGGGCGGCGCCCAGGACGAGGGCGGCCACCGGGTCGACCACGTCGGCATGCGGCAGGCTGTCGAGTCGCCAGACGGCCAGATCGGCCTGCTTGCCGACTTCGAGGGAGCCGATCTGGTCGGCCCACCCCAGGGTCCGCGCGCCACCCATCGTCGCGGTGTGCAGGGCATCGCGAACGGTCAGCGCCTGCGGTCCGCCGCGGGCCCGGGCGAACAGGAGCGCGTGCCGCGCCTCCTCGATCAGCGAGCTCGCCTCGTTGCTGGCCGCCCCGTCCACCCCGAGCCCCACCGGCACGTCGGCGTCCCTGAGATCGCGAAGGCGGCAGACGCCAGCCCCCAGCCGTGCGTTGGACGATGGACAGTGCGCGATGGAGGTGCCGGTTCGGGCCAGGGTGGCGATGCCGGCGTCGTCGAAGTGGATCCCATGCGCGAACCAGACGTCCTCGCCCAGCCAGCCCTGCGAGCCCAGGTAATCCACCGGCGACATCGAGAACCGCTCGGCGCAGAAGTCCGTCTCGTCCCGGGTCTCGGCCAGGTGGGTGTGCAGCCGGACTCCCCGGTCGCGGGCCAGTCGCGCCGACTCGACCAACAGGTCGGCGGTCACCGAGAACGGTGAGCACGGTGCGACCGCGATCCGCAGCATCGAGTCCGGACCGGGGTCGTGGTAGGTGTCGATCGCCGCCGCCGTGGCGGCCAGGATCGCGTCGAGCTGCTCGACCACGTTGTCGGGGGGTAGCCCACCCTGGGACTGCCCCAGGTCCATCGAGCCGCGCGTCGGCAGGAACCGAAGACCCACCTCGCGGGCCGCCCGGATCTCGGCTCCGAGCAGGTCGCCGCCATCGGTGGGGAACACGTAGTGGTGGTCCATGGTGGTGGTGCAGCCGGTGCGGGCCAGCCAACCCAGCCCGGCCGCGGCCGCGGCGCCTGTGATGTCCTCGTCGATCTGCCCCCACACCGGGTAG
>JBBPYJ010000065.1:0-14089 GCA_038200025.1 Propionibacteriales bacterium | reverse complement strand
CGATCTGCGACTACCGTCGTGATCAGGGGAACGACGGCCCACTGTTCATCGGCCGCGACACCCACGCCCTGTCCGAGCCGGCCTGGGCGTCGGCGATCGAGGTGCTCGTTGCCAACGACGTCACGGTGTTGGTGGACTCGGCCGACCGTTACACCCCCACCCCGGCGGTCTCGCACGCGATCATCCGGGCCAACGGTGGCCGCTCCACGGGCTCGGGGCTGGCCGACGGCATCGTGGTCACCCCGTCCCACAACCCGCCGACCGACGGCGGCTTCAAGTACAACCCGCCGCACGGTGGACCCGCCGACTCCGACGCCACCGCCGTCATCGCCGCGCGCGCCAACGGGCTGATCCGTGGCGGCCTCGCCGACGTGCGGCGTACGCCGTTCACGCGCGCCCGTGCCGGGTGCGAGGCCTATGACTTCACGGGCACTTACGTCGATGACCTGCCGTCGGTGGTCGACCTGGACGCGATCCGCGAAGCCGGCGTACGGATCGGTGCCGACCCGCTCGGGGGCGCGGCCGTGGACTACTGGGGGGCGATCGCCGAGCGCCACAACCTGGACCTGACCGTCGTCAACCCCCTGGTGGACCCGACGTGGCGGTTCATGACGCTGGACTGGGACGAGAAGATCCGGATGGACTGCTCCTCGCCCTCGGCGATGGCGTCGTTGATCTCCCGGATGGGGGAGGACGCCGCCTATGACTTGGCGACCGGCAACGACGCCGACGCCGACCGGCACGGGATCGTCACCCCCGACGCCGGCCTGATGAACCCCAACCATTACCTGGCCGTCGCGATCGGCTATCTGTTCGGAGGCGCCCGCCCGGGCTGGCCCGACTCGGCCGAAATCGGCAAGACCCTGGTCTCCTCGTCGATGATCGACCGGGTCGCGGCCAATCTCGGACGTCCGATGGTCGAGGTCCCCGTGGGCTTCAAGTGGTTCGTCCCAGGGCTGATCGACGGCTCGTTCGGCTTCGGTGGCGAGGAGTCCGCTGGCGCGTCCTTCCTGCGGATGGACGGCTCGACCTGGACGACCGACAAGGACGGACTGACCCTGGCGCTGCTGGCGTCCGAGATTCTGGCCAGGACCGGCAAGACGCCCTCGCAGCACTACGCCGACCTGGTCGCCGAGCACGGAGATCCGGCGTACGCCCGGGTTGACGCGCCCGCCGACCGCGCCCAGAAGGCGAAGCTGGCCGCCCTGTCACCCGACGACGTCAAGGCCACCTCGTTGGCTGGCGAGCCGATCACCGCCCGGCTGACCGAGGCGCCCGGCAACGGCGCCAAGATCGGTGGCCTGAAGGTGACGACCGACTCCGCCTGGTTCGCCGCCCGGCCATCGGGCACCGAGGACGTCTACAAGATCTACGCCGAGTCGTTCCAGGGCCCCGAGCACCTCGCACAGGTGCAGGCCGAGGCGCGCGAGGTGGTCTCGGCCGCACTGGCCTGACCCCAAACGTACAAAGTTCGCCGGCGCAACTCTCGGTTCCACGCTCAGAGCTGAGCCAGGGGCCGCGAACTAGGTACGTTTGGGGCCCCTTCCCTCCCGATTCAGCAGGCGAGGTAGATGGCGGGAGGATGGCGGCATGGACTCCACCCCCTCCCGGCACGTCTCTGCCCAGATCTCGCTGCAGGTCGTCCAGACTGCCGACCTAGTCTTCTCGGTCGCGGCAGCATCGACCAACGACATCACCGCCGAGACGCTGACGATCACCGTCGACGGCGTGGACCAACAGATCCAAGAGATCGTCGGACCGGTCGGGACCCGCCTGCACCGGGTCGCTGCGGCACGGGTCGGCGCGCTGGACTTCTCGTACGACGCGCACGTCGCCCAAGCGCCCGAGGCCGCGCCGGTCGACGACTACGAGCTGCTGGAGGCCCGGCGTCCCAGCCGCTACTGCGACTCCGACCGACTCGCCCAGGTCGCCGCCACCCACTTCGGCTCGGTCACCGACGCAGCCCTGGTCCGCGAGGCCACCCAGTGGATCCTCGACAAGATCAGCTACGCCCCCGGCAGCACCGGGCCGGTCGACGGGTCGCTCGAGGTCTATCTCAGCCGCCAGGGTGTCTGCCGCGACAGCGCGCAGCTTTTGATCACCTTCCTGCGAGCGCGTGGTCTGCCTGCCCGGTTGGTGTCCTGCTACGCACCCGGCCTGGTGCCGATGGACTTCCACGCGCTGGTCGAGGTGTTCCTCGACGGCCAGTGGTTCGTGGTGGACGGCACCGGCCTGGCCCCCCGCCCGGCGCTAGTGCGGATCGCCACCGGTCGCGACGCCGCCGACACCGCGTTCCTCAACGTCAACGCCGGCCGCACCATCCTGGGCCGGATGGTCGTCAACGCCACCGTCGAGGGGGACCTGCCCGCCGACGACGGCCGCCATTTGGTCCAGATCCGCTGACGCCCTTACCGTCGAACGTGCATAAGATCCCACCGACCTGGCTGGGCACGCTCAACGGTTGTCGCGAACGCGGCCTCTGCACGTCGGGCGGACCCCGACCCGTCCCAGCTGGAGATCACGGCAGCCGAATCACGTCCACCCCCACGTCGAGGGTCGAGTTCGCTGCCTCGGTGGTGACGACCCCCTTGAGCGGGGATACGTCGCGGAAGTCCCGGCCCCAGGCGGTGACCACGTAGCGGGAGTCGGCGAAGTGGTTGTTGGTGGGGTCCAGGTCCACCCAGTGGTCTGGTGAGCCCGGGACCAAGACCGACACCCAGGCGTGCGAGGCGTCCGAACCGGCCAGCTTGGGCTTGCCCGGCGGCGGCACCGTCTCCAGGTAGCCGCTCACATAGCGAGCGGGCAGCCCGACCGAGCGCAGGCAGCCGATCGCCAGGTGGGCGAAGTCCTGACAGACGCCCTGCCGCAGCTCCAGCAGCTCGGCCAGCGTGGTCCGCACGGTGGTCACGCCCCCCTGGTATTCGAAGTCACGATAGATCCCGGAGTAGAGCGCGACCAGCGCCTGCCCGAGCGGGCGGTCGGGCGCCAGCGCCAAGGCGGCGTACGACGCGACGGCCGGCGACAGCGTGACCAACGGCGAGCCGAGACCGAAGTCGGCACGGGTCAAGGGGTCCACCGATTCGGCGACCCAGGCCGCAGCTGAGGCGACCGTCCACTCGTCCAGCGCCGCGACCGGCGCCCGCGGCCAGGTCACCTCGACCACGCTGATCTTGTTGACGTCGAGCACCCGGTGCGGGGTGCGCACCTCGACGTAGGAGCTGTGGTTGCCGAAGTAGTCGACGTGGGTCGCCATCAGCGCCGGTTCGGGCGTCACGACCGCCGAGCTCTCCAGGACTCGCTGGGAGACGGTCTCGCGGGGCGCCAGGAAACCGCGCTCGTAGCAAGCGGTCACGTCGTCGTCGTAGGTGTACGTCGTGCGGTGCCGCACCTCGTAACGGCGGGTGGTGAAGTCGGCGTCGGACTGCATCAGCCACCAGCTCCCAGCGGAGGCTTGGACCAATCGGCCAGCGGCACCTGCCGGGTGGTGCGGTGCCGCAGGTGCGTCGCGGTGAGCCGGTCCGAAAGGTCCCGCAGGGCATTGTCGAGCCGGTCGCACAACTCCACGAGACCGCGGCGATCCCCCGCGCAGGCCGCCTCGAGGTCGGCGCGACGAAGCTCGTCCAGCAGACTCATCGCCACCGAGGCCAGCGACTCATCGCCCAACAGCCGCAAATCTGCGGCCAGCCGGATGACACAGAAGGCGACCGACCGAGGATTCGTCTCGTCGGCGATCAGCAGGTCCACCGCCGAGTCCGCCGGCAGCGCCGGGCCTTCCCCGGTAGCCATCCGGCGGCGGTGGGTGATGATCGAGTCGCAGGCCTCCAGCACCGCCTCGGTCACCTGGCCGTCCATGATCGGCGGATGCTCGCGGGCGATGCTGGCCCGCACCAGCGAGGTGGTCAACAGGGCACGCTCGAGCCGGACCCCACCGTCCAGGAAGCCCCAACCCTCGTCGCGGACCATATTCTCCGCGATCACGCCGTGCACGGCGAGCATCGACTCCAGCACCCGGTACAGCTGCGGCTGCAGGGGCACGTGGTCAAGCTGGGATTGGGGGTGGGCCTGGGACTGGGAGTGGGTTTGAGATTCGGACAGGGTGCGCTCGATCCGGCTGAGCACCGGCCAGATGTCGTAGGAGAGCTGGTCGCGCACCTCCTGCGCACCGCGCACCAGGCGGCGTACGGCGTGGGTCACGCTGCCGGGGATGGCACCGTCGGAGACCAGCGCCCGCACTACGTCCAACGGCCTCGACCGGGGCGCCAGACCCTGCGATAGCCGACGACCGGCACCGGTGACGGCGATCACGGTGTCGACCAGGACCTCCATCGCCGCCGCACCCGGAGTGCCCGGCCAGCTGGCATGGTCCTCGATCAGGTCGTCGGCGACCCGCAGCAACCGCGCGGTGAGCTCGGCGCGCTCGACATACCGCCCCATCCAGAACAACCCCTCGGCCGCTCGGAGCGCGAGGGCCGCACCCTCGTCGGCGCCGGGGACCAAGCGCAGATCGAGCTTGCGATCGTCGGCCCAGGAAGGGGCAGCCTCATCGCCGGCGAGCACCCAGACGTCCTTGGCGAGCGCACCGGCGGCATTGGCCACGACGTACGCCGCCTCGTCGGGCGCCACCCGCCCCAGTCCACCGGGCAGGAACCGGTAGCCGTCGCCACGGGCGACCCCGAAGGTGCGCAGCACGAAGCGGCGCGGCTCCAGCCCGGTCGAGGTGACAACCGGGGCGGTCGACATCGTCAGCGACTCCTGACCGACCCAGGCCCAGGGCCGGTCCTGGATCTGGCGCCGCAGATCGTCGCGTTCGGCAGCGGACAACTCCCAGCCGGGGAGGGCGGCCATCCCGACTCCGCGCGCGATCGGCTTGAGGACCAGCGAGTCCAGGTTTCTCAGCACATGATTGCGCTGTGCGCTGTCGCCGCACCAGTAGCCAGCCACTCCCGGCAGCGCCAGTTCCTCGCCGAGAACCTCACGGGCGACCGCCGGCAGGAACAGCGCCAGCGCGGGGTTCTCCAGCACTCCCGCACCGATCGGGTTGGCGACCGCGACCGCACCGCGCCTGGTGGCCTCGATCAGCCCGGCCAGCCCAAGCTGGGAGTCCGCGCGCAGCTCCAGGGGATCCACGTAGTCGGCATCGACGCGGTTCAGCACCACGTCCACCTGGTCGGCCCGGTTGGTCGAGCGGATCCAGATCCGTGCGTCGCGGGTGGCCAGGTCGTCGGCCTCGACCAACGGGAAACCGAGCAGCATGGCCAGGAAGCTCTGGTCGTAGCCGGTCTCACTCCCGGTGCCCGGCGACAGCATCACTACCTGCGGGTTGTCCACCCCGGCCGGCGCCGACTCTCGCAACGCGAGCGTCATCGAGTGGAAGAACGGTCGCAGCCGGGTCAGCCGGGTGCTGCGGTGCAGACTGGACAGCACCCGGCTGGTGATCCGCCGGGTCGCCATCGCATAGCCAGCACCCGACGGTGCGCCCAGCCGGTCGGCGAAGGCCACCCATCGACCATCGGCGTCGCGGCCGAGGTCGGTCGCGGTGAGCAGGAGCTGGCGGGGCCCGGGCAGCGAGAGCCCGTCCATCTGCCTGATGAACCCGGGGTGACCGAGCACCACCTCGGCCGGCACGATCCCGCGACGGATCAGGCTGCGCGGTCCGTAGATGTCGCTCAGCAGGGCGTCCAGCACCAGCGCGCGTTGCTCGAGGGCACGCTCCAACGACGTCCACTCGGCGCCGGCCAGCACCACCGGCAACGGGTCGACGATCCAGTTGCGGCCCTGCCCCCCGCCGTCACTCCCGTCGTCGCCGGACCCATCAGCGACGCCCTCAGTGACCCCGTAGGTGACCCCGTCCTCGTCGATCAGCCGCCGTGACTCGGCGCACGCGGCCAGCAGGCCCGGCAGCCCGAGAGTCCCGATCGCTGCCTCGAGCACCGCCCGCGACTCCGCGCTGCCACCGACCAGCTCGTCGGGTCCGCCACCGCGCGCCCGCAGCCGCTCGGTGTAGGACGCGTAGAGATCGCCGTACGTCGATCCATGAAGATCGCCCTGCAGGTCGCCGGTAGGGGCGTGCTGCGGCATCACGGTCACCGGAGAACCTTAACGATCACCCGAGCTGAAGCGGCGCAGGTCCAGGGTGCAGGGGTATTCCCGACTCGCCGCACCGGGTCGGCCGCGCAGGTCGTCGCCGGTCGGCCAGGAGGCGGTGTCGATCGGTCCCGACGTGTGCCCGCCAGCGCGGAAGCGCGCCGAGCGGCGTGCCTCGGCCTCCATCGCGTTGACCGGGTAGGTGTCGTAGCTGCGCCCGCCGGGATGACTCACGTGATAGGTGAACCCGCCCAAGCTGCGCCGGGCAGTGGTGTCGACGAGGTCGAAGACCAGCGGCGCGTGCACCCCGATCGTCGGGTGCAGCGCGGAGTACGGCGCCCACGCGCGGTAGCGGACCCCGCCGGCGCTGACACCGGGACGGTCGGTAGGGATCAGCGGCACCGGGATGCCGTTGCAGGTCACCACCTGGCGGCCCTCGACCAGCCCGGCCACCGCGATCTCGACCCGCTCGATCGAGGAGTCGACGTAGCGAGAAGTCCCGCCCAGCGACATCTCCTCGCCCAGCACGTGCCAGGGCTCGATCGCCTGGCGCAACTCCAGCTGCACGCCGGCGACGTCGACGGTGCCGAGTCGCGGGAAGCGGAACTCGACGAACGGATCCAGCCAGGCCGGGTCGAACTGCACACCGAGGCGGGCGTTGAGGTCGGCGACCACCGCCCGCAGATCACCGGCGGCGAAGGTCGGCAGCAGGAACCGGTCGTGCAGGGTGGTTCCCCAGCGCACCAGCGGGGCGTCGTACGGCGCCTCCCAGAACGCCGCGACCAGGGCCCGCACGAGCAGCGCCTGGACCAACCCCATCCGCGGGTGCGGCGGCATCTCGAATCCGCGCATCTCCAGCAGCCCGAGCCGACCGCGCTCACCGTCGGGACTGTAGAGCTTGTCGATGCAGAACTCCGACCGGTGGGTGTTGCCGGTCAGGTCGGTCAGCAGGTGCCGCAGCGCCCGGTCGGCGAACCAGGCGGGGCTGTCGGGGCTGGCCGGATCCGTGTTCAGTATGTCTGGGCTGGCGCCGCTCTCGCGGTATCGCTCGGTCACCCGGGCCAGCTCGGCGAAGGCGATCTCCAGTTCGTAGAGCGTCTCCAACCGCCCCTCATCGACCCGCGGGGCCTGCGAGGTGGGGCCGATGAACTTGCCGGAGAACACGTAGGAGAGCGCGGGGTGGTGCTGCCAGAAGGTGATCATCGACTGCAGCAGATCGGGTCGACGCAGCATCGGGCTGTCCGCCGGGGTGCGGCCGCCCAGGGTGAAGTGATTGCCGCCACCGGTGCCGGTGTGGGTGCCGTCGGTGTCGAACTTCTCGCTGGCCAGCCCCACCGCCCGGGCATCGTCATACAGCGTGGTGGTCAGCGTCTCGAGCTCGGCGAAGCTGGCCGTCGGCTGCACGTTGACCTCGATCACGCCAGGGTCGGGGGTGACGCTCAGGGTGCGCATCCGGGTGTCGAAGGGCAGCGAGTAGCCCTCGATCACGACCTTCACCCCGATCGACGCGGCGGCGTCCTCGATCGCGGCCACCAACTTCAGGCCCGCTCCGAGCGTGGTCTGGGGCGGCAGGAAGCAGAACAGGTGCCCCTCGCGCTCCTCCACCGCGATGCCGTGCCGGGGGGCCTCCTCGATCGGTAGCACCCGGGCCGCCCACGCACGACGGGCGCCCAGCTCCAGTGGGCCGTCTGTGCTGACGAGGGTGGTCGGGTCCACGTCGCCCGGCGGCGGCTCCCAGGCCAGCGAGTCCAGCGGCAACCGGTAGCCGGCCGGGCTGGTGCCGCTGGTCAGGAAGACGTGACGGCGCCGGGTCCGCCAGGTTGTCGTGGCCCATGAGCCCGCCTTGTCGGGGTCCTCGAAAGCAGGAATCACCCAGGCACGGGGGTTACCCGGCTCGACATCCGCCTCGTCCACGGCCCCGGAGGTGGCATCCGGGGACAGAACCTCGCCGGAGCCTGCCGGCTCACCAGCGGGCCGGCGCGCGGCGAGCCACAGTCGCTCGAAGGGGTCGTCGTACGCCGCGACCAGGTGCCGATCGGCGATCCCGAGCCGCTGCGCGATCTGCTGGGCGACCTGCGCCACCGCGCCTTCGGGCAGCTCGACGGGAGCACCCCACGGGTCGTCGAGCAGCGCGGCGTCGCGCCAGACCGGCTCGCCGTCGACGCGCCACAGGTGCGTGATCGCCCAGCGCGGCAGCGGCTCGCCCGGATACCACTTGCCCTGCCCGTGGTGCAGCAGCCCGGCGGGCGCCCACCGCTCGCGCAGTTTCGCCGACAGCGCGGTCGCCTTGGCGCGCTTCTCTTCGCCGTCCGGGGCGGTCTCCCACTCCGGGGCGGAGGTGTCGCCGGCCGAGACGAAGGTCGGCTCGCCGCCCATCGTCAGGCGTACGTCGCCGTCCTCCAGCCGACGATCGACCTCGGCGCCGAGCGCGGTCACCCGGGACCACTGCTCGTCGGTGTAGGGCAGCGTGACCCGCGGGTCCTCGTGGATCCGGGTGACGGTGTTGGAGAAGGCGAACTCGACCTGCACCGGTCCGGTCGCGCCGCTGATCGGCGCCGCGCTGGAGGGATGCGGGGTCGCCGAGAGCGGGATATGCCCCTCGCCGGCGAACAGACCCGACGTCGGGTCCAGACCGACCCACCCCGCACCGGGGATGAACACCTCGGCCCACGCATGCAGGTCGGTGAAGTCCGCCGTCGGCCCACCGGGGCCGTCCAGCGGGGTGATGTCGGAGGTCAGCTGCACCAGGTAGCCGGAGACGAACCGGGCGGCCAAGCCGAGCTGGCGCAGCACCGAGACCATCAGCCAGGCGCTGTCCCGGCAGGAGCCGAGCGCCGCGTTCAGGGTGTGATCGGGAGTCTGGACCCCTACCTCCATCCGCACTGTGTAGGCGACGGCGTCCCGGATCGCGGTGTTCACCTTGACCAGGAAGTCCACGATCCGCAGCGGCTGATGGTTGCGGTCCAGTCCCTGCTGGGCCATCCACCCCAGGATCTTCGGGCCCGGGCCGGCGCCGGGGGTCTCGTCGACCGGGCGCAGGTAGGGGTCGAGGTCCGCCGCCAACGCGGCGGGGTAGCCGAACGGGAACGACTCGGCGTACTCCTCAACGAAGAAGTCGAAGGGGTTGACCACCGTCAGGTCCGCGACCAGGTCGACGGTCACATCGAGCTCGCTGACCTTGTCGGGGAAGACCAGCCGCGCAAGGTAGTTCCCGAACGGGTCCTGCTGCCAGTTCAAGAAGTGGTTCGCCGGCGACACCGTCAGCGAGTAGGAGTCGATCGCGGTCCGGCAGTGCGGCGCCGGCCGGAGCCGGACCGTGTGCGGATGAACGGTCACCGGCTCGGCGAACTTGTAGGTCGTGCGGTGGGCCAGCGCCACCTTGATGGTCACCCATAAACCGTAGTGGACACCGTAATAGCCGACGGTACGACCAGGTTCCTGTGCCAGGACTGGGTGACGTAGGACGTCTCCCAGCCCATCGCCAGGTAGAGGCCGTCCGCCCCGGTGGGTGAGTCGGCGTCGACCTCGAGCCCGACCCGGTTGCGGCCGCGCTCGGCGGCGTCGGCGATCACGGTCAGCAGCAGCGCCTTGGCCACCCCGCGACCGCGGGCCCGGCGGTGGACGCCGATGTAGTCGACATAGCTGCCGGCGACGCCGCCGTCGTCGGGAGGGCTCAGCGTGCTCACGAGGGCGCCACCGGGGACCAGCACCGGTTCGCCGTCACTCTCACCCTCAGCCTCATGGGTGGCCGGCTCCTCGATGAGCGCCAACCACCAGTGGTCCCAGCGGTGCCCCGGATCCTCGCGCAGGCGTTGGGTGAACTCCGGGAAGCTCTCGCGGTAGGAGTTGAAGTGGTCCTCGAAGGACTCCTCCAGCATCCGGTGCACGATCTGCAGGTCCTCAGCGACGGGCATGTTGGTGCCGTCACCGAGATCGTGGGTGCGCACCCGGCGTACGACGACTCCGGGGCGCAGATGAGCCTGCGTCTCGCCGACGTCGACCCGACGGCTCATGTTCAGCCAGGTGCGGGCCAGGCGGTGCCCGGCGGCCTCGGCCCAGCCGCGCAACTGCTCGTCGTCCTGGTCCAGCAGCAGCTCCAACCGGGTCTCGGCGACCCCGCGTTGGACGGCGATCTCCATGCCGATCACCTCGGTCCAGTCGAACAGGGCCGCAGCGAGACGATCCGGCTCGTCGGCGTCCGGATCGACCACCACCCGCAGGTCGGTGCGGCCTGCGGCCCGGTCGTGCAGGGTGGCCCAGCCGACCAGCTGACCGGTGGCATCCTGCACGACCACCTGGCGGCGCGTCCACGACCCCAGCCCGACCACCTCGGTGGTGACCACCTTGGGGTCGAAGGGGCCACGGCCCGGGGTCAGCGCGCGACGCCGGTCGACCAACGCGACCAGCGCTTCCAGGTCATCGGGAACCGGTGCTCGCGACACGTAGTCCGACGACAGTTGCGGTGCGGGCACCAGCCATTCGATCTCCTGCATGGGTCGATCCTTGCAGGGCAGGCCCCTGACCCCGCGATTCCGATGCCCGAGACGCAGGGCCCGCCCGTCTTCGGGTCTGTGCAATTGGACCCCATCGTCTGCTCGTCGTCGCCCATAACTTCGCGACTCACTTCGGTGGTGTCGAGGTGGTGGCCAACGATGGCCGAACAGGTCATCCTGCGAGACAAGACCTGTCGGTTCCCCTACCGCGAACGTAACGCCCGGACCTCCGACCTGGACCACATCGAGCCGTATGACAAGGACGGGCCGCCGGGTCAGACGAACCCGGAGAATCTGGCCCCACCGTGCCGAGGACATCACCGCGCTAAGACGAGTCGCCGGTGGCGGTACGAACGCCTGCCCGTCGACAGCTACCAGTGGCACGGGCCCTGGAACTCGACCTACCGCGTGACTCCCCCCGGCACCACCCCGATCAGCGAGCCCTGAACCTGCCGGTGGGACCGCGGTGGGACCACGCGGGTTATCCACAGCCGTCGGCTTGGGTCTAGTCGGGGCGGCGTGCGTCGGTTAGCCTGCAGACGTTGCTGCCTGGTCGCGGGAAAGGGTCATCGTGGTGCGCATAGGCCGACTGATCGTCGCCCTCGTGGTGACCGCACTCGCCCTGGCCGGATGTTCGGGGGACCCCCAGCCGATCATCGCCAAGCCGTTAGCAACCCCGACTCCAACACCTTCGGCCAGCCCGTCCCCGACCGAATCGGCCACACCGAAGGCGGAGAGTCCCGAGGAGTTCATCCGACGCTGGAACGAGATCCAGACTGACATGGTTGCGACGGGCGCGACGGACGCGTACTGGTCCGTCAGCACCAAGCGATGCCCGCCCTGCAAGAGAATCGCCAGCACTGTCTCGTCGTACTACGAGGCGGGAGGCTACGTGAAGACTGAAGGATGGGCGATCAACTCCATAGCCGCCGTGAACCCTGGCGCTGAGGGACCGGCCACGTTTCAAGTGCGCGTCGACTCCGCTCCCACGCGCTACAAGAAGTCCTCGTCGAGTCCGGTGGAGAGATTCACAGGGGGGCCTCTTGAATACACGTTTGAACTGGCGCGACGCAACAATTCTTGGTTGGTCGACAACTATCTCGTCAATGCCCAATGACACGCATACTTGCTGTCCTTCTCGCGCTAATTGTGTGTTCTGGGCTGGCGCTCCCATCGGCATCGGGATCTGGATCCCCTAGCGGTCCTCCGGGGGCAGCCTGTCCCATCGAAACGGACCTGCAATCTGCGCTGTCCGAGTGCACTCGAACCGTCTCCGAAGTCCGAGGAATCATGGCTCGGTCGGGCGTGGACGGCTACACCTACGACCTCCTGATGAAGTGCTGGGACACTGCCGACCAGACGGCCTGCGACAACCCCCGAGCCTGCTTCCCTGCTAAGGGCGGAGTCGGGATCTGGCACGCCTTGATGCGAAGGCCGGTCACCGGCGGACCCTGGGAGTACTGGGGTGACGTCTGTCTGAGTCCGAGCGAGATGAACGACTTCGGAATCCTGACTCCCGAGCGGGTGTTCGAGCGGATGAAGGAACTGGAGTGGCCGACGGCAGAGCTCGTCGTGCAACCCCCCGGCGGCCGGACCTTGGTCAACTTCCGCACGAACTTCTATACCGACCTGGCCGAGCCGGCGACCCAGACCGTCCGAATCCTTGGCCTTCAGGTCGAGATCGAAGCTACCCCGACCACCTTCACCTGGCACTGGGGCGACGGCAGTTCGACCGAGAGCACCGACTGGCCGGGCGACAAAGTGCCCTCGAACGTGAGCGAGTCCGCCCTCGACAAGCTGATCACCCACGAATACGTCGATGCACACGTCACGGTGAACCCGTCGGTCGACGTGACCTACCAGGGCAGATTCCGCCTCAATGGCACGGACTGGATCGACATCCCCGACACCCTGGCCCTCGCTGGCGAGTCCGCAACCCTGGAAGTCATCGAGGCCCGCGTCCACCTCGTCGGCTGACCCCGAGGGCGCAGCGGGCTAGCGTCCGTTCTTCTTCCGGTGACTGAAGCCCGGCCAGCAGCAGGGACGGCGCTTGCCCGCAACCAGATCGAAGCTTGCGCGCTCGACGTACTGCTCCCGAGCCTCCTTCTTCTTCGGCCGGCAAGCCGTGCACTGTGCCGGCGGGGACCCCGTCTTGCAGTCAGCACCGAACTCTACGCTCGCGTGCGACGATGCTCGCGCGACTGCACTCCGCGGCGTGCGGAGGAGGATGTTGTGAGTCAAGTGGTGCAGGTCATTGGATCGCTACTGATCCTGGCTGCCTTCGGGCTGGCCCAGCTTGAGCTGGTGGACCAGAAGTCCGTCCGCTACCTGCTGCTGAACCTTGTCGGCTCCGCGGTGCTCGCCGTCGAAGCCGTCATCGAGCAGCAGTGGGGCTTCTTGCTTCTCGAGTCCGTGTGGGCCGTGGTCTCGGCGGTCAGCCTGGGGCAGGTCCTGCTCCGCGGCCCCCAACACCCCGCGACCTAGTTGCCTCCACCACTGATACCGACCCCGAACGTACATAGTTCGCACCGCTGGCCGCACGATCCACGCTCAGATCCCTATCGGGGCCCGCGAACTATGCGTGTGGGGGCGCCTGGGTGACTCCCGCCCCCGCAGGAGCGCTCCCGCACCCATATACGGGGGCGGGAGCGCCACTCAAGAGGCGGGAGCGGAGGTTCGGCGGCGGCGACGACGACGGTACGGTCCGGCACCGCGGGTCCGATCAGGCGGCGCCGGGGGTAGTCAGTGAACAGCTCAGGCGGCGATCTTGCGGGCCTGCTGGACCAGGCGGGCCTGGGCGGCGCGGCGGACGCGGGAGCCACCGGTGGACATCTTGTAGAGCAGCGCCATCTGCTCGGGGGCGTTGGCGGGCTTGGTGGTGGCCAGCCAGCCGTTGGGCAGCGAGAGCCGGACGACCTTGTGCCACGCGGAGTAGACCTGCTTGACCATCGGCGCCGAGTGGTAGTTCAGGCCGTACTTGGCGAAGAGCGCCTGCACCTGGGGAGCGATCTCGGCGTACCGGTTCGACGGCAGGTCCGGGAAGATGTGGTGCTCGATCTGGTGGCTCAGGTTGCCGGTCATGATGTGCAGCGCCTTGGAGCCGGAGATGTTGGCCGAGCCGAGCATCTGCCGGACATACCACTCGCCGCGCGTCTCGCCCTCGATCGAGCGCTTCTCGAAGGTCTCGACACCCTCGGGGAAGTGCCCGCAGATGATCACCGAGTGGCTCCACACGTTGCGCACCGTGTTGGCCACGAAGTTCGCGGCGATGGTGTGGAGGAACGACGGACCCGACAGCGCGGGGTGCACCACGTAGTCCTTGGTGACCTGCTTGCGGATCTTGGCGAGCACCTGCTTCGAGCGGCGCTGGAATTCGGGCTCCTTGGTCGCCTTCTTCTTGATCGTCGCGCCCAACTCGAGGTCGTAGGCGGCGATGCCGTACTCGAAGAACATCATGTTCAAGAAGTTCCAGAACGGCTGACCCAGGTGGAAGGGGTGCCAGGTCTGGTCCT
>JBBPYJ010000064.1:0-15162 GCA_038200025.1 Propionibacteriales bacterium | reverse complement strand
TTCGCGGCGTCTTTCACCACGGCCAACGGGTCCGACGTCCTGCACGAGCGCAGCACGTTCGCCCGTCGCGCCGGACGCTGGGTCTACGTGGCTCCGGAATAACACTGCAGTGCCCGCCCGGAGTTGTCACGATGGGATTTCCGGCCGATTGCAGAGGTTGGATCTCGTTGAGCCGCGATCCGAGTTTGTCCTTCTCGACCTCCAGGTCGAAGCGGTTTGCAGATTCAGCCAGAACCGGTCGGTCGTGCCGAAGAAACGCCCGAGACGCAGTGCGGTGTCGGCGCTGATCCGTCGCTTGCCATGCACGATCTCGTTGATCCGCCGCGGAGGGACGCCGATCCAGCCACGTCCTTTGGGCCCGCCGTCCAGGCAAAGCAGACTCGCCATCGCTGATTGATCCTGATGCTGTGTTGGCCAGCCCGATCGCCCTTCAGTGCCTCCAATCGGTTGCCCGCGGAACCCTGAGATCTTCCAGGGTCTCGGCGGCGTCAAGCAGCACCAGCTTGCGCAGTGCAGCCCGCTCAATCCGCGGATCCATGCTCTTGGCTCGCCGACGCGACCAGAGAAGTTCGGTCGTCGCGCCCCGAAAGACCTGATCACGAACGCCAGCACAACGCGACACGTCATGTCTGTCGATTGGCTAACCACAGCCTCCGAAAACTCATCAACATCGCAACCGATCTGTAACCCGCCGAAGTGGATCAGCTCCCCCGGAGCAGCTTGAGCACCGCCCGTTCGATCGTCGCCTGGCGCTCATCGGCACCGTCGAAGCTGCGCCGGGTCGCCGAGCGGATCGTGCGCCCCTCCTCGAAGGCATCGACGACCCGCGGATCGACGTAGGAGGATCGCGCCAACGCCGGGGTGTTGCCCAAGAACTCCGAGACCTCGCGCATCGCGGCCGACACCGCACGTTTGCGCGACCGGTCGGTGCTACCCGACTCAGTGGTCTGCGCCAGCGCAACCGCGGCCAGGACCGTCGCGTGCCAGGTCCGGAAGTCCTTGGCGGTAGCCTCCATCCCGGTCGTCTCGCGGATGTAGTCGTTGACGGTGCTGGAGTCGATGTCGCGCCACGACCGTCCGTCCTTGAAGGCCAACAGGTGCGTCGCCGGGCCGCGGCGGCGCCGCATCACGTCCAGGGCCTCGATCGTGGCCTCGTCGTCGATCTCGATCCGGTGGTCGACCCCCGACTTCCCGGTGAAGGTGAAGACCAGCAGATCGCCACGGCGGCGCGCATGCCGACGCTCCAGGGTGGTCAGCCCGAAGCTGCCGTTGGTGTCGGCGTACACGTCGTTGCCGATCCGGAAGCACCCCAGATCCAGCAGCCGTACGGCGGTCGCGCACCCGCGCTCACGCGACATCCCCTCGCTGCCGAGGTGGGCCAGCACCCGCTCGCGGGCCCTCGACAGGGCCTTGCCGAACTCCAGCATCCGCACGAACTTCAAGCCGTCGCGGGCCTCACGCCACGCCGGGTGATAGAGATACTGCAACCGGCCGGCGTCGTCGGTCCCGACCGCCTGCAGGTGCCCGTTCGGATACGGACAGATCCAGACGCCGCGCCAGGCCGGCGGGATGACCAGGTCCTTGGCCCGCTGGGTCTCCGTCGGCCCCAGCCGGTTGCCGGCACTGTCGAAGTAGGCGAATCCCCGTCCTGCGTGTCGCCGGGTCCACCCCGGGTGGTGTCGGGAGGATCTGCGCAGCCTGGCCATGGGATCAGCCTGCCCGATGGCTGGATAGGTGTGATCGCCGTGCCTGTCTAGGGCTACGGATTGGTGCGCGATCCAAGCTCGAGGGCGATGGATGCCGGGACCATCGCGGTGTAGATCGCTTCGGCGATGGATGGATCACCACCGGATTCCACGGCACGCTGCTTGGCGAGGGCTACCACCTCACGTGCGCGATCCGGGGATTGAACCCTACTGTCGGACTTCTCGAGCGCCCCTGCTCGCCTCACCAGCACCTCGCGAGTAACGAGAAGCTCGACCAGAGCGGTATCGAGGACGTCGGTCTCGGCTCGGACCTGTTCGAGGGTCAGGTTCCATGGGCCGATCCTCGCATCCCCCGGGAGGTTGGCTCAGGTCGCATGGTTTGCCCCACCCGGCAGCTAGGTGTCCGGGCACTGGGCTCGGGGCGATCGGCCTGGCCTGTGAAGAGGACAGTTTTGGGCAGGACGATGCTGCGATCTGGGCGTTGACCACAACGCGCGAGCCGCGGGTGTGGGAGATCGACCAACCTGACTCCTGGGTGGGCCTGGTTGATCGCACCCGCTCGAAGTGCCTCACTCCCGCAGACATGATTGGTATCGAACCACCGGACGCGTTGGTGCCTGGTGTATCCCGGACTGGGACGCGGTGGCGACCGACTGGGACGCCGTACACGTGTCGGTCAGGGGCTACCTCACCACCGCCACCAGAGCTCTGCCACTGGCAGACGGCGAGGCGGCAACGGTGCTGGCCGGCTGGGACCCCGACCAGACCTGGTGGCTCAACGACGTCCTCGTCGCGACGAGCGTCGAGCCGCAATGGTGGCACCGCGCGGACGACACCGAATCGCCGACCTCTGCCTGGCAGCACAGCGCGCGCTGAGGGTCACTTAGTCAAGTAGCTGTCGAATGAGCAGTGAAGCGAGCCACTGTTCGTACTCCGCGTCGGTCCAGCCGCAGCCTTCGGTGGCGGACAAGTAGAGATCGACGCCGGTCAGCATCCAGGCCCGGTCCAGTGCGCGTTCCTCACTGAGCCCGACGCCCAGGGCGTTGTCCTGGACCAACAGCCCGATCACCGCCCGAAGACCATCGCGGCGATGCCGGTCCCCTTCCTCGCGCAGCTCGACGATGGCCGGATCCGTGGCCGCACCCTGGACCGCCTGGATCGTGGCCTTGCTCGACGAGAGCAAAGCGGTGGTCCATCGCACGAACGCCGTCAGTTTGTCCTGCGGCGTGAGCTGTTCGGCGATGCGCTGCATCCAGGCGGCGCCGTCCGCATCGTGCTCCATCTGCGACAGCAAAGCCTTGACGATCGCGCCCTTGGAGCCGAACGTCGCATACACCGTCGGCGCGGACACCCCGGCGCTCGACGCGATGCTCGCCACGGTGGTGCCGGCGAAGCCGTGCTCGGCGAACAGATCCTTTGCCGCTGCCGCGATACGCCGACGGGTTTCCGTCGCGCGATCTTCCCGCACGGCGGACCGGTACGGCCGCTTCACGCTCGGAGGGTCACCGTTCACCACGGACATCGGACACTCCCTTCAATTGGCTATAGCCAACTATACCGAATGATGTACGCTGCTGTCCATGACGCGATCCGACACCTCGGGACCTTCCACTTCAGCAACGAGAGAGCACCGTTACGGCCCGGCCGCAGGCGAGCCCCCCGTGTGGGCCGACCCGCGCCGGTGGGGGAGCGTGATCGGTCTGATCGGCGGCCTGGTCTTCATCGGCAGCTATTCGCTCGCGCTCGGCACCCCGATCTCGATCACCGCGTGGGTCATGGGGCTGGGGTTGGTCGTCCTAGCACTGTTCACGCACTACGTCCGCCCCGTCGCGCTGGGACCGTTCACGCCGCCCCGTCCGGCTGCGTTGGCCGGCTACGGCGCCTGCGTGATCGCGGAGCTCGCCCTGATGAATATCGGGTCGCGGGCGCTGCTCGCGGTCGACCACGGCGACCTGCGGCCGGCCCTGATAGCCGCCGTCGTCGGGCTGCACTTCATCCCCTTCGCCTGGGCCTTCGGCGAGCCGATGTTCTACTGGCTCGGGGTCCTCGTTGCGGCCCTCGGGGCGATCGGTCTGCTGGTGGGCTTCGCGGGCGTGGGCCACGCTTCCGACGCCGCGGCCGTCACCGCCGGCCTGACCATGCAGGTCATCATCATCTTGTATGCGCAAGGCCGATTCGCTCCCCGCCCGCTCGCCTGACCAGAGGAAGATCACATGAACGCCGAAGCAACCGGGCACCACGAGATCCGCGAGGGTCGCGACGTCCTCGTCCTCACCCGCGCCTTCCGGGCTCCGATCGCAGACGTCTGGGCCGCGGTCACCGAGTCGGACCGGATGGCCCGATGGATCGGGACCTGGACCGCTGATCCTGCCTAGGGCTCGGGCTCGGTGGTGTTCTTCATGAACGCAGAGGGCGACGGGGCACCGGAGCAGACCTTCGCCATCCTGGTCTGCGAGCCTCCGCGCCAACTTCTGGTCCGTGCAGCCGATGACAGCGGTGTCTGGGATCTGGGGTTCGCCGTTGAGGAGCAGGACGGCATCACGACGTTCGAGTTCACCCAGGTGATCCACGACCCGACCATCCTGGACAGCGTCGGCCCCGGCTGGGACTACTACCTCGACCGTCTGGTCGCTGCGGAAGCAGGCGCCGATCCGACCACGATCGACTTCGGCCGGGACTACTACCCGGCGCTGAGCGGTCACTACGCGAACCTTCTGCGGGTGAAGGAGTATCTCATCAGACCGGCTTCGTCGCCGCGGATCCCAGCGGGGGCGCCGTACCCCCGCCGTGGTCAGCGCGAAGGAATGTCGCGTGTGCGGAAGGCCACCAGAGCGAGAATCGTCAGGCCCAGTGCCACCAGCAGTGCGCCGACGGGGCCGGTCCCGCCGACATTCTCCAGCGGACCCGGCCACCCCAACTCAGTGGCGAGATGTTCTGCACCCAGTCAGGCAGCTGAAGGGCGTCGCCCAGAACGCCGACCACGGTCACGAACACGAACGGCAGCCAGGCCATCCACAACCAGTGGGGTCGCAGGCCGTAGAGCGCTGCGGAGATCCCCATCAGCAGCGCGACAGCCGGGAGGTAGGCGAACGTCGCCCCGACCAGACGCCATACCTGCGAGGAGTCACCGGTCGTGATCGCTGTGCTGATCCCGAGGCCGAGGCCACCGGCAAGGGCGACGACAACCACGCCGATGACCAGCGCTGCCGCATGTCCGGCCATCCACCTCGGCCGACTCACGGCACCGGCGAGTACGGGTTCGAGACGATCGGTTCGTTCCTCCTCAGCCGCCTTCCCGACCCCGGAGATGACGAATCCCATACAGATGAGGGCGATCAGAATGACCAAGAACGAGACGAACGCGTTGGCCGCGGCACTCCCGCCACCCAGGACGTCCTGAAGCGCCTGACTGTCCTGGGACACCGTGTTGTAGGCATCGCCGACCGACCCGAATCCCGCTCCGACAAGCGCGGCGATCACGCTCCACCCGGCGATCGCGTTGCGGTGTCGACGGGCGGCGAAGCCGAAACTGTCCAACAGGAAGCGGCTGGCTGTCGAGTTGCCGCGGCGTGGCGCGAACATACCCCTACCGAGGTCACGACGTTCGGCGAGACGTAGAGCCGCGACACACGCCGCGATCGCCGCGGTCATCAGCGGCAGCAGCGGCCACCAGCGGGCATCACCGAAGGCGCGGATCTGTTCGACTCAGCCCAGCGGCGAGCGCCACACCAGGGCGTTCTCGCGCACGTCGCCGATGCCGCGGACCACGAAAGCGACCACGAGTACGGCCAGACCTAGCCCGGTCACCAGGCGAGAGGCCGCTACCACCTGGGCGCACAGGGCGCCTGCGGCGGTGAACGCGATGCCGAGGAGGGCAAGCGACAGCGGGTAGAGCAGCACCCCGGGCCAGCCCAGACCCAGCGCGGCGAGCACGGCGGCCATCCCCACCGCCATCACAGAAACGCGGCCGAGGCAGCACGAGCGCCGACTTCAGGGCTGCGGTCCTGCGGTCCGTCCGACGATGCCGGCGCGCAGAAGTTCCATTCGCCCGGTCTGCTCCTCCAGCCTGGTCATCCGCGTCGTGAGGACAAGCCCCATCAGGGGGATAGCGATCGCGGCGACGAACCCGAACTCGTAGACGATCGGCCCGCCGATGTTGTCGAGCCCGAAGGGCCGACCGTTGATCGCATAGAGCGACGAGCCCGCCGTGGCCGCTTCGGCGTACGTCCTCAGCGCGCCCGGGGTGCGGTACAAGCCGTCGATCGATGCCGCGGTCGCAGCGAAGACGGCGACCATGCCGAGCACCCACACGATGATCTGTTGTCGATTGCTGCGCCACGAGATGGCCAGCATCTCGCCGCCGGTGACGCGCGCCAGAGCCCTCATCACAATGCTCCGCCGTCGGCCTCGGGCGTCTCTTCTTCGTAGACCCGACGGAAGAGGTCCTCCAGGCCGGGCGGAGTTGCGGTGAGTGCGTGCAGACCAGCGGCGTGCAGTGCCCCGATGGCGCCGTCGAGATGCTCAAGGTCGACGGCGAACCCGATGTCGAACAGCGAGCCGGTGCGTTCGATACGGAGTCCGACGACGCCGTCCGCGTCGTCGATCCCCTCGGGCGCCGACCTCGTCACGGCGTGCACACGGGTGCGGTATGGCGTCGCAACTCGGCGAGGGTGCCGGTCATCGCGGTGCTCCCCTGCCGGATGATGCTGACCCGATCGGCGAGCGACTCGACCTCGGCGAGGAGGTGGCTGGAGAGCAGCACCGTGCACCCCTCGGCGTTGCGCTCGCGGATGATGTCCTGGAAGGTCTGCTCCATCAGCGGATCGAGCCCGGACGTCGGCTCGTCCAGGATCAACAGCTCGGCGTCCGCGGTAAGTGCCGCGACCAGGGCGACCTTCTGCCGGTTGCCCTTGGAGTAGCCCTGGGACTTGCGGGCCGGATCGAGGTCGAACCGTTCGATCAACTCCGCCCGCCGCTCTGCCTGCAGACCACCGCGAGCAGACGCGCTCCCGCCCCCTGAGCGGCGCTCCCGCCTCCGTATGCGGGGGCCTGAGCGGCGCTCCCGCCTCCGTATGCGGGGGCGGGAGCGCAGGTTTAGGGGCGGGAGCGGGCGCCTATGCACGTCTGGCGGGCCGCTCCGAACGCGGGGGCAGCACGCATACCGTCAGCGGGTTCGTAGCGCGCCCAACAAGATGACCACGACCACCAGTCCCAAGACCCCACCGACCAACCAGCGGAACCCGCCCTGGTTCGCGGCTTCGACGCTCGCGGTGTCCTGGGCCGAGGGGATCACCAGGCCCGTCGAATCGATCGGTACGGCGGTGGGCGAAGCCGGCGCCGTGGTGCCCACGCCAGCCAACGCCTTCTGCAGATCCTCGGTGAACCCGACCCGATACACCGCGGCTCGGCGGCCCTCCGAGCTGACGTAGAAGTAATCGTCGGCCACCGCGATTGCCTCCCCCTGCTGTTGGTCAGGCAGATCGAGATCACCGACCTCCCGCAACTCGGGAAAGGTGTAGACGGTCGCCCGCGAGTAGTCGCGCAGCACCAGGTGTCGCCCGTCGGGGAAGAAGGCGCCATCAGTCACGATCCCGCCGATGTCGCCCACCGGCCGCAGGACGTTGCGTCCGTCGGGGTCCAAGTCCTGGGGCGCGGCGTACAGCTTGCCGCCAAAGACGCCCTTGGTCGCAACGTAGAGCCGGCCCGTCGACGGATCGGCCAGCAGCGCCTCGGCATCGTGCGCGCCGTCGGAATACGCCAGCGTGTACGACGACTCGTCGACGACCTGATCCCCCCGTCCGACCGGGATCCTGCTGACGCTGATCGACGACCGTCGGCTGCGGTTGTCGCCGATGTCACCGACCCAGACCTCGCCCGGCCCGGCCGGTGCCAGTGCCTCCACGTCGGTGGGTGCGTCGGTCCACTCGGTGACCCCGACGGTCGCGCCGGTCTCGTCGACGGTGAACACCCGCCCCCGGTCGCCGGAGTCGTTGGTGGTCATGAACAGAACGTCGTCGATCACGAGCCCGCTGGATTCGACGATCGCGGAGTCGGCGAACTTGAACAGTTGGCTGGACTCGCGATCGTCGGGTCCACCCGGCGTGCCGATCACCAACGGGATGGCCAGCAGCGCGAAGAGGAAGATCACGCTACGCAACGATCCCGCCTCCCCCAGTCTGGCGAGCCTGCTGAACCTGGGCGGTCGGCCCGCCAGGCCCCATTGAGTTCGCCAGCAGCTCAGCCAGCTTGGGCCGGACCTGCCACTGCGCCACCAGCGCGTCGTACTGCTCGGCCGCCTCCTTCGAGAAAGAGCCGGTCCGCACCGCACGCAGCATCGTGTTGCGCGGCGTGTGCTTACTCTCGACGAACGCCATCACCTCGACGCGGTAGCCGCGAGCGCGCAGCAGCGCACTGCGTACGGCGTCGGTCAGGGTGTCGGCGAACCGCTCACGCAGGATCCCGTCTCGGGTCAGCAGACCGTACGGCGCGGGGCTGGGCGCGCCCTTGATCTGCGCCGCGAGGTCGTGGTGACAGCACGGGGCAGCCAGCACCACCGGTGCCTGCCACTCCAGCGCGCGGGCCAACGCATCGTCGGTGGCGGTGTCGCACGCGTGCAGCGCCAACACCACCTCGGGCGCCGGACCCAGCTCGACCCCGTCGATCGAGCCCAGGACGAAGTCGGCATCGATGCCCAGGCCGGCGGCGACCTGGCTGTTGTGGGCGCGGGACTGCTCCTTGGTGTCAACGCCGGTCATCCGCACCGACCACCCTCGCACCGTGGTCAGGTAACGGTGGGCCGCCAGGGTCAGGTAGGCGTTGCCGCAGCCCAGGTCCACGATCCGCAAGGGCTCATCGGGCGTCGGACGGCGCAGATGACCCTTGTCGATCGCCTGCCCGATCGTGGTGTCCAGGATCCGCAGGAAGTCCTCGACCTGGCGATATTTCGCCTGCCGACTGGGCTTGATCCGGCCCTGGCTGTCGCTGAGTCCGAGCGCTGCGAAGACCGGATCGTCCTCGGGCAGCAGCCGTTCCTTCTCGCGGTCGTGCCCCCTGAGCGCCGGCGCCGCAGTGACCTGTTGCAGCTCCAGATCGTCGGGGATCGGAGCCGACTCGGTGTGCACCAGAGCCGCCCCCCTCTTGGTCACCCGCAGTTGATGGGTCTCGGTCGTACTCTCCACGTGCCAGTTGCCGAACGGCTCGGCCGTCAGGTCGGCCACCGCCTGCGCTGCCTCGGCACCCTCGGCGTGGTTGCTGATGTGCGCCTGGGTGTCGTCGTACGCCGTGATCTGCAGCGTCCGACCGGCCTTGAGATCGACGTACCGCAACTCGACGCGACGCCAACTCGGCGCTTCGCCACGACGTCGGCCCGAGGCCACCGCGCGGATCAGCGAGTTCGCGTCGCGCAGTGGCTCGGTCACCCGGGCGAGGGCAACATCCAGGGACTCGTTCATCGCCACACCGCCGAGATCACGACAAGGAGCAGCACGCCGACCAGCGCGGCCGGGATCACCATCCGGCGGTAGCGCGGATTCACGATTCGTCTCCTAGCGTCTCGCCCAGTCGCACGAAGTCGTCGGCGATGACTTCCCACAAGATGTCCAGCTGAATGTCGAGGTAGTGATGGGCGAAGCGATCTCGGGTGCGCTTGAGTCCGCGCCATAGCGCCGGGTTCTCGTCGCGCCAACGAGGGGCCCTCTGCAGGGCGGACGCGAGGTCCACCACCAGGGCCTTGGCCGCCAACCGCCCACGCGGGTCGCCGTCGTCCACGAACTCCGCATTGCCACGCGCGACGATGATTCGTGCCGTGTCGCACATTGTCCGCGCGTCGGCCCGGGCGCCGTCCTCTCGCTGGTCCGGCGTCACAGCGGCCGCGCCTCGGTGAGCACCCGGGCCGCGACCCGGCCCACTGACCCGGCGGGCATGACCTCGACCGGCACGCCCAGCAACTTCTCAGCCTCGATCTCAAACTGGGCCAAGTCGAAGTAACTCAAGCCGCTTGCCAACGTGCCCACCAAATCTAGGTCTGAGTCCTCGGTGTCCTCCCCGCGAAGCACCGACCCGAAGACCCGCAGATCGGTCAGTCCCAGCCGCTCCCCCAGCCCGATGAGCTCGCGCCGATGATCCGCAAGGGCTTGCGACGGACGTCGGCGCAGCGCTCGCTCGAGCTTTTCGATGGTCGCCGCGGAGGCCTGGACTCGGCCGTTCTCAATCGCGCTAATGCTGGGCTGGGCAATCCCGCTGCGCTGCGCGACCTGGCACTGGGTCAGGCCCAGAGCGGTCCGCCGAGCCTGGAAGTCACGGCCCCTGAAAACATCCTTGAACACATCCGCCATTATAGCCCCGGACTATATTCGGCGCCCGGATCGCTCCGACGGTGGATAGTCCCTAGCGTTCGGAACCATTTTCCGGTTCGAACTGGTGCTTTTTGCTAGGGACTATCGGGCCTAGACCTGCTGGACCTCTCTGACCTGTGGCTGGGCCGGGCCGGGCTACCTGGGCTGGGCTGGGCTACCCGGCCAAGGCATGCCGGACCACGTCGAGCACCGGCACCGCGCCGGAGTCGATGTCGGGCAGCGAGACCCAGGCGACGGCGTCGGTCGTGCCATCGATCTCGGCAACGCGGGGCTCGCAGGCGGGATCGACCTCGGCCGCGAAGATCAGGTGAATTCCGTGAAAATCCTCGAGTCGTCCGTTGGGCGCGTTCCCGGTGAAGTGCACGTCGTGGACGTCGAGCAGCGGGCCGACCCGGCACTTCACGCCGCACTCCTCGCCCACCTCACGGGCGAGGGCACAGGCAGGCGACTCGCCGTGATCGACTCCCCCGCCGGGCAACGTCCAGAACCCGGCGTTGAACCCGAGCGGTGAGATCCGGGTCAGCAAGACGGCGTCGTCGCGGCGGATCACGGCGTACGCCGCCAAACGTTGCCGCTGTAGCGGCGCCGCGTCGGCGAGCGCCTCGGTGACCATCGGCACGACCGGGACTGCTCCTGAGTGCACGTCGGCCAAGTCGATCCAGGTCGACTCGACCGTCGACCCGTCGACCTCGATCACGCGTGGTTCCGGGGAGTCGACCGGCACCCAGCCGGAGTAGACGATGCGCAGGGCGTGGGCGTTGATCCGCTCGCCGTGCCGCCAGACGCTCCGCAGGTGCGCGGAGTAGACGCGGGCGGTGTCGGAGACCTCCGCACGCAGTCCGGACTCCTCGTAGACCTCCCGGCGAACGCCGTCGCGGGGGTCCTCACCGTGGTTCAACCCACCGCCGGGCAGCGTCCACAGCTCGTCCTTGGTGACCCGGGTGGACAGCCGGCTCAGCAGCACCGAATCGTCCCGGATGATCACGGCGTACGCCGCGACCCGTTGCCGCTTCGGAAGCCCACCCATGGGCGCAAACCTAAGCCAACCGCTCGCCCACCCCCTCCCCACCCCGGCAGCCCCCACCCCGCCCCGTCGAAATGAGGTTTTTTGCCGGTTGACCCGAGCCATTTCGTCCGTCGAGCCGACCCCTTTGGTCCGTCGAGCCGAGACATCTCGTCCAGACGCTCGGGGGGCTCAGCTGAACGGCGGCCGGGCGTCGAGCGCCAGCGATCGCCGACCCGCCCAACGCCACACCCGCGCGGCCCGATCGCGATCCTCGTCGGTGATCAGGTTGCCCATCCAGCGCAGCGCGAGCGTCATCAGCCAGTCCGAGCGCATCCCGGCCGGACCGAAGGTCGGCAGCACCCGCGGCACCGTGACCAAGCCGGCCAACCGGCGAGCGATCGAGAACCCCTCGCCGTAGTGCTCAGCCAGGACCGCCGGCCACGAAGTCGCTAGGTTGTCACCGGCCGCCAGCGACTCGGCGATCAGCCGTCCGGTCTCGAGCCCGTAGTCGATGCCCTCGCCGTTCAGCGGGTTCACGCAGCCCGCGGCATCCCCGATCAGCGCCCAGTTGGCCCCGGCGACGCCGGACACCGCCCCGCCCATCGGCAGCAGGGCGGAGGTCGGCATCCGCAGCTCCCCGGACAACCCGAACTCGGACCGGCGCTGACCGGCATAGAACTTCATCAGCGGCTTGATGGCGATGTCGGCCGGTCGCTTCGCGGTGGCCAGGGTGCCAACGCCGATGTTCACCTCGTCGGAGCCGAGCGGGAAGATCCAGCCGTAGCCGGAGAGGATCTCGCCGCCCTCGCCCCGCAGCTCCAGGTGCGAGCTGATCCAGGGGTCGTCGCCGCGGGTGGAGTCGACGTACGCCCGCCCGGCGACGCCGTAGACGGTGTCGCGGTGCCACTCTCGCCCCAGCGCCTTGCCCAGCTGCGAGCGCACGCCGTCGGCAACCACCAGTCGCCGACACCCGATCTCGAACGTCTTTTCACCGCGTTTGAACAGCACCGCAGCGACACGGCCGGCTTCCATGCGTACGTCGACGGCGCGCGCGTCCTCCACACCGGTGACCCCGGACTTCAAAGCGGTCGTGCGCAGGTGATCGTCGAGCACCGTGCGGGCCACCGCCGACCCCCAGTCGGGCAGCGAACCGCCGGGCCAGGGCAGCAGCAGGGTCTGCCCGAATCCATGAGCGCGAAGCCCCCGGTTCACCGCGTGGGCTCGTAACCACTCCTCGAGGCCGAGCTTGGACATCTCCCCGATGGCGCGCGGGGTCAGCCCGTCGCCGCAGGTCTTGTCCCGCGGGAAGCTGGCAGCATCGGCCAGCACCACGTCCAAACCTTCACGGGCGGCCCACGCCGCCGCCGCCGAGCCCGCCGGACCAGCACCCACCACCAGTACATCAGTCTGCGTCGGGACTGATGGGATCACCCCCCCATCATCTCAGGGCTGGACAAACCCCCCGCATCCTCAGCGCCGGCCTCAGGACGTCATCACAACCCGACGCTATTGCCTCCGACCCGTGATGACGTCCCGCCCGCCCGCTGGGGATCACCGAGCAGCACGAGGCCGCAGATGCGACGAACCCCGCCACCGGCAATCGGCAGCGGGGTTCGTCGATCGAGCAGGTGTCAGCTCTGGTAGGACCCGAAGTCGAAGTCGTCCAGCGCCACGGCCTGAGTGGCGGCACCGCTGCCGAACTCGTAGTCGTAGGAGTCGTAGCCGGTGACGGCGTACGCCGCAGCGCGCGCCTCCTCGGTGGGCTCCACCCGGATGTTGCGGTAGCGCGCCAGGCCGGTCCCCGCGGGGATCAGCGGGCCGATGATCACGTTCTCCTCCAGACCGCGCAGCGAGTCCGAGCGACCGTGGATCGCCGCGTCGGTGAGCACCCGGGTGGTCTCCTGGAAGGAGGCCGCCGAGAGCCACGACTCGGTCGCCAGCGACGCCTTGGTGATCCCCATCAGCTCGGCCCGACCCGAGGCCGGCTTGCCGCCCTCAGAGACCACGCGACGGTTCTCCACCTCGAACTTGTTCCGGTCGACAAGGTCGGACGGAAGCAGGTTGGTGTCACCGGACTCGATCACCGTGACCCGGCGCAGCATCTGCCGGACGATGATCTCGATGTGCTTGTCGTGGATCGCCACACCCTGGCTGCGGTAGACCTG
Source organism: Propionibacteriales bacterium (assembly GCA_038200025.1). GTDB lineage: Bacteria > Actinomycetota > Actinomycetes > Propionibacteriales > Nocardioidaceae > Nocardioides. The sequence continues at coordinate 1,931 of JBBPYJ010000064.1, read as the reverse complement.
CTGGACCTCGTCCACCAGGTGCTGCTGGGCCCGACGGATGCCGAGGATGCGCAGCACCTCCTTGGGGTCCGGCGTACCGAGGGTCAGCTGGTCGCCGACCTCGATGTGGTCACCGTCGCGCACCAACAGCCGCGAGCGCTTGGACACGGGGTATTCCATGACCTCGCTGCCGTCGTCGGGGATGACCTTGACGACACGTGACTTGTCGGTCTCCTCGATTTCGATGCGACCGGTGTGCTCGGTGATTGGCGACAGACCCTTGGGCTGGCGCGCCTCGAACAGCTCGACCACCCGCGGCAGACCCTGGGTGATGTCGTCGGCCGATGCCACCCCACCGGTGTGGAAGGTCCGCATCGTCAGCTGCGTGCCCGGCTCACCGATCGACTGGGCCGCGATGATGCCGACGGCCTCGCCGATGTCGACGAGCTTGCCGGTGGCCAGCGATCGGCCGTAGCACTTCGCGCAGGTCCCGGTCTTGGCGTCGCAGGTCAGCACCGAGCGGACCGAAACCTCCTCGATCCCGGCGGCGACGAGCTCGCCGATCTTGACGTCGCCGAGGTCCTCACCAGCAGCCACGAGCACCTCACCCGTCTTCGGGTGCGTGACTTCGGAGGCGGCCGCTCGGGCGTACGCCGAGGTCTCGGCGTTGTCGTCGCGCCTGATGACCGGATCGCCGCTTTTCTCACTTCCCTCGACCGGGACACCGATGATCTTCATCAGACCACGCTCGGTGCCGCAGTCGTCCTCGCGGATGATGACGTCCTGGGAGACATCGACCAGACGACGGGTCAGGTAGCCCGAGTCGGCCGTCCGCAGCGCGGTGTCGGCCAGCCCCTTGCGGGCCCCGTGAGTGGAGATGAAGTACTCCAGCACCGACAGACCCTCGCGGAAGTTCGCCTTGATCGGCCGCGGGATGATGTCGCCCTTCGGGTTGGCCACCAGGCCACGCATCGCAGCGACCTGTCGGATCTGAGTCAGGTTTCCAGACGCGCCGGAGTCGATCATCATGTAGATCGGGTTCTTGCGATCGAAGTTGGCCTCCATCGCCTTGCCGACCTCGCTGGCTGCCTGGTTCCAGATCTCGATGAGCTCTTGGCGACGCTCGTCGTCGGTGACCAGACCGCGTTCGTACTGGGTCTGGACCTTGACCGCCTGCGCCTCGTAGCCCGCCAGGATCTCGGCCTTGTTGGCCGGGGTCACGACGTCCTCGATGGACACCGTCACCCCCGAGTGGGTGGCCCAGTAGAAGCCAGCGTCCTTCAGCGCGTCCAGCGATGCTGCGACCTCGACCTTGGTGTAACGCTCGGCCAGGTCGTTGACGATCGAGCCTAGACGACGCTTGTCGACCTCTTCGTTGACGAAGGGGTAGTCGGCCGGCAACGTGTCGTTGAAGATCGAGCGGCCCAGCGTGGTGTCGAGGGTGATCGTGCGGGTCTCCTCCCAGTCCGCGCCAAGCTCGGTCTCCAACGGCGGAACGATGTCGTTGAACCGAATCTTGACCTGGGACTGCAAAGAGATATCGCCCTTGTCGAAGGCCATGATCGCCTCGGCCTGCGACCCGAACGCCCGGCCCTCGCCGGGACCCTCGCGGTCGGTGGTGAGGAAGAACAGGCCGATGATCATGTCCTGGCTGGGCATGGTCACGGGGCGACCGTCAGACGGCTTCAAGATGTTGTTGGTCGACAGCATCAGGATCCGGGCCTCAGCCTGGGCCTCGGCCGACAGCGGCAGGTGCACCGCCATCTGGTCACCGTCGAAGTCGGCGTTGAACGCCGCGCAGACCAACGGGTGGATCTGGATGGCCTTGCCCTCGATCAACTGCGGCTCGATGGCCTGGATACCGAGGCGGTGCCGGGGCGGCGCCCGGTTCCGCAGCACCGGGTGCTCGGTGATCACCTCTTCGAGGACGTCCCAAACGACCGGACGCGAGC
>JBBPYJ010000063.1:0-6827 GCA_038200025.1 Propionibacteriales bacterium | reverse complement strand
CCCCTGTGCCGACGCCACCACCAACTCAAAACCCACGCCGGCTGGACCTACACCGTGATCGAACCCGGAATCTTCGTCTGGCGAGAACCCCACGGACAGAGGTTCATGCGCAACCACCACGGCACCTACGACGTCACCCCACCGGAGAACTTCCAACGCCTCGAACCCGACACCAGGAACGGCTGCCGCGAAGAACCCCCCGACCAACTGGCCAGCTGGAAGTCACTGCCATCGGCTCGGGCTCGAACATCTCGACCTGGCGGATTACGCGCGGATGGATGTGCAGTCGCGAGTCTCAGACCCCGGCCATGGCTAGCGGATGGTCCTGCCGCAGGCCGACGAAGATCTCGCGGGTCGCCTTGGAGCGGTTCAGCGTGTAGAAGTGCAGACCCGGAGCGCCAGCGTCCAGCAGCTCAGCACACAGCTCCGTAGCGATGGCGATTCCCTCGGCTCGTAGCGCGGCGGGGTCGTCCTCGAGGGGCTCGAGTCGTTCGGTCACCTCGGTCGGGATCTCGCGCCCGGACAGCTCGACCATCTTCTTCATCGAGGTGACGCTGAGGATCGGCATCACCCCCGGCACGATCGGGAAGTCCACTCCTGCCGCTGCCGCGCGTTCGAGCAGACCGGCGTAGTCGGAGGCGCGCAGCACCATCTCGGTCACCGCGAACTCCGCACCGGCGTCGTACTTGGTCTTCAGCACGGCGGTGTCGTCATCGAGAGAGTCGAGGTCTCGGTGCCCCTCGGGGAAGGCGGCGACCCCGATGGACAGGTCACCTCGCGAACGCAGCAGGGCGACCAGGTCGCTGGCGTAGTCGAGGCCGCCGGCCGTCGTCTCCCACTCCTCCCCGGGCCCGCCGGGCGGGTCCCCACGCAACGCGAGCACGTTGCGGACGCCGCTCTCGACCAATCGTTGGACGATCGTGGTGAGCTCGTCGGTGGTGTGTCCCCCGCACGTCAGGTGCGCCATCGGCAGCATCGAGGTCTCCTGGGCGATCCGACGGGTGATCGCCACCGTCCGGTCCCGGGTAGACCCGCCGGCGCCGTAGGTGACCGACACAAAGGTCGGCTCGAGAGGCTCAAGATCACGGATCGACTGCCACAGCACCTGCTCGCCGGCTTCGTCCTTGGGCGGGAAGAACTCAAAGGAGAAACTCGGCTCGCCACTGCGTAGCCGGTCGCCGATACCCAGACTGTCATGGGGGCTGTCGTCGCGTTCGGAGGTCTCGCTCACCCGCCAAATTCTAGGCGCTGAGCGACCCAGGGCCCGAAACGCTGACGCCGGCACGGGGCCCTAAGGTGGCTGGACATGAGCTCGACCCAGACAGCAGCTGCATCTTCGGATCCGAATTGGGACGCCGCAAAGTTCGGCGTCCGGGTGCAGCAGGCCCTCGATGAGTTCCTCGCCGCACAGGCGCAGCGGCTGGCTCCGCTCGGTCCCGATGCCGCCGAGCTGCACGCCGAGGCAACCCGCGCGGTGTCGGGCGGCAAGCGCTTCCGGGCAGCCTTCTGCTACTGGGGCTATCGAGCGATGACGCCCGCCCCGCTGACCGCAGACGACGAGGAGTCGCTGCTGCGCGCTTGTGCCGCCCTGGAGATCCTGCACGCCAGCGCGCTCGCCCACGACGACCTGATGGATGCCTCGGACACCCGACGCGGACGGCCTGCAACCCACCGCGCCTTCGAGACCGAGCACCGCCGTGCGGGTTGGGCCGGTGACCCCGAGCAGTACGGTGCTGCCGCCGCAATCCTGCTCGGCGACCTGCTCCTCTCGTGGGCCGACGAGCTCCTGCGCCGTTGCGGCCTCCCGCCGAACTCGGTAAGCCCAGCCATGGACCTCTTCGACCTCTGCCGGTCCGAGGTGATCGCCGGGCAGTTCCTCGACGTCTCCGTCCAGGCGCGAGGGGTCGCCGACGTGGACACCGCGATGCGGGTGCTGCGCTACAAGTCGGCGAAATACTCCGTCGAACGACCTCTGCACATCGGCGCCGCACTGGCCGGTGCTACCGAGCACAACCTCGAGCAGCTGACCGCGATCGGCCTGCCGCTGGGCGAGGCCTTCCAACTGCGCGACGACCTGCTCGGCGTCTTCGGAGATCCGTCGGTGACCGGCAAGCCCGCCGGTGACGACCTGGTCGAAGGCAAACGCACGGTGCTGGTTGCCCTGGCCCTGGATAGTGCCTCGACTGCCAACGCCGACTTCCTGGATCGCTCGCTGGGCGCCGCGCTGACACCCGACGCCGTCACCCGGCTCCGGCAGATCATCGCGGCCAGCGGTGCCCAAGCCCAGGTGGAGGAGGCGATCGCCGGCCTGGTCGCGACGGCCCAGGCAGCAATGACAGCAGCCGAACTCACCGACGATGCCCGCGGCGTACTCCGCTCGCTGGCGGCCGCGGTGACCGACCGCGTCGAGTAGCCCCTCAGAAAGCCAGCGCCTGCGCCCGCCGCTTGACCTCGGCACCACGGTTCTCCAACAGCGCGTCGATAGCGCGGCCGGGCAGCTCCTGATCGGCATAGATCCAGGCGATCGCCTCGCGGTCGTCGAACCGGTTGTCGTGCAGCACCGTCAGCAGTCCGGGAAGCCCCTTGAGCACCAGTCCGTCGACAATGAAGTCAGCCGGGATCTTCTGGCCGCCTTTGGGCACCGGCACTGCGGCCGCCAGCTCGTGGGTGCGGATCATCGTGCGGACCTTGGCCACCGTGACACCCAGCAGCTCTGCGGCCTGGGCCCAGTCGACCCAGTCGGGGACCCGTTCGGCCAGGTCGACGTCAGCCAGTGCGGGAGGGACCTGCTCGTTCATGGGGTCAACTCTGTCACGCGCCACGCCGAAGACGCCAAGCGCACGACCCAAGCGGACTGATCCGTAGGATTGAGCGGCCGGACACTTCCCCGCCCGGCCACGGAGGACCATTGTGCAGTCATACCGCGAGGCACCCGAGGCCCGCCCGAAGTCGGGCAATCAGTCCGGCTGGGGCTCTGGTGACCCCTCGCGCGGGGATACGCTGATCGGCCGGCTGGTCGACGGTCGCTATGAGATCGGTGATCTCGTCGCCCGCGGCGGGATGGCCAGCGTCTACGAGGCCACCGACACCCGCTTGAACCGCACCGTGGCGGTCAAGGTGATGCACCCGGGGATGGGCGACGACGACGCGTTCGCCGCCCGTTTCGTCCGCGAGGCCCATGCGGCCGCCCGCCTGTCCCACCCCAATGTGGTGGCGGTCTTCGACCAGGGCAACGACGACGGGGTGGTCTTCCTGGCCATGGAATACGTCCCCGGCGAAACCCTGCGCGACGTGATCCGTCGCGATGCCCCGCTGTCTCCCGCGGACGCCCTGGCCCTGCTCGAGCCGGTTGCGTCCGCGCTCAGCGCCGCCCACCGAGCCGGCCTGATCCACCGCGACGTCAAGCCCGAGAACGTCCTGATCGAGGAGCCGACCTCCGGGGGCCGGGTCAAGGTCGCCGACTTCGGGCTGGCCAAGGCGGTCAGTGCCGACACCCAGCACACCGTCACCGGCGGGGTGCTGATCGGCACCGTGTCCTACCTGGCTCCTGAGTTGGTCGTGGACGGCCGCGCGGACGCCCGCGCCGACGTCTACGCCGCGGGGGTGGTGCTCTACGAGCTGCTGACCGGGCACAAGCCCCACGAGGGCGAGTCGCCGATCGCGGTTGCCTACAAGCACGTGCATGCCGACGTGCCGCCGCCGTCGGCGCTGGTGCCGGGCATCCCGGCGTACGTCGACGCGCTGGTGGCCCGCGCCACCGCCCGCGACCGCACCCAGCGTCCAGCGGATGCCGGGGTTCTCCTGCACCAGGTGCACCGGGTGGCCCAGGCCCTGCGTGAGGGTGTCCGCGACGACGTGGAGCTGACCGCCGACCTGGTTCCTCGCGTGCTTCCCGCACCGGTGACCGAGCAGACCACGGCGTTGGAAGCCCTCGCCGTGCGCGCCGCGCAGCCGCTACCTCACAGCAGCGACGACAGTTTCGACCCCGTCGAGCTCGCCAACGACCCCGTCCCGATCGCGGCTCCGGTCGTCACCCCGGCCAAGGTGATGCTGCGCGAAGAGGTGATGGCCCAGCGGTCCCCGACCGCAGCACCCTCTTCAACCGCACGGACCCGGCCGAGTGGGAGGGCCGGACGCCCGCGCCGCTCCCGTCGTGGGCCGATCCTGCTGCTGCTGGCACTCCTGCTCGTCGCCGGCGGCGGGGCCGGCGCCTACTGGTTCGGCTACGCGCGCTACACGACCACCCCCGGCGTGATCGGGATGGGCCAGACCACGGCCATCGACCGGCTCGAGCGAGCCGGACTGAGCGGCCAGGCCGACGACGGCAGCTACTCCGAGACGGTGCCGGTCGGCGAGGTGATCGGCACCGATCCGGAGCCGGGGTCGCGGATCCTGGCCGACAGCAGCGTCACCCTGACGCTGTCCCTGGGCAAGGAGCGCTACGACGTACCCCCGATCGAGGGCCAGAACGAGGACCGGGCCCAAGATGCGCTGGCCGACACCAACTTGAGCTTCGGCAAGTCCGTCGAGCGCTGGAGTGAGACCGTCGGGGCGGGGCTCGTGATCCGCGCCGACCCACCGGTCGGAAAGACCCTGAAACCTGGCACCGCAGTCAACCTGGTCCTGAGCAAGGGCCGCAGACCGGTCAAGGTCAAGGACTGGACCGGACTCGACGGGGATCGAGCCGACCAGGCGCTGACCAAGCGCGGTCTGGTCGTCGAGCAGGTCGGCGAGGAGTTCGACGACGACGTTCCCCAGGGGTACGTGCTGACGCAAAGCCCCGCCTCCGGCAGCCTGTTCCGTGGTGAGACCGTGGAGCTGACGCTCTCCAAGGGACCCGAGCTGGTCGCGGTTCCCGACGGCCTGATCGCGACCGGGGTCGATGCTGCCACCGAGATGCTGGAGTCGGCCGGGTTCGGCGTCGAGGTCGAGGAGGGCGCGTCCTACCTCGGCCTGCGATACGTGATGGATGTCGACCCGGGCTCCGGGACCCTGGTACCCAAGGGCTCGACGATCACCCTCTACCTGGTCTGACCCCTACGCTGTGCGGGTGCCGCAGCAACACGCCCCTTCGCGACAGACCAGGCTCTTCGCCAGTGTCGCGTTGTTGCTGGTCACCGCCACCTGGGGCTCGACCTTCTTCTTGATCAAGGACCTGCTCGACCGGGTGCCGGTCCTGGACTTCCTGGCGATCCGGTTCACGATCGCCGCCGTCGTCCTGACCGTGATCTTCCCCCGCGCCATCGGCCGCCTGGACCGCGCGGCGCGGCGGCACGCAGCGATCCTGGGCACCGTCTACGGAATCGCCCAGATCCTGCAGACCGCCGGCCTGGCGCACACCCCCGCCAGCGTCTCGGGCTTCATCACTGGGATGTACGTCGTGTTCACCCCGGTGCTCGCCGCCTGGCTGCTGCGCACCCACATCGGCCCGCTCACCTGGGGTGCGGTCGCACTGGCCACGGCTGGGCTCGGGGTGCTCACGCTGGAGGGATTCTCGGTGGGGTACGGCGAGTCGCTAACCCTGGTCGCCGCCGTCCTCTACGCCCTCCACATCGTCGGGCTGGGCGCCTGGTCTCGCCCGGACCAGGCGCTGGGCATGTCGATCGTCCAGCTCTATCTGGTCGCGGTCGTCTGCCTGGTCGCCACCGCCCCGGACGGGATCGCCGTCCCGAGTGAGACCCGGGACTGGCTCTCGATCCTCTACATGGCGGTCTTCGCTGCGGCCCTGGCGATGCTGGCCCAGACCTGGGCCCAGGCTCACCTGGCACCCACCCGCACGGCGATCATCATGAGTATGGAGCCGGTGTTCGCCGCGTTCTTCGCCGTGGCCCTGGGTGGTGAGTCGGTGGGGGGGCGGATGATCGTCGGCGGGCTGATGGTGCTGGCCGCGATGCTGGTGGTGGAGCTGGTCCCCCGCCGCAAGATCGAGGGCGAGGTTCAGCACCTCACGGTCTGAGACGCGAGAGCACTACCGCAGCCTGGTCGATCTCGCTGCGGCCGACGTCGAGGTGGGTCACCACCCGCACCGTGGTCGGGCCGACCTGGGAGATGGCAACTCCGGCCTCTGATGCGGCAGCGACCGCGCCGGGTGCGTCCGTGCTCTCCCACACCACGATGTTGGTGTCCACCGAGCCGGGGTCGGCCCCACAGGCCTCGGCGAGCAGCCGGGCGTGCTCGTGGTCCTCGGCCAGCCGCTCCAGGTGGTGATCCAGCGCGTGTTGACCGGCCGCGGCGAGGATCCCGATCTGACGCATCCCGCCACCCATCCGCTTGCGCCAGACCCGGGCTCGGGCGATCAGCTCCGTCGACCCGATCAGCAGCGAGCCGACCGGAGCACCGAGCCCCTTGGACAGGCACACGGTCACCACGTCGGCCACCGCGCCGTACTCACGAAGCGGTGTCCCGGTCGCCACGTGCGCGTTCCAGATCCGCGCGCCGTCGAGGTGGACCTTGATCCCTCCCTCGTCGGCGAAGGCTCCCAGGGACCGCAGGTCATCGATCGGCAGCACCGCTCCCCCGGCGAAGTTGTGGGTGTTCTCCACCGACACCGCCGCGGTCGGCACCAGGAACGGTCCGAGATCAGGAGCGAACAGGTGCCGGATCGCCGGCAGGTCCAGCTGGCCGCGGGGGGCCGTCCAGGTGCGCATCGTGACACCGGAGAAGGCGCCGTGGGCACCGAGCTCGGCCCGGGTGATGTGCGCGGAGGACTCGCAGAGCACCTCCTGGCCCGGCTCCACCAGCCCGCGCACGGCCAGCACGTTGGCCATCGAACCGGTCGGGGTGAACAGCGCCGCGGGGTGGCCGAACAGCTCCGCGATCCGCTCCTG
>JBBPYJ010000062.1:0-13710 GCA_038200025.1 Propionibacteriales bacterium | reverse complement strand
GCCAGCAACGCGGTGCTCGGCCTGCGTCGTACCGTCGACGAGAGCGCAGTTCCGCGGGTCACCTACACAAGCCCCGAGGTGGCCGCCGTCGGTGCGGATACCGGTGACCCGGGACCGGGGCAGCGCGTGCTGGAGTGGTCGCACACCCACGTCGATCGTGCCGTCGCCGAGGCCGACACCGATGGACGCACCAAGCTGGCGTCGATCGTCGCGGTCGGATCCTGGGAGCCACCGTGGTCGGTCCGCGCGCCGGAGAGACCCTCGGCGAGCTCGGGCTGGCGGTCAGCCGCGGGCTACGAACCCTGGTTCTCGCCGGGGTCACCCACGCCTATCCCACCTGGAACGACGGGCTCTGGCAGGCCGCCATCTCCGATGTCCAGCGCAAGCTGAAGACCCCCACGGTGAGCGCCGCGACGACGGTGCTGATGCGGACCCGGCGCTGGTGGGTGACCAAGCGCCCGGGGTGATCACCCGAGCCCGGATCCGATAGTCCCTAGCAAACGGCACCACTCGGGGCGGGAAAAGGGTGCTGAACGCTAGGGACTATGCGGGGGTGGGTTCGATCCGCTCCCGGACGAGGGGACGGACTGCCGGTCAACCCGGTGGCAAACGCAGGGTGCGATAGCCGGCAATGACCCGATGGCCTGCGCTGACCCCGACTACCACCGCCCAAACGGTGGCGATCTGCGGCGCCCAGAACGGGAGGATCAGCCACACCGAGTGCACCACGACCGTTTCGGTACCCTCGGCGAGACCTCCGAGGAAGCTCAGCGATCGCCCGTCGTCGATGCGGTGCCCGGTGCGTTCGGCGATCGAGGAGAAGGCCAGGAACGCGGCACCGTTAACGTAGTAGGCCAGCAGTACCGCCAGGAATGGCAGCCACTCCCCGACCGCTCCGGTCGATTCCGCAGAACCGGCGACGCCGATAGCCACCCCGACCACCGTGGCCCCGTACACGGTGAAATCTGCGGTGATGTCGAAGAAGCCGCCGGCTGGGCTGCCGCTCGGGCTGCCTATCGCCTTACCGGCGACATCAGCGGCATCGGTGGCGCTCGCCCGCGCACGTCGGCGCGCCAGCGGACCGTCCAACCCGTCGAGCACCCGGCACAGCAGCCAGCACACCAGGGCGACGGCCCACCACCGACCTGCAGCCGCGCCAGCGCTCGCCAGTCCCACCCCCAGTCCCGCCAACGTCAGCCGATCGGGGCTGATGCCTGGCCGGTCGAGCCAGCCCGCGACCCGATCCAGCGGCGCCTCGAGCGCCGCACGCACGGTGGTGTCGAACATCAGTCGACCTCCTTCGTCGAGGTGTCATCGGGGTTCGGGCTCGACCGCTTCGCGTCGCCCGAGCCGGGCAGCAGCCGCCGCCCCAGCAGACTGCCGACCAGACCCACCACTACGAGTCCGGTCAGCCCGAGCAGGACCCCCCAGGGGCTGGTCCCGGCCCCGCCGAGGGCGGCGTACGCCAGGCTCCCCGGTGCCATCCCGATGGCACTGCCGAGCAGGTACGGCGCGAACCGGACGCCGGTCAGGCCGGCCGCGTAGTTGATCGCGGTGAACGGCAGCACCGGCACCAGGCGCACCGCGACCACCGCGAGGAAGCCGTGCTCGGCGAGGGCGGCGTCGGCGCGATCCAGGCGTCCGTTCAGCAGCCGGTTCACCGCATCACGGCCCATCAACCGACCCAGCCAGAAGGCCAGGGCCGCTCCGATCAGCGCACCGGTCCACGACAGCAGCGCACCCAGCCCCACGCCGTACAGCGCGCCGCCGAGAGCGGTCAGCACCCCCTTCGGCGCCGGCAGCAGGGCGAGCACCGCGTAGCCGAGCACGAACACCGCTGCTCCCCAGGCGCCCGCGGAGTCGACCCGGGCGCGCAATGCGGACTCCCCCGGCCAGCCGCGCACCTCTCCGACGACCAGCAGCGCGACCAGGGCAGCCACCAACAGCGCGAATCGGGCCCACGCCCAGCGTCTGTCTGCGATGGTCGGCACGGACCGGGAAGTCTCCGGGCCGGTCATTGTGTTCCCCCCACGAATACGACTGCGTCCATGACTACCATCACCCGAAGCCACAACCACGACCGCCCGACCCGGGTGGCCCTCGTCAGGAGGCCGGATGCGCCGTCCACGTCGCTCCTCGTCCAAGCTGTCTGCCCAGTTCGGTTCTGCCCATTTCGGTTCTGCCCATTTCGGTTCTGCCCAGTTCGGTTCTAGCCTGCTCGGTTCTGGCCTGCTCGGTTCTGGCCTGCTCGGTCTTGCCCTGGCCGCGTCAGCCTGTGCCGCCCCCGGCAACAGCGATGCTGCCAGCGGCACCACAGCCTCCGAGCAACCCTGGGAACAGATCGTCGCAGACGCGCAGGGGCAGACGGTCGATCTGTGGATGTACGGCGGTGACGACCGCGCCAACGCCTACGTCGACGACGTACTCGCCCCGGCCGCCAAGGAGCTGGGCGTGACCCTGCGGCGGGTGCCGGTCGCCGACACCAAGGACGCGCTGCAGCGGGTGCTGGCCGAGCGCGCCGCCGGCACCACCGACGGCGAGGTCGACCTGGTCTGGGTCAACGGGGACAACTTCGCCACCGGCCGCGAAGCGGACGCCTGGTTGTGTGGATGGGCCGACACCCTGCCCAACCGCGAGTACGTCGCCGAGGACGACCCGCTGGTCGCCTCGGACTTCGGGGTCGCGGTGGACGGCTGCGAGTCGCCGTGGCACAAGGCCCAGTTCACCTTCGCCTACGACGCCACCCGCGTCGACGACCCGCCGACGTCCCTGACCGGACTGCTGGACTGGGCCCGCGAGCACCCCGGCCGTTTTACCTATCCCGCTCCCCCGGACTTCACCGGATCGGTCTTCGTGCGGCAGGCGCTGTACGCCGTCTCCGGCGGCGCCGCAGAGGTTCCGTCGCGCTTCGACCAGTCGACCTTCGACGACCTGGCCCCGCCGCTGTGGGACGCGTTGACGCAGGTGGCACCCGACCTGTGGCGCGAGGGCACCACCTATCCGCGCGACTCGGTGGCCCTGGACCGGCTGTTCGCCGACGGCGAAGTCGACTTCACGATGACCTACGGCCCGGCGACCCTGACCGAACTGGTGGCCGACGGCACCTTCCCCTCGACCACCAAGGTGCTGCCGCTCGACGAAGGCACGGTTGGCAACGCCAGCTTCCTGGCGATCCCGGCCAGCTCCGGCGACTCCGCGGGCGCCCGGGTCGTTGCCAACCTGGCGCTGTCCCCGCAGCAGCAGGCGGCCAAGGCCGACCCCGACACCTGGGGCCAGTTCACGGTGCTGGACCTGGATCTGTTGGACGCAGCGGATCGGGATCTATTTGCTCAGCTGCCGCAGTCGCCGGTCGTGCCGCCGTACGAGGTGCTGTCGCGCAACGCCGGCCCCGAGCTCTCCTCGGACTGGGTGGCGCCGCTCGACGAGGGCTGGCGACGTCAGGTGCTCGGCCAGCGCTGATGACTCCGCGATCGCTTGGCGGAGCCACCCCCGCGGTGCTTGCGGTGCTCCTGGTGGCCTGCACCGGGATGGCAGCGGTTGTCGCGACCGCACTCGGCCTGTTCCCGTTGTACGGCGACCCCACGCCCGGGCTCGACGGCTGGCGGGCCCTCGGCCCGGACCTGGCCGGCGCGCTGCGTGAGACGCTGACGATCGCGGTGAGCTCCACACTGATCGCCGCCATTGCGGGACTGTTTGTCGCCCAGGTGATCCTGAGCGAGGCCCGCAGCTCGCGGATCGTGGGGGCGCTGGCCGCCGCCGTACTGGCGGTGCCGCACCTGGTCGGGGCGGCCTCGGTCAGCCTGCTGCTCGCCAACGGGGGGATGGCCGCTCGGGTTGGCGGGGTGGACCCCGGTGGCTGGCCGCGACTGGTCGCCGGACCCTGGCCGATCGCCACCGTGCTGGAGCTGGCCTGGAAGGAGTCGGCGTTCGTCGCCCTGGTGGTCGTGGCCGCGCTGGGACCCGGACACCGGCGACGTCTGGAGACCGCCTCGGTGCTCGGCGCCGGACCCTGGCAGCGCTGGTCGCGAGTGCTGTTGCCCACCTCCCTGCCGGCGACCGGGGCGGCCTCGTTGATCGTGTTCGTGTACATCGTGGGCTCCTACGAGGTCGCCGCGTTGCTGGGGCGCACCACCCCCGAGCCGCTGCCGGTGCTCGCCTTCCGGCTCTTCGGGTCGATCGAGCTGACCGCCCGGCCCGCCGCGGCGGCAGCGGCCACCACCGGTGCGCTGCTCGCGCTGGTCGCGGCGGTCGCCGTACTGGCCACGATTCCGTCGCTACGGACCGCGGTCGCGCCCCGGGCTGTGGGTCGCCCAGGGTCGCGAGCTGGGTCCCGGGACTCGTTGCAGAAGACGCAGTCGGCGTCGCGGAGCAGCCGGCCGTGAGCGCGAGGGCTGGTGCGCGGGGGCGGCGTACGCCGGGACGCTCCGGGGGCCTGGTCCTGGCAGCGCTGGCGAGTGTCTGGCTCCTGGTCCCCCTGGTGCCGCTCCTGGTCTGGGCGTTCGCGGACCGGTGGAGCGCCCCGGCCGCGCTGCCGCAGGTCTGGGGTCTCCAGGCCTGGCGGGAGGTGTCGACGGGTGGACTGGGGTCGGCGTTCCTACGCTCCTGCCTGCTCGGGCTCACTGTGGCAGCCATCGCCACTCCGCTGGGCGCGATGGCCGGTCGGGCCATCGGGTGGCGCGAGACCCGGCGACCGGGGTTGGTCGCTGTGATCCTGCTGTTGCCGGTGCTGCTGCCTCCGTTCGCCGTGGCGATGGGTCTTGACGTGCTGGCGCTGCGGCTGCGGATCCCCGGCCCGGTCGCGGTGGTCGCGGTACTGGTGGTGTTCGCACTGCCCTACTGCGCCTACACGATGGCCGCGGGGTACGCCGCCCTGGATCCGGGCATCGAAGAGCAGGCCCGCAGCCTCGGCGCCGACCCGCGACTGGCCCGACGCCGAGCCACCCTCCCGGCGCTCACCGGCAGCCTGACGGTGGCCGCGGTGCTGGCCTTCCTGGTCGGCTGGAGCGACTACGTGGTCATCCTGCTGCTCGGCGGCGGCCAGTGGGTGACGGTGCCGATCCTGCTCGGTGCCACCGCCAGCGGCTCGGGCAACGAGCCGGCCGTCGCAGTGCTCGCGATCGCCTCGGCGCTGCCACCGGTGCTGCTGGTGGCAGTGGTCTCGGGGGTCGCGATGGCGGCCCGGCGGCGGTTGCGGGCCTCGCCCGACGCGCCGGTTGGTTCAAGGGTCGCCCAGCCATGAGCTCGCTGACGCTGCGAGGGATCGGGCACCGCTTCCCAGGCGCGACCGATGACACCGTCAGCGACGTCGACGTGACGATTGCCGACGGCGAGATGGTCTCGATCGTCGGTCCTTCGGGATCCGGCAAGTCGACCCTGCTGCGGATCGCCGCCGGGTTGACCGCGTCGACCCGCGGTGAGGTGCTGTTGGACGACAAGGAGGTCACCGACCAGCCCCCGGAGTCTCGCGATTTGACGGTGATGTTCCAGCAACCGCATCTGTTCACCCATCTCGACGTGCTGGGCAACGTCGCCTTCGGTCTGCGGCTGAGCGGCCTGAGCCGCCGGGCCGCTCGGGCGCGGGCCCAGGACTACCTCGAGTTGGTGCACCTGAGTGAGATGGGGCGTCGGCATCCGCGCCAGCTGTCCGGTGGTCAGCAGCAGCGGGTGGCGTTGGCCCGGGCGCTGGCAGCACAGCGCGGCGTACTGCTTCTCGACGAGCCGTTCAGCTCCCTAGACTCCGAGCTGCGGACGTCGATGCACGATCTGCTCGCCGAGGTGCGGGCCGCGGTCTCCCCGACCATCGTCCTGGTCACCCACGACCTCGACGAGGCTTCGCTGGCCGATCGGGCGGCGGTGCTGATCGAGGGTCGATTGCACCAGGTCGGGCCGCCGCAGGATCTGTATCGGCGACCGGCCACGCTGGCCACGGCCAGACTCGTCGGCGGCTTCAACGAGCTGACGGGGCGGGTGGCGAACGGCGGCCACCACTCGGCGCTGGGGACGATCGCACTGCCACCTGAAGCGCTGCCCGGTGGATCTCGGGGCCCGGGCACCGATGGCGAGGCTGTGCTGCTGCTGCGCCGAGAAGAGCTGGTGCTCTCACCTCGCCGGCCACCTGATCGCGAGAACCCCCAACAAGGCAGCCGGCCCGGGCTGGCCGGCACGGTGCTGAACTCCCGCCGCAGCGGACCCCGTCAGACGGTCACCGTGGAGATCGATGAACCCCGGCCCGAGGGACCGACCCGGGTCGAAGTCGAACTGCCGCCCGACCAGACGGTCGCTGCCGATGAACGCGTCGAGATCCACCTCCGACCAGGAGCCCGCGGTCGGATCGTGGCCCCCGATAGCCCTGACTAGTGGCCACTAGCGGCGAGGGTGCCGAGATCGCGAAGCGGCACGGGATTCGTCCAGTTGGATGCAGCTAGATCTGGGCGCCCCTCGCCTCGGTCTCGTTACCACCAGCCGCGCCTGCGCACCGGCCAGGACCGGCAACAGGGCCGCGACCTGGCAGTCCTGCAGCGTCCACGCCCCGCGACCCAACCGCTGTGCTCGATCCTGATGCCGCCGCCATCGGCCGAGCGGCCTGAGACCACGGTCGTGGCGATCTCGACCTCGTTGGTCAGGGTGCGGTGCACGGGGCACTTGTCGGCGATCCGCCCCAAGGCCTCGCGCTGCTCGGCGCGCAGATCGGGATCCAGGGTGATCTCCCGGTTGATCCGGTCGAGCATGCCGGTGCCGGTCTCGCACGCCGCGCAGTCGTCCGCGTGGATGCGCTCGTGCCACAGCCGCACCTGGGCGGGAGCAACGTCCCAGCCCTTGCGCCGGGCATACATCCGCATCGTCATCGAGGCGCAAGCGCCCAGCCCGGCGAGCAGCTCGTCGTACGGCGACGGGCCGAGGTCCGCACCCCCGACCGCAGGCGGCTCGTCGACCAGCAAGGTGTGGGCATTGGTGCGCGCCCGATGGGTGAGGCCATCTTGGCCGTCTAGCTCCTGGACGACCACGCTGCCGTCGGCGATCATCTCGGTAGTCCCAGCGTCAGGCTCCTCGGCCGTCAGCTCCTCGGCGCCCTGTTCGGCCCGCATACCGGGGACGTAGCGGGCGGCCCAGGTGGCGATCAGCTCGGCTGCCCCACGCTGCGTCGCGCGGCTCGTCGAGCAGGTGGTCGGCCCCGTCGAGGGCGACGAACGACTTCGGATGACGGGCGGCCTCGAAGATCCGGCGTACGTTGTCCACCCCCACGATCTCGTCGGTCGGCGAGTGCAGGACCAGCAGCGCGCGGCCCAGGGCGGAGATCCGGGACTCCTGGTCGACTCCGCGTATCTCGTCCAGGAACGAGCGGCGCAGCTGGAACGGGCGCCCGCCGATCCGGATCGGAACCGCTGCGTCTCCCGGCGTTGCAGCGACGGCTTCCAGCTCCGACACCAGGTGAGCGACGTGTTCGGGCGCGGCCGGCGCCCCGACCACCGCGACTGCCTGCACCTGCGGCAAAAGGTCGGCTGCGGCGATCACCGCTGCTCCGCCCAACGAGTGGCCGACGAGCAGCGCCACCGGGCCGACCTCGTCGGCCAGCCAGGTCGCTGCAGCCACCAGATCGCCGACGTTGCTGCCGAACCCGGTGTCGGCGAAGTCACCGTTCGACTTGCCGAGCCCGGTGAAGTCGAAGCGCAGGACCGCGATCCCCTGCCGGGCCAGACCACGGGAGATCCGAGATGCGGCATGCGACCGGCTGCTGCAGGTGAAGCAGTGCGCGAACACCGCGGTGGCCCGCACCTCACCAACGGGAAGGTCCAGGGAACCCGCCAGTCGGTCCGCACCCGGTCCGGGGAAGTCGACGGGACGGCTGGTCACCTGATCACTGTTCATATGTTGGTGAACACGGCGAGGGTCGTACCGGCTTCCCGGTGCTGTGTAAGCCCGCTCACCGACGCGGTCTTCGACCACGGCCTACCGTGACCCATGCGCACCCTTGCCTTGCTGATCGCCACCGCCGCCCTGCTCGCCGGGTGTGGCACGAACACCGCGAACACCGCTGACATACCCGGCTCCGCAGCAGGGGTGAGCAACGCTTCGGCGCCCAGCTCGCTGCGCTTCACCGCCGAGACCGTGGCCGGCACCGACTTCGATGCCTCGAAGCTGGCCGGAAAGCCCGCGGTGTTCTGGTTCTGGGCGCCGTGGTGTCCCACCTGCCGGGCGCAGATCTCCGGCGTCAGCGAGTTGGCCGAGCAGTTCGGCGACGACGTGGCCGTGGTCGGGGTGGGCGCCCTGGACGAGGAGGCGGCCATCGCCGACTTCGCGAGCAACGTTGGCGACGCCGTCACCGTGGTGTCCGACCCGGACGGCGCGGTGTGGCGACACTTCGAGGTCACCTCGCAGAGCACGTACGTCGTGCTGGACGCCGACGGTGACGAGGCCGCGACCGGATTCCTGGACGACCAGGCCCTCGTAGATGTCGTCGACGATCTGGTGGGCTGATCGATGCCCCGGTCATCGACCCGGCCGGCTCGTCGCTGGGGTCGCCTGGCGGGTGCCGTGACCGCTGTCGCTTTGCTGGCGACCGGCTGCGGAAGCGACGTCGACGAGGCCGACGCTCGAGGCAGCGAGGCAGCGGCCGATTTGGCTGGCGAGACCGGCGATGCCGGGGGCAGAGGCGGTAACGTCCACGAATTCTCGGGCGCCTCGGCGCTGGACGACCCGGAGGACGAGTCCTTCCCCGATCCGCTGATCAACCTGGACGACCTGTTGTCGGGCGGTCCGCCACCGGACGGCATCCCGTCCATCGACGAGCCGAGCTTCGATCCTGCCGCCGAGGTCGAGTGGCTGGAGGACGACGAGCCACTGCTCAGCCTGACCGTGGGCGAGGAGACCCGCGGCTATCCGCTGGGCATCCTGACCTGGCACGAGATCGTCAACGACACGATCGGCGGCACCCCGGTCGCCGTCACCTACTGCCCGCTGTGCAACTCCGGAGTGGCTTTCGAACGCACCGTCGACGGCGAGGTCACGACCTTCGGGGTTTCGGGCCGGCTGTACGCCGACAACCTGGTGATGTTCGACCGGGCCACCGAGTCGCTGTGGCCGCAGCTGACCGGCACCGCGTCGGTGGGGGCCCGCACCGGGACCCAGCTGGAGAGCATTCCGATGGGCACCGTCGGGTGGGCGCAGTTCCGCGCGGAGCACCCGGACGCGCTGGTGTTGAACCGGGACACCGGACACGAGCGTGACTACGGGAACAACCCCTACGTTGGCTACGACGAGGACGTGAACTCCGAGCCGATCTTCCCGCTGCCAGGCGCCTCGGATCCGCGGCTGCCGCCGAAGGAGCGGGTGGTCGGGGTCGGTGCCGGTGACAACGCCATCGCCGTACGCCGCACCGACCTCGCCGATGCCGGAGTCACCCGGGTCCAGGTGGGTGCCGATCCGGTGACGCTATGGCACCTGCCGGGGCAGGTGACCGCGTTGGGTGGCCGGGAGATCGCCGATGGACGCGAGATCGGCACTGTCGCGGCCTTCGATCCGCGGGTGGGCGCTCAAGAGCTCGAGTTCGTCGCCGACGACGGGGTGATCACCGATCGCGGCACCGGATCGCAGTGGAGCGTCTTCGGCCGCGCGGTGGCCGGTTCGCTGGAGGGCGAGATCCTGGCTCCCGTCGTACATCTCGACACGTTCTGGTTCGCCTGGGTGGCCTTCCAGCCCGCCACCACGCTGCTCGGGGAGTGAGGTGCGCGAGGCCGATCGGTTGCCACGGTTGGTGGGCACTGCCACCATCGAGTGTGCCCTCCCGCAATGCGCCGTCCTGGACCCGACGATGCTGGCCGCGCCCGCTCCGCGGGCCTGGTCGCCGCTGATGCGCGAGCCCGAGGGCGTCCCGGACGCCGCGAGCTCCGATGCCGCCTGGTGCCTGGCCGAGGTCGACATCTTCGCCGACCTCAGCGAGGCGGAGATGGCGCAGATGGCGGCCGCCGCGCCGATGCGTGCGTACGCCGCCGGCGAGCTGCTGCACACCCCCCAGGACCCGACCGAGTCATTGTTCATCCTCAAGTCCGGCCGGGTCCGGATCTTCCGGCTGTCCATCGACGGACGGGCACTGACTACCTCGATCCTGTTGCCCGGCACGATCTTCGGCGAGATGGTGGTGGTCGGCCAGCTGATGCACGACAACTTCGCCGAGGCCATGGACGACGTGACAGTCTGCGTGATGGGCCGCGACGACGTGCGCACCATGCTGCTCGGCGACCCGCGGATCGCCGCCCGGATCTCCGAGATCCTGGGCCGCCGACTCGCTTTGTTGGAGGAACGACTGTCCGATGCGGTGTTCAAGAGCGTGCCCCAGCGGATCGCCGGGGCCCTCGGCACCCTAGCGACCCATCGCCCGCTGTCGCGCCTACCGGTCGTGCAGGTGACCCACGAGCAGTTGGCCGAGCTCGCCGGCACCTCGCGCGAGACCACCACCAAGGTGCTGGGTGAATTCGCCCAACGCGGCCTGATCTCGCTGGCCCGCGGCCGGATCAGCGTGCTTGACCCCGCCGGCCTGCGCGCGGTGTCCGACGCCGCTGCCTCCTGACCCTCACCCCACCCGGTCCCAACCGCGGCGGGGTCGGTGGCTGCCCAGTTGGTCGTCTCGGCTGCGGTAGACGATGTAGGGCCTGGTGAGGTAGCCCACCGGGGCGCTGAAGACGTGGACCAACCGCGTGAACGGCCACAACGCGAACAACGAGAAGGCGACCAGGGCGTGTAATTGGAAGCCCAACGGAGCTTTAGCCATCAGGGCCGCATCCGGATTGAAGGCCAGGAACGATCGGTACCAGACCGAAACACCTTCGCGATAGTTGTACTCACCGCCGATGGTCAGGATCGAGCCGGCGATGGTGTTCCACATGCCGAGCAGGATCGCGGCGGCCAAGAACGCGTACATGACCTTGTCCATGTTTGTGGTGGCCGAGACGACCGGTCCGTTGGTACGCCGGCGATAGATCAGGATCACCAGTCCGACGACCGCGGCTATGCCGGCCGCCAGGCCGCCGGTGATCGCGACGACGTGGTAGGCCTCGTCGCTGATACCTATGGCATCGGTCCAGGAGCGCGGCACCAGCAGACCGATGATGTGTCCGCCCAGGACCCCGAGCATCCCGAAGTGGAAGAGCGGCGAGCCCAACCGCAACAGCTTGTCTTCGTACAGTTGCGAGGACCGGGTAGTCCAGCCGAATTTGTCGTAGCGGTAGCGCCAGAAGTGCCCGACCGCGAAGACCGCAAGACTGAGGTAGGGCACGATCACCCACAAGAAAACGTCCATGTCAGCGGCCTCCTGGGAACGACGGCATCGGCAACGGGGTCGGTGCACTCGAATCGGGTCGCGCCGGACCGGGGTCGAAGCCCGGGGTGGAGTACGGCGTGAGTCCGACCTCCTCCTCGGGTGGCCCCTCGGCGGCCAGCCGGCGGATCGCCTCCTTCTCCTCACCCTTCAGCGGCGAGAAGGTGGCAGTGACCGCGGCCACCGCGCCGGCCCAGCGGGAGTCGGCCTCGGCCAGCGACATCCGCAGCAGCTCCAACCCGGCTCGGTGATCGAGCAGCAGCTGGCGGCCGCGCTCGCGGTCCACCAGTGCGGCGTACTCCAGGACCACGCACAGATGATCGGGCAGCTCGGCCCCGTCGGCGCCGTCGTCGTCCAGGTCCACCCCGGAGGCTTGGAAGGTCTGCTTGAACCGCAGCAGCGCCAATCCGCGCTTGCGGGTGTCGCCGTGGGCGAAGTAGGTCAGGAAGAGATTGTTACGCCGACGGGTGTCGAAGGTCTCGACGTAGTCGGCCTGCAGCTCACCGAGGTCCTGGGCCGTCAGCCGCGACGCGGTCGCCCGCAGCGGCTCTGCGACGCTGTCCGGCAACAGCCTGGACTCGCGCAGCACCAGGTTGACGTGGGCCTCGAGTCGTTCGTCGGGGTAGGCGAGCAGCAACGAGGCCGACTGCCAGGCCAGGCTGAGCAGCGGTCCGTCCAGGGCGTCACCGGTCACCGCAAGCGCAGGACGACGGCGCAGATTGAGTGGACTCATCGCAAATCGGCCCCTCCGGTCAGCCCGCCGGTTCCTCCAGAACCGGTCTGTCCGTCCTTGGAGGTGTCCGGCGTGGACGGCTCATCAACCGGGCCTGTCCCTCCCGGGGCCGGCGGGAACATCCCCTTCGGGGTCCCCTTCCCGTCCCAGTTGAGCAGGTTCACCCGCGCCCCCTTGTCGTCGGGAGCCGCCATCGAGTCCGACGTCTGCCGGTTCTTCAGCATCTCGAAGTTCTCGACCGCGATCGGCGTCGGCATCCCCGATCCCTCCCCGAACAGGTCGGGGTTCCCGCCGCCGTACTCCGAGACCGCGCACTCGGTGCCGATCTCCTCCAGCGAGTGCGCCTGCTCGGCGTGAGCAGGGGGGATGACGTAGCGCTCGTCGTACTTGGCGATCGCCAGCAGGCGATACATGTCGTACATCTCCTCCTCGGTCATCCCTACCGCGGCAGGAATGGCACCGTTGGGCTCTCGGCCCAGGTTGATGTCGCGCATGTACGAGCGCATCGCGGCCAGTTTCTTCAGCACCAGGTCGACCGGGCCGACGTCACCGGCGGTGAAGAGCTCGGCGAGGTACTCCACCGGGATGCGCAGCGCGTCGATGGCGGCGAACAGGTTGCCCGGGTCCTCGGCGTCCTCGCCGGTGTCGCGCACGACGTCGACGACCGGAGAGAGCGGCGGGATGTACCAGACCATCGGCATCGTGCGGTACTCCGGATGCAGCGGCAGGGCGACCTTGAAGACGTTGATCAGCGAGTGGATCGGGGAGCGTTGGGCGGCCTCGATCCAGTCGTGCGGGATGCCGTCGCGCTCGGCGGCGGCGGCGACCGCGGGGTCGTTGGGGTCGAGCAGGATCGACCGCTGGGCCTCGTAGAGATCGTGGTCGTCGGGGACCGAGGCCGCCTCCAGCACCCGGTCGGCGTCGTACAGGATCAGGCCGATGTAGCGCAGTCGTCCGACGCAGGTCTCGGCGCAGACGGTCGGCAGACCGACCTCGATCCGCGGGAAGCAGAACGTGCATTTCTCGGCCTTGCCGGTGCGGTGGTTGAAGTAGACCTTCTTGTAGGGGCACCCCGACACGCACATCCGCCAGCCCCGGCACTTCTCCTGATCGACCAGGACGATGCCGTCCTCCTCGCGCTTGTAGATCGCGCCGCTGGGGCACGACGCCGCACACGAGGGGTTCAGGCAGTGCTCGCAGATCCGCGGCAGGTAGAACATGAAGGTCTCTTCGAACTCGAACTTCACCTTGTCGCCGATCTTCTTCAGCATCGGGTCCAGGTGGGCGGTCTTCGTCGACCCGCCCAGGTCGTCGTCCCAGTTCGCCGACCACTCGATCCTCATGTCCTTGCCCGAGATCAGCGACTTCGGCCGCGCGACCGGCGTGTGCTCCTGAGCGGGGGCGTCGGTCAAGGTCGAGTAGTCGTAGGTCCACGGCTCGTAGTAGTCCTGGATCGTGGGCATCTTGGGGTTGGAGAAGATCGTGGCGAGCTTCTTGAAGCGCCCACCTGCCTTGAGGGTGAGACGACCGCGCTTGTTGAGCTCCCAGCCGCCCTTCCACTCCTCCTGGTCCTCATACCGTCGGGGGTAGCCCTGCCCGGGGCGGGTCTCGACGTTGTTGAACCAGACGTACTCGGTGCCGGTCCGGTTGGTCCACGCCTGCTTGC
>JBBPYJ010000061.1:0-14617 GCA_038200025.1 Propionibacteriales bacterium | reverse complement strand
GCGCGAGGAGCAGCGCGGCAGCCAGCGCGAGGAGCAGTTGCCACCAGTACCACGCCCAATCGCCGGTCCACGTGCTCAGGAAGGCGCGGTGCGGGCCGGCCTCTAATGAGGGGGTAGTCAGCTGGAGGCAGGACGACTGCAGGCGTGGGTGGACGGCGACCAACCCGCTCGACCTGTCCGCGGCGACCAGCTCGGCACCGGCGGCAGGTCTGGAGCCAAGCAGCGGCAGCGAGGCATGCGATGGCTTCGTTGGGATGACGGGGTCTTCGCCGAGCCAGCCAAGGGCGCAACCGGCGTCGCGATCCTTGATCGAGCGTGAGGGTAGTTCGCTGCCGTCGCCCATCGAGAACAACCGCAGCGTGCTGCCGCGCAGGCCGCCCAGGTCATCCTGGACCAACAACAGGGTTTCACCGCTGGGCGAGATGCTGGCAGCCAGGTCTGAGCGAGGGTCTGCTTCCCACGGGGCATCCAGTTCGAGAGGGAGTTGGGTCGCCCGGCCCGTCCTGAGATTGGTAGTGGTGGCTGCGATGCCGCCGCTCGCGGCGTCGTCAGCGACCTTGCGGACCGTCACTGCCGTGTCGGCGGACGCGAAGCCCGCTGGTTGTCCGTCGGCGACATCGATCAACACGCCGGATTGCAGGTCAAACACCTGGGGTGAGAAGCCACCTCCGCCGGGTCCCCCTCCGAACATTCCCATGACCGCGGACCCCCCGGGCGCCCAGGCCGGCGGCTGGCGCGTGGACAGCCGGAGTCCGACCCGCCGGACTTCGACACTGCCCGCAGGCTGCGCGAAGCGATCGAAGAACCGCCCTTCACCGGTCACGAGATCCCTCAGCACCAGCCGAGGGGTGCGGCCGCGCCGCGCAGTGGTCAGCAGTTTCTGGCCGTTCGGAGACAGCAGGGCGAGGTCGAGGGGCAGTTCCCACAAACGCCCCTTTGCGGTGACGCCCAGGTTGCGCCCGTTGCCGAAGTCGTTGTCGTACAACGTGGCGGCCAACGCCCCCGGCCGCTCCGGCAACGACGGCGAGGGTCGGTCGAAGTTGATGCGCTGGGGGTAGCCGTCGATCGTGTCGAGCGGCTCGCGGGCCGAGGCGTCGAAATAGCCGGTGAACAGGCTCGAGCCCCCGACGGTGATCAGTACCGCGACCCCCAGCGCTTCCGCACGGGGTCAGCATAGGACCGAGCCGACGGGCTGGGGGTCGACCCCATCAGCCAGCTAGCCCTCACTCCCGACAACATCGATCGTCGGGTCAACGCCTTACTGAAGCCGTTGGCTGTGGGTGGCACCCCAACCAACGTCGCCTGGTGGGGCGACTCAGGAACAGGAGTCCCAACTGCCACGGATGGCAACAGTTGTGGGAGCGGGCTGGCCCCTAACGTACAAAGTTCGGCCACCGGTGAGTCGATCTGAGCGTGGAGATCGCCCTGACGTCGCGAACTTTGTACGTTTGGGGCCCGTAGGTGCCGTCGGACAGTCGTTCGTATCGACCGCGTCGACTCGCTTCTCACGGACCACCCCGGGAACGGTGGGTCCCTCCGGTCCAGTTGTTCGATGAGAGCCAGCGCGATGTGCCGTCGGACTTCTACTGCTTGGGCTCGCCGTCGTCGGTGCCCTGCCGCGGGGACGGCAGCGTCGGTTTGCGCCCGCGTGATGCAATGAGGCGGTGAGCGACACCCCCGCACGTCCGCGCCAGGTCACCGCTGCGGCGTACGCCATCATGGGTGGCTCGGTGTTCGTGGTGCTGCTGGTTTTCCAGACCATCGCCAACCTGCGCAGCCTGGAGACCCGGGAGGCCGTCGAGGGATTCTTGGACAGCCCGCCCGGTAGTGGACTCGGGATGAGTGTCAGCTCGGTGCTGTCGGTGATGCACGTGCTCGGCATGGTCGCGGCCGGTTGTGCGACCGCCGCCGCCATCCTGGGCTTCTACGTGTTGAAGCGCAGCAAGCCGGCCCGGCTCGCGTTGGCGGTGCTGGCCCTGCCGCTGCTGATCAGTGGGATGGTCACCGGAGGGTTCCTGTCTTCGCTGGTCGCGGCCTGCGCTCTGCTGCTCTGGCTGCCTCCGGCTCGGGACTGGTTCGCCGGTCGTGAGCCGGCCAAGCCGGCCCGGCCAGGCCAGGCCACAACTGGCCCGTCGGCTGAGTCCGTCGCTGCCGCGTCTGGGTCGGTCGGCCCGCCCGCGACAGGTCGGCGGCCCGCACCGCCGCAGGGTGCTCGGGGTGAGCAGGATGAGCCGGGTGAGCCGGGTGGGGAGCCGCGGTCGATGGTCGGTTTCGGTGATCCGGCAACCCATGTCAGCGAACCGGGAATGACCGGACAAAAATCTGCAACTCGGCGGCCGGCGCCGGTTGTGGGAGCCTGCGTGCTGACCTGGGCCTTCGCCGGGTTCGGGGTCGCCGCCATGGCTCTCGGATTGATCTACCTGGCCCTGTCCCCGGACTCCCTGCTGACCGAGATGCGGGCACAGAACCCCGAGGTCAACCAAGCCGGGCTGAGCGATCAGTTCATCGTCGCCACTTCCCTGGTGATGGGCGGACTCTTCATCGCGTGGGGTCTGGGCGCGATGGTGCTGGCCGGGTTGTTCTTCCGTGGTGTCGGCTGGGCCCGGCTGGCGATGATGCTGTCCACAGGTGTTGCGATGGCATTGGTGGGGCTGGCCACGCTGACGCAGTTCGTGATGATCGCCCCGTTCTTCGCGGCCGCCCTGACGATGGCGATGCTGCTGCGGCCCGAGGCCAAGCGGTGGAGCCAGCCGAAGCCCTAGCGAGTCAGATCGGCGGCCACCAGCAGGTCCAGGCCTTGGCTGATGACCGGCGCCGGCTTGCAGAAGGCCCAACGCACCTGGTGGCGACCGGCGTCCAGGTCGTCGTAGAAGACCTGCGCCGGGATCGCCACCACCCCGGCCCGCTCCGGCAGCGCCCGACAGAACTCCAGGCCGTCCGCCCAGCCCAGGTGGGAGACGTCGGTCATCGCGAAGTAGGTGGCCTGCGGCACCCTCGGGGTCAGCCCCGCGTGGACCAGCCCGGCGCACAGCAGGTCGCGGCGGGCCTGCAGGTCGACGGCCAGCTCCGTCGGGAAGTCGGGCTCGTGGTCGAGGGCGTGCGCGATCGCCGGTTGCAACGGCGAGCCCGAGCTGAAGGTCAGCCACTGCTTCGCGGCGAGTACAGCGCTCACCAGCGGCTCGGGACCCGTCGCCCAGCCGATCTTCCACCCGGTCGCCGAGTAGGACTTGCCGGCACTGGACAGCGTCAGCGTGCGCTCGAACATCCCCGGGAAGGTGGCCAGCGGTTGGTGGCGGTGTCCGTCGAAGGTCAGGTGCTCGTAGACCTCATCGGTGATCACGGTCAGGTCGTGCTCGTTGGCCAGTTCTGCGATGGCGGCCAGCTCGGTCGCATTCAGCACGGTGCCGGTCGGGTTGTGCGGGCTGTTGATCAACAGGAACCGGGTCCGCGGCGTGACCGCGGCTCCAAGCTCGTCCGGGTCGAGGCGGTAGTCCGGGGCGCGCAGGGTGACCGGGCGTCGTACAGCGCCGGCCATCGCGAGCATCGCGACGTAGGAGTCGTAGTACGGCTCGAGGACGATCACCTCATCGCCCGGATCGACCAGTCCGAGCAGCGCTGAGGCCACTCCCTCGGTGCACCCGGTGGTGACCACGATCTGCTCGTCGGGGTCCAGCTCCAGGCCGTAGTGCCGCTGCTGGTGGCGGGCGATCGCGTTGCGAAGCTCACCGATGCCGCGACCCGGGGCGTACTGGTTGTGCCCCTGGCCGATTGCCTCAACCGCAGCGGCCAGCACCGATGGTGGTCCGTCGACATCGGGGAATCCCTGACCGAGGTTGATCGATCCGGTGGACACGGCGAGGGCCGACATGGTGGAGAAGATCGTCGGCTCGATGCCGTGGAGTCGAGACGCCTGCACGCCTGCGAGACTAGCCGCCATGACTCAAGCGGACACTGACCATGCTCTGCGGGCCAAGCTAGCCGGGGACATCGATGCCTGCTGCCGGTTGACCGGTGAGTTCACTCTGCGCTCGGGCCAGGTGTCGCACGAGTACTTCGACAAGTATCTCTTCGAGTCCCAGCCGGCGTTGCTGGCGCGGGTGGTCGAGCAGATGGTCGAGCTACTGCCCGAGGGCACCGAGCTGCTCGGCGGTCTCGAGCTCGGCGGGGTGCCGATCGCGACCGTGCTCAGCGCGCGGACCGGGCTGCCGGCGCTGTTCGTGCGCAAGGAAGCCAAGGAGTACGGCACCGCCAAGCTGGCCGAGGGTCCCGACGTCGCCGGTCGGAAGGTCACGCTGATCGAGGACGTGATCACCACGGGGGGGGCGGTGCGGGACGCCACCCGGGCGCTGCGAGACGCGGGTGCGAACGTCGAGGTCGTCATCTGCGCGATCGACCGCAGTCCAGCCGATCAGAACCCGCTCGACGACGTCGGACTAGAGGTCCGCCCGGTGCTCACCAAGGCACAGCTCGACGCCGCCCAGGCTGGCTGAGCGGGTCAGTCGACGTCGGCGGTCTTGGTCTCGGTGGCGTCCTGGTGGCGGTGCTTCCACCACTCGTAGGCGATCGGGATCATCGAGAAGGCCAGGATCACGATGATCGCCTTGTCGATGTTCTGCCCGAGGCTGGGAAACGCCGAGCCGAGGAAGTAGCCGAGGAGCAGGACGCTGAGCACCCACATCGCCGCCCCGACGAAGCTCCAGAAGAAGAACCGTCGCCGCGGCATCCGGGTCACCCCGGCCACCACGGTGATGTAGGTGCGCACGAACGGCACGAAGCGGCCGATCACCAGTGCTTTGTTGCCGTGGACGTCGAAGAACTCGCGGGTCTTGTCGAAGTATTTCCGCTTGAGGATCCGGCCGTCCCGCTCATAGAGCGGCGTCCCGATCACCCGACCGATCTCGTAGCCGCTGATGTTGCCCAGCAGCGCAGCGGCGCCAAGGAGCAACGCGGCGATGATCAGCTCGACGGCGGTAGAGCCTGAGAAGAGGTCGATCTGGCCCGCGGCGATGAAGAGGCCCAAGGCGAACAGCAGGGTGTCGCCGGGCAGGAACGGGAAGAACAACCCGCACTCGACGAAGATGATGATGAGGCTGATCCAGAAGAACTCGGCGCCGAACCTGTCCAGCAGCCAGTTCGGGTCCATCCAATCCATGCCGAGGAGCTGCGGGACTAGCAAAGCGAACTCCATCACCGGCTTACCCTAGCGGGCGGTCGGTCAGGCGACTGCTTTCCCGGTAGTGCCCGCTTTCCCGGGCCGGGCAGAGCCCCAATACGGGGGATTGGGGCCTGCACTGCGGTCCCACAGGTCCGCTGGCGTGGCAGCGTGGTGCCAGCGAACAACGACGCTGGTCAACGGCGTTGGGCAACGTGACTCGCGCAAGGGGCAGGGGCGATGGGGGCACCACGACGTTCGGCGGTCCAGGGATGGCGGGACAAGGCGCAGCTCGCCCGGTTCTTCGCCCGGCTGGCGATCAAGGAGCACGTGGCGCCGGGGCTGAGGGTCCGTCCGCTGGTGGCCGAGCTGTTCCTCACCGACAACTGCAACCTCAAGTGCGTCAGCTGCGCCTGCTGGCGCATGGTCACCCGCGGTGAGCTGACCAGCGAGGAGTGGTGCGACGTCATCGACCAGCTCGCTGATTACGGGATCCTCAAAGCGAACTTCACCGGCGGTGAGCCGCTGCTGCGCAGCGACGCGCCCCGGATCATGGCGCACGCTTATCGGCGAGGCATCCGCAACCTCCATGTCAACACCAACGCGGTGCTGCTCGACGACCGTCGACGCGAGGCGGTGCTCGAGGCCGGCGTACGCAGCTTCAACGTCTCGATCGACGGTCCACGCGCCGAGGTGCACGAGCGGGTGCGAGGGGTCGCCGGCTCGTTCGCCAAGACGGTAGCCAACCTGGAGCGGGTGCTCGAGCAGCGCGACCGCCTCGACCTGCGGGTTCGGATGAACTTCACGGTGATGCGCTCCAACATCGACGAGCTGCCCGAGATGATGCGACTGGCCCAACAGTTGCGGGTCCAGCTGTACCTCAACCTGGCCACCGACCAGACCTTCCTGTTCCGTGACGGGCAGGTGTCCATCGAGGCCCGCATCGACGGCGACCGGATCTCGGCGGCCATGGACCGGGTCGAGGAGCAGCTGAGACAGGATCGCCGGTTCGTCCCCCGCTACTCCGAGCTGACCTACCTGCGCCGGCACTTCGAGGACCTGCTCCAGGCTGACCTGCCCTGCGCGGAGTCGCAGTTGAAGGTGATGGTCCACTCGACCGGGGAGCTCGGCGGCTGCTGGGGGCACGACTCCCAGACCAACGTGCGCGATCTCGGCGTCGCGGCGATCCTCGGCGCCGACGACTACCACGAGGAGCACGCCCGATTCTTCAGCAAGGACTGTGTTGGCTGCGGCAGCAACTACGCGCTGAACCTGGCCTGGCGCCCGCGGACGTACGTCGAGGACGTGCTGTGGCGGATGGGCCGGCGGACGCTGGGGAGCGCGGCATGAGGTCCAGCGCGCCCCTCTACGACCTGCTCGCGCCGGACTACGACCAGCACTTCGCGGTCACTCACCGGCGGGCCTACGACGACCTCGCCTGGGAGATCTGCGCCGTGGCACTGCCGCAGCCACCGGCCACGGTCGTCGACGTCGGCTGCGGGGTCGGGCGATGGGCCGAGCGGCTCCTCGAGGCTGGCTACACGGTCACGGGGATCGAGCCGGCCCCAGCGATGGCCGAGCACGCGATTCGGCGACTGTCCCCATCACGCGACGGGGTCCCGGGCGCCGACATCGCCAGCCGCTTCACACTGGTGCGCGAGCGCGTCGAGGACGTCGATCTGGAGGCCGGTTCGATAGACGTGATCCTGGCCATGGGGTCACTTCAGTACACCCGCGAGCCCGCCGCCGAGATCGGCCACCTCGCCGGTTGGTTGCGTCCCGGCGGAATCCTCGCCGTCCTGGTCGACAGCCTCCAGGCGCTCGCCCTGGAGCTGGTAGCGGCCGGCAAGGAGGAGGAGGCCCTGACCCGGCTCACCACCCGGCGCGGCGTGTGGCGGCTGGGCAGCGTCGAGGCCGACCTGCACCTGCTGGACTCAGCGACGCTGAGGCGAGCGTTCGCCGACGCCGGTCTTGACGTAGTCACCGTGTCCGGTCTGCTGGTGGGGGCCAGTGCCTTCGGGCGGGAGGCCCTGAGCGGTCGCCTGGACCGCGACTTCGACGGTGCCCTGGCCACCGAGAGGCGGCTGGCCGCTCAGCCCGACCTGGCCGACCTGGGCAAGCAGCTGCTCATCGTGGGTCGTCGCCAACCTCTTTGAGCGCAGAGAGGACCGACCAGAACACCCGCTCGGCCTCCCCGACGCTGAGCTCTGAGGACATCGGCAGCGCCAACGCCTCGCGCTGAAGGATCTCGGTCACCGGCAGGTCCGCGACATCCGGGGCACCTGGGGCATCTGCCGCATCAGGGGCAGGGGCGCACCACGGCAGCCGATGCAGGACGGGGGCGTAGTAGGGCTTGGTTCCGACTCCCAGGGCCTCCAGCTCCTTGGCGAGCAGGTCCCGCTCGACCCCGCGGAAGCGGGCGACCCAGTGCACCCAGGCGTGCTGGTCGCCGGCGCTCGTCCGCTGCGGGAGGATCCTGGGGTCGGCCCCCTCGAGCTCGGCGTACACCCGCGCCACCGCCCGACGTCGTGCGACGAGCTCGTCCAATCGCTCGACGAGGTCTAGGGCCGCGGCCGCGTGCACCTCCCCGAGCACCGCCGAACGGGTCCAGTCGATCCCCGACCTGAGGCGGTCGACCGCCTCGGTCGGTACGACGGCGAGACCGCCACCACCCGCGGCGGAGACGACCTTGGCGAAGCTCATAGAGAACGCGTGGGCGTCGGCCTGGGACCCCAGTGGCCGGCCCTGGTGATGCCCACCGAGTGAAGGTGCTGAATCGCCGACGACCGGCACGCCGTGGCGTCGGCAGACGGCGGTGATCGCCTCGTAGTCGGCCGGGGCGCCGAGGGCGTCCACGGCCACGACCACCGCGACGTCGCCGTCGGCGAGCACCTCCTCGAGCCGCACGGGATCCATCGTCCAGGTGTGCTCGTCGACGTCGCAGAACCGCAGCCGGTAGCCGAGCTGGGCCAGATACTCCCCGGTCGCGGCGAAGGTGAAGGACGGCAGGACCGCGACCTGTCCGGGCCGGGCCGGTCCCGCCACGGCCACGGTCGCCAGCCGCAGCGCCGCCGTGCCAGACGACGTCGGCAGCACGGTCAGGTCGTCGGGGAGCTCCAGACGGTCCCGCAACTCCCTAGTCAACGCAGCGGT
This sequence comes from Propionibacteriales bacterium, assembly GCA_038200025.1. Taxonomy (GTDB): domain Bacteria; phylum Actinomycetota; class Actinomycetes; order Propionibacteriales; family Nocardioidaceae; genus Nocardioides. The sequence goes on along the minus strand of JBBPYJ010000061.1, from coordinate 6,312 downwards.
CCAAGGCCCGTCCTTGAGCGACCCGGTCCACAGGCTCGCTGCGATGCGCTCGGCCAACAGCTCGGGGTGCTCGGGTCGTGGTGGGGTGACGATCGGGATCGACCGCGAGGCCGGCACCGTCGGTTCGTCGCGCAGGCGCCGTACGAAGGATCGCAGGCCCTCGACCAGCCGCTCACTGACGAGACCGGTCTGCTGCTGGAAACCGGTGGTGTCCACGACACCGACGGCGTCGCGGGGGGGCGGCTCGACGACCCGGATCTCGGCATCGAGTCCGAGCTCGTCGCAGACCAGGGTGGCCAGGTCGGGGAGGCGTATGCAGCCAGCGCCAGCGTTGAACACCCCGGCGGGCAGACCGATGGCAATGGCGTCGGCCAGGTCGGTGACGTCCAGGAAGGTCCGCGTGGTGTTGCCGACCGTGAGCGGCAGGCCGGCCATCGCGCGACGCGCCAGCTTGGCCACCACCCGGTCCTGACCAGGACCGAACAGGTTGGTCACCCGCAGCACGGTGAGCCGGTCGACGGGCACGACGTCGGCGACGAGCAGCTCCTGGGCCCGCTTCGCCAGCGCATAGACCCACCGGCCACTGGCGTCGGCATCGACCAGGCGCCGGCACAGCCGCTCGAGCCGCCAGGGTGGACAGGCCTGGGCGGCGTACGTCAGCAGCTCGGCGTTCCAGGCGCGCAGCGAGTCGTCGTCCAAGGGGAGCTGGGGCGGCGTCTGCTCGTGCTGAGGTGCCGCTGCGGTGCCGTAGGCCTCGACCGAGGAGACCACGGTGACGTGGCGTCCGACGAGCAACGGCAGCACCCGCGCGGTCGTGGCAGTGTTGTCGAGCACGAGTTGCCAGGGTCGCACGCCCCGGGGATCGCTGTTGCCCGCCACCAGGGCGACCGGGCCAGGGGGCAGCCCGGACAGGGTTTCGACCACGTCGTCGGTCAACAGATCCAGGGGCACGGTCGTGACCCCGGTGCGCGCGGGCTGGGAGTCGGCGAACCGGTCCACCGAGACGACGTCGCGCCCCCGTGCCCGGCAGCTCTCGACGAGGGCAGAGCCCAGGAACCCGGCCCCCCCGAAGATCGTCAACGGAATCTGGACCTGGTTGTCACGCTTCCCCGAGGAACCCTGCGCAAGACGCGGCACGCTCGCACGCTAGGCGGCTCGGCGGGGCTCGTGGAGGCTTCATCGGGTCGTTCCCCGATACCGGGTAGCAGTGTTAGGTTTCGCCGGTGGACGTGTGTCAACGGCGCATCCTGCTGGTCTCCAGCGCCGGGGGAGTCCTGCTGGACCTGCTCGCCCTGCGACCGTGGTGGTCGCGCCACGAGGTCAGCTGGGTGGCCGTCCCCGCCCCGGACACCTGTGAGGTGCTGGCCGACGAGCGGGTCACCTGGGCCGACGAGCTCACCCCCCGTCAACCGGTGGCGTTGGCTCGGGCGGTGCTCGGTTCCCGGCAGCACCTGCGGCGCGACCGTATCGACCTGGTCGTCTCGGCCGGGACCGGGGTGGCGGTCCCGTACTTCCTCGCAGCCCGGCTCGACGGCATCCCGGCATGGTGGGTCGAGACGCTGAACGTGCTCGACACCACCGGCGTCGCGGCCAGGCTGTGTGCGCGGGCCGGGAGTCTGGTGGTGGTCCAGCACAGCGACATGTTGGCCAACTACCCGCGTGCCCTGTGCGTGGGCGAGCTGTACTGATGGCCCGTCGTCTCTCGGTGTTCGTCACGGTCGGGATGGGGCCGTGGCCGTTCGACCGACTGCTGACGGCGTTGACGGCGGTCTGTGCCGAGCACGACGTCTTCTGCCAGACCGGCACCTCCGAGTTGAGTCCGCCGTGCCCGCACGCTGCGTTCATCGGCTACGAGGAGGCACAGCGGCGGATCGCCGAGGCCGATGTGGTCATCACCCACGCGGGGAACACGGTCCGTCTGGTCCAGCGGATGGGCAAGGTCCCCATCGCGATCGCGCGGGAGGCGAGCCGCGGGGAGATGCGCAACGACCACCAGGTCGCCTACCTGCGCAGCGAGGTGGCCGCCGGGCGGGTGGTGGCCCTTGACGGCGCGCTCGACGCGCTGGCCCAGGCGGTCTCGCAGCACCCCGAGCGCGAGCCCGACCTGCTCCGCTCGGGGACCGGGCTGCCCCGCGTCGATGGAGCGGCGGTAGGCGACCTGCTGGACACGGTCGCGGGCGAGACCGGGGCCCTCGGGACCACCGGGGCCGGCGGGGCGCATCCGGTCGCGCGCCACCCCACCGCCCGATACCGCTGGGCCTTCGACCGGCTTCGGGGGCGGACCGGCGCGCACCTGGACCTCGGGGTCGGCGACGCCACCTTCGTGGGGGCCCTGCATCGGCGTACGGCGCTGAGAGTGGTCGGCGCCGATCCCCACGGGGGCTATCTGGACGCCGCCCGGCGCGCGTACGTCGATCTGCCCCTGGTACGGGTCGGGATCGAGCTGCCGTTCGACGACGCCGTCTTCGACTCGGTGAGCCTGCTCGACGTGCTCGAGCACACCAGCGACGAGCGGGCCACGCTGGCCGAGGTCGCCCGGGTGCTGCGTCCCGGCGGGCTGGTGGTGCTGACCGTGCCCGCCCAGCACGCCTTCTCCTTCCTCGACCCCGACAACGTCAAGTTCCGGTTCCCCCGCCTGCACCGTGCGGTCTACTCGGCGCGGTTCGGCGCGCAGACCTATCGGGCCCGGTTCGCCGACGACTCCGACGGGCTGCGCGGCGACATGGCCTGGGGCCGGGGCTGGCACACCAACTACGCGCCTACCGACCTGCTGGTCCTCCTGGAGGAAGCGGGGCTCACGCCTCAGCTCAGGGACGGGGCCAATCTCTTCTGGCGCTTCGCGCAGATCCCGGCGCTGCTGGCTCCACGTCGCGCGCGTCGACTCTTCGACGCCCCGCTGCGGGCCGACGGCCGGGTTTTCCGGCGCGCCAACCTGTTCGTGACCGCCGTACGGCCCACCGGATGAGGGAGCCGAACTTCCTCTATCTCGGCCCCGACAAGGCGGGATCATCATGGCTGCACGAGATCCTCGGCACGCACCAACAGGTCTTCCTGACCCCGGCCAAGGGCCTGTACTTCTTCGACCGCTACTACGAGCGCGGCTGGGCGTGGTACGTCGCCCACTTCGACAGCGCCGCGCCCGAGCACCTCGTCGTCGGCGAGGTGTGTCAGGACTACCTGGCTCATCCGGAGGTGGCCGAGCGGATCAGGCGGTGCCTCGGCGATGGCGTGCGGTTGATGGTCACCCTGCGCGATCCGGCCGAGCGCGCGTACTCCTCCTATCTGCACATGCGCAGGTCCGGGTGGCGGACGGGAACCTTCACCCAGGCGTTGGACCGCTACCCCGAGTTGCTCGAGCACGGGCGGTACGGCGCGCAGCTCGCGCGGTTCTCGGCTGGGTTTCCCCGCGCGTCCCTGCATATCGCGATCTTCGAGGATCTTCAGGCCGACCCCCAGCGCTTCCTCGACGGCGTGACGACCTGGCTGGGGATCGAGCCGCTGGCCCTTGCTCCGTCTCTGCTCGAGCCCAGGCTCCCCGCCGGGTGGGCCAGGTCAGCGGCGATCTCCCGGGTCGTCAGCACCGCGGCCCACACGCTGCGCGAACGCAACGGCGGCGCGCTCGTCGGCCGGGTCAAGCGCGTCCGGTTCGTCCAGCGGGCGCTCTACCGGCCGTTGGCGCAGGCGCGGCCCCAGCTCACTGACGCCGAGCGGGCACTGGTGCACGACGCGCTCGCCGACGATGTGGCGATGCTGGACGAGCGCTACGGCCTCAACCTGGCGCACGGGTGGGGCTGGGCGACCTGACCTGGTGGGTCGGGGTCGGCGTCGCGGAGTGCGAGTGCGCCCAGCTCGGATGGGTGCGACACCAGTCGATCGTGCGCAGGAGGCCCTCGGCGAGCGGAACCAGGGGTCGCCAGCCCAGCTCCCGCTCGGCCAGGGTGACGTCGGGGCGGCGTACCGTCGGGTCGTCGACCGGGCGCGGCACGTAGGCGATCGGGCTCGAGGAACCGGCCAGGTCGCGGACCAGGAGCGCCAGCTCGGTCATCGAGATCTCGTGCGGGTTGCCCAGGTTCATCGGTCCGGCGTGACCCGAGCCCAGGAGGCGCACGATGCCCTCGACCAGGTCGTCGACGTAGCAGACCGATCGGGTCTGGGAGCCGTCGCCGGCCACGGTGATCGGCTCCTCGCGCAGCGCCTGTCGGATGAAGGTGGGAATCGCCCGGCCGTCGTAGGCCCGCATCCGCGGGCCGAAGGTGTTGAAGATCCGCACGATCGAGGTGTCGACCCCGTGCGTAGTGCGGAAGGCCGTGGTCATGGACTCGGCGAACCGCTTGGCCTCGTCGTAGACCCCGCGCGGGCCTACCGGGTTCGTGTTGCCCCAGTAGGTCTCCGGCTGCGGGTGGACCAGCGGGTCGCCGTACACCTCCGAGGTCGAGGCGAGCAGGAACCGGGCGTCGTGCTCGCGGGCCAGCTCGAGGGCGTTGAGCGTGCCGATCGAGCCGACCTTGAGGGTGTGGATCGGCAGCTCGAGGTAGTCCACCGGCGAGGCCGGTGAGGCGAAGTGCAGCACGACGTCGACCCGGCCTGCGACGGGCAGGTCGTGCGTGACGTCAACCTTGACCAGCTCGAAGCTCGGGTGCCCGGCCAGCGGCGCCACGTTCTCCGGTCGACCGGTCGAGAAATTGTCCAAACAGGTGACCCGGTACCCCATCGTGAGCAGGCGCTCGCACAGGTGGATGCCGAGGAATCCGGCTCCCCCGGTCACGACGACGACAGGCTGCGTCATGGTCCCCCGACCCTAGAAAGTGGCTCGCTAGCTCGCCTCCCAGTATCGACTACGGTGGCGGATTGACCGGATCCGGGGACACAATCCCCTCGATGAGGGACGCCGGGAGTGGCGGCCTGCCGCTCGCAGCTAGCGTGCGGTGAGTGAGCGAGGACGAGCGGGCGCCGTACGACCCGATGCCGCACGGGCCGCCCGAGATCGGCGTCGGGCCGTGGGAGGGGCCCTGGCCGGTGGGAGCGGAGTACGACGTCGAGCTGCTGGCCGCGGGGGACCGACGCAACGTGGTGGACCGGTACCGCTACTGGTCGATGAGCGCGATCGTGGCCGATCTGGACACCCGCCGGCACGACTTCCACGTGGCTATCGAGAACTGGCAGCACGACTTCAACATCGGCACGATCGTGCGGACCGCGAACGCGTTCCTGGCCGCCGAGGTGCACATCGTCGGGAACCGGCGCTGGAACCGGCGGGGCGCTATGGTCACTGATCGCTATCAACATGTGCGCCATCACCCCACTGCGGCCGATCTGGCGGAGTACCTGCACGGTCTCAACGACCCCGTACGGGTGCTCGGCATCGACAATCTGCCGGGCTCGGCGCACCTGGAGACGATGACGCTTCCACGCCGGGTGTGTCTGCTGTTCGGTCAGGAGGGGCCCGGCCTGTCGGCGTCGGCAAGCGAGGTCTGCGAGGGGACCTTCTCGATCGCCCAGTTCGGCTCGACGCGCTCGATCAACGCCTCGTCGGCTGCGGCGATCGCGATGCATGCCTGGGTGCGCGAGCACGCTGATCTGTCCGGCGAGGACGCTTGGCGCGGGTGACAGCAGCGCCCGGGAGGATCTGCACTGGCGACGGGTATGCGGCCTCGCGCCGCGCGACGAGAACTGTCCGACGGCTCGGGTGTGCGCGGATGCGGCGCCGAACCGCTCGAGGTGTGATCAATCCTCAGTGACCGGTCGGTAGCCACTAGGGTCGAACCTGTTGCTACCCAGACTTTCCCAAGGAGCCACCTGACATGCCGATCGCCACCCCTGAGGTCTACGCGCAGATGCTCGACACCGCGAAGGAGAAGCGCTTCGCCTTCCCTGCCATCAACGTGTCGTCCTCCCAGACCCTCAACGCCGCGCTGAAGGGTTTCGCCGATGCCGGCTCCGACGGCATCATCCAGATTTCTACCGGCGGCGCGGACTACCTCTCCGGGCCTTCGGTGAAGAACATGGTCACCGGTTCGGTTGCCTTCGCGGCGTACGCCGCCGAGGTCGCGAAGGCCTACCCGGTCAACATCGCGCTGCACACCGACCACTGCCCGCAGGACAAACTGGACGGGTTCGTCCGGCCACTGTTGGAGATCTCCGCCGAGCGGGTCGCGCGCGGTGAGCTGCCGTTGTTCCAGTCCCACATGTGGGACGGCTCGGCGACGCCGCTGGACGAGAACATGCAGATCGCCGAGGAGCTGCTCGCCAGGTGCGCAGCCGCCCACATCATCTTGGAGATCGAGGTCGGTGTCGTCGGTGGCGAGGAGGACG
>JBBPYJ010000060.1:0-5231 GCA_038200025.1 Propionibacteriales bacterium | reverse complement strand
GGTCCCGCGAGCTCTGCGGTGGCACCCACGTCGAGCACTCCTCCCAGATCGGCACGCTGGTGCTGACCGGTGAGTCGTCGGTCGGGTCCGGGAGCCGTCGTGTCGAGGCGCTGACTGGGGTCGAGGGCTTCGACTACCTGGCTCGTGAGCGCGACGTCGTCGGGCAGCTCACCGGGTTGCTGAAGACTCAGCCCGACGACCTGGTGTCTCGTGTCGGCGACCTGGTCGAGCGGCTGCGGGCGGCCGAGAAGCAGATCGAGAAGGCCCGGCTGGCGCAGCTGCTTTCCTCCGGAGGCACGCTGGCCGAGTCGGCGCGCGAGATCGCCGGGGTGAAGGTCGTCGCGCACCGGGCGGACGGCGCAGGCGGAGGCGACGTTCGTCAGTTGGCGCTCGATGTGCGCGGTCGACTGCCCGCCGGACAGCCGGGAGTCGCGGTAGTCATCGGCGTTGCCGACGGCAAGGTGTCCGTGGTCGCTGCAACCAACGAGCTGGCGCGCGATCGTGGAGTCTCGGCGAACGCGCTGGTGCGCGCCGTCGGTCCGCTGGTCGGTGGCAAGGGCGGCGGCAAGGACGATGTCGCGCAGGGCGGCGGCACCGACGACTCGCGGATCGCCGAGGCGCTGGGGCTGGTCGAGGCCGAGATCGCCCGGTCGGCCGGTTCTTGAGGCCAGCATGAGAACGGGAGTGCGTCTCGGGATCGACCCCGGGGACGCCCGGATCGGGGTCGCGCGCAGCGACCCGTCTGGGATGTTGGCCACGCCGGTGGAGACCGTAAGCCGCGGCAAGGACGACATCGCCCGGCTCGCCGAGATCCTGGCCGAGGAGGAAGCCGTCGAGATCGTGATGGGCCTGCCGCGCTCGCTGTCGGGCGCCGAGGGGCCCTCGGCAGCCAAGGTGCGAGACTTCGCCAGAAGAGTCGCCCGCTGCGTGGATCCGGTGCCAGTCCGACTTTGCGATGAAAGATTGACTACCGTGTCCGCAGAGGCGACCCTGCGCGAGCAGGGCCGCAAGGGCAAGAAACGCCGTGCGATGGTCGACCAGGCCGCCGCGGTGGTCATCTTGCAGCACGCACTGGACACCGAGCGCAGCACGGGGGATGCGCCAGGAGAGATCGTCGAGGCCCGCAGAAGTGACCAGGCAAGAGATCGATTATGAGTGAGCCGACCCCGAGAAGGCACGGCAGGAACGAGCCGAGCCCCGCTGAGACGACCGACCCGAATCTGATCGCCGAGGGGCTCGGCGACCTGCCGCCCGAGGGCAGTCGACGTCGCCGCAAGCGTCCCCTACGCAGCGTTCCCGGCTGCCTGGCCGCGCTGGTGGCGGTGGCGGTGCTGTTCGGCGCGCTCTATGTCGGGGCGACCAAGGGTGTCGAGCTGCTGACCGACCAGCTGGCCTCGCCCGGCGACTTCGCCGGCCCCGGCACCGGCAAGGTGCTGTTCGAGGTGAAGGAGGGCGACACCCTCGCCGAGATGGGTCGCAACCTCAAGGCCGGCGGCGTGGTCAAGTCGGTGGACGCCTTCACCGGCGCCGCCGCGGGCAACCCGGAGTCCACGGGCATCCAGGCGGGGTTCTACCGACTCCAGAAGGAGCTGCCGGCCGCCGAGGCGGTCGATGTGCTGATCGATCCCGACAACCTGGTGAAGAAGACGGTGACCGTGCCTGAGGGCCTGCGGGTCACCGACATCGTGGACATCTTGGCCAAGAAGACGAAGTTCTCCCGGGCCGAGTTCGAGAAGGTCCTGGACAATCCCGGTGAGCTCGGGTTGCCGGCGTACGCCAAGGGCAATCCCGAGGGCTACCTCTTCCCCTCGACCTATGACTTCGGGCCGAAGGCCAAGCCGACGGACATGCTGGCCACCATGGTGACCCGCTGGCGCCAGTCCGCCGAGCAGGCCGACCTGGAGGCGCGCGCCAAGGAACTGGGCTACACCCCCGGCGAGGTGATGACGATCGCCAGCCTGATCGAGGCCGAGGCCAAGCTCGATCCCGACTTCGCCAAGGTGTCGCGGGTGATCTACAACCGGTTGGAGACCGAGGGCGCGCCGACCTACGGGCTGCTGCAGATCGACGCCAGCGTCAACTACGGGCTCCAGGAGGAGCTGGGCGTGGCGCTGACGACCGAGCAGCTCCAGCAGGACACGCCGTACAACACCTACACCCGCCAGGGCCTGCCGCCGACCCCGATCGAGGCGCCCGGCGACCAGGCCATCAAGGCGGCGTTGAACCCGGCCGAGGGGGACTGGCTGTTCTACGTCACGGTGAACCTGGCCACCTCGGAGACGAAGTTCGCCGACACCTACGAGGAGTTCTTGACCTACAAGAACGAGTACCAGGAGTACTGCACGACCTCGGACGCCTGCTAGTCGATGGGCGGGTCTCAGCGGTGCGGCGTGCTTGGGGATCCGATCGCGCACTCGTTGTCCCCGGTGCTGCATCGGGCGGGTTATGCCGCGGTCGGCTTGGACTGGGAGTACGACGCGCACCGGGTCTCCTCCGGTGGTCTGGGTGACTTCGTGGCCGGACTCGGTGACTCCTGGCGGGGCCTGTCCTTGACGATGCCGCTCAAGCGCGAGGCATTGGGTCTGGTGGACTCGCTGACCGAGCGGGCCCGGTTGGCGGGGGCGGCGAACACCTTGATCTGCGATCGACGCGACGGCCGTCTCCGGGTTGGCGGAGACAACACCGATGTCCCCGGAGCGGTGGCGGCACTCGCCGAGCGGGGCGTCACCTCGATCGACAACGCCGCGATCCTCGGTGGCGGAGCGACCGCGACGTCGGTCGGGCTGGCGCTGGCGGAGTGCGGAGCCGCAGAGGTGACGCTGGTGGTGCGGAACGCTGCCCGGGCCCGCGAGACGGTCGAGGCGATCTCCGCGCATCCTGCTGCGCCATTGGTGCGCGTCGTGGAGCTCGGTGCTTCGGCTCCGGACGATCTTGGCGTCGACGTGCTGGTGTCCACGATCCCGGCCGATGCCCAGGACGCTGCGTTGATTGCCCGCTGGGCTGAGGTGCCGACCGTCTTCGAGGTCGTCTACGACCCTTGGCCCACGCCGCTGGCCGCCGCTGCGCTGGCCGACGGGCGGACGCTGGTGTCCGGACTCGACCTGCTCGTGCACCAGGCAGTCGTGCAGTTCGAGCTGTTCGCCGGGATGTCGGCCCCGGTGCGCGTGCTGCGTGAGGCGGGGGAGCAGGCCCTGGATGAGCGGTCCCAGCGGCCACAGCCGTCCGCGTGATCGATCAGCCGCTGTCCGCGCTCGTGCCCGCGCTCGTGATTGGGGTGCTGTGTGGGGCCGGGGGTGTGCTGGTTCCAGCATTGATCCGGTCCATCCCGGAGCCTGCGCTCCAGCCGGATTCACCGGATTCGCCCGCGGTGGGGCCCGGCTCGACCTCGGTCGCGAAGGTGCCCTACGCCGTGCTCGCGGCCTCGCCTGGGCTCCGCTGGGGATCGGCGCTGGTGGCAGCGGTCGCCGGGGTGCTGATCGGTGGCGGTCTCGGATGGACCTGGCAGGTGGTCTACCTGATCCCGCTGGTACCGATCGGGGTCGCGTTGGGGTTCATCGACCTGCGGACTCGGTTGCTGCCGACGAAGGTCATCTTGCCGTCGTACGCGCTGGTGATCGGCGGTGTGCTGCTCTGCGCACTGGTGACCGGGGATCTCGACGATCTTGTTCGCGCGGGGGCGGGGCTGCTGATCGCGCGGGGCTTCTTCTGGTTGCTGTGGTTCATTCGTCCGGCGAGCATGGGCTTCGGTGATGTGCGGCTCAGCGGGGTACTGGGCATCGCGCTCGGTTATCTGGGGTGGGGGGCGCTGCTCGTCGGCATCTACGCGGGCTTCCTCATCGGGGGCGTCACCGGGCTCGGACTGGCCGCCAGACGCGGCGTCCAGGCCGGATATCCTTTCGGACCGTTCATGCTGCTCGGCGCGCTGATCGGAGTCGTGTGGGGAGAGTCGCTCTTCTCGGTGCTGGTCGGCTGATGTCCGTCCGAGTCGAGTGCGTTCGCGGTAGTAGTGGCCACGGCGCCGCGCACTCGACTGCGCACCTGCCCGGGTCCGTCTGGAACACTTGCGTCCATGTTGCGCTGGTTGACCGCGGGTGAATCCCACGGCCCGTCCCTGGTCGCGATCCTCGAGGGCCTGCCGGCCCACGTCGAGGTGACGACCGCCGATCTCGACGACGCGCTGGCGCGCCGACGGCTGGGGTACGGCCGGGGGGCGCGGATGAAGTTCGAGGCGGACGAGGTGACGATCACGGGCGGCGTACGCCACGGCAAGACCCAGGGTGGCCCGGTCGCGATCGTGATCGGCAACACCGAGTGGCCCAAGTGGGCCAAAGTGATGTCGGCGGACCCGGTCGATCCGGTCGAGCTCGATGCGCTGGCCCGCAACGCCGCCCTGACCCGGCCGCGGCCCGGGCACGCCGACCTCGCCGGGATGCAGAAGTTTGCCTTCGACGAGGCCCGACCGATCCTGGAGCGGGCCTCGGCCCGCGAGACCGCGGCCCGGGTGGCCCTGGGCCGGGTGGCGTCGGCGTTCCTGTGCCAAGCCGTCGGCGCCAAGGTGGTCTCGCACGTGGTCGAGCTCGGGGCGGTGCGGGCGCCGGACGGCGTCGTACCCGTGCCGTCCGAGGAGGGCATCGTCGAGCGCCTGGATGCCGATCCGGTGCGCTGCCTGGACCCTGAGGCCTCGGCGGCGATGGTCGAGCGGATCGACCAGGCCCACCGCGACGGGGACACCCTGGGCGGCGTGGTCGAGGTGGTCGTGGACGGGCTTCCGCCGGGCCTCGGCTCGCACGTGCACTGGGACCGACGACTGGACTCGCGGCTGGCGGGTGCGCTGATGGGGATCCAGGCCATCAAGGGCGTCGAGATCGGGGACGGCTTCGCTCTCGCGGCCACCCCCGGCTCGTTGGCGCACGACGAGATCGTGGCCACCGACGACGGGCTGCGCCGGGTCACCGGGCGGGCCGGGGGCACCGAGGGCGGGATGTCCACCGGAGAGCTACTGCGGGTGCGCGCGGCCATGAAGCCGATCGCCACCGTCCCGCGCGCGCTGCGGACCGTCGACGTCGCCACCGGCGAACAGACCGTGGCCCACCACCAACGCTCCGACGTCTGCGCGGTGCCGGCTGCCGGGATCGTGGCCGAGGCGATGGTCGCCCTGGTGCTGGCCGACGCCGTCATCGAGAAATTCGGTGGCGACTCGGTGAGCGAGACCCGCCGCAACATCGAGAGCT
>JBBPYJ010000059.1:0-10596 GCA_038200025.1 Propionibacteriales bacterium | reverse complement strand
TGGGAGTGCTTTCCTTGTCTCTCGTTCATAGACTGGGTTCAGGGTCCCATCGGACTGCTCTTCGTCGTTGCTGCGGCTCCCCTGTTGCTCATCGCGCGAGTCATCGGGGCCTACCGAATCAGTGAAGCCGCCGACAAGCCCCGGTCAACTCCCCAACCAAGCAAACTCCCGTTTCCATCGACTCCTGATATCGCACTGCGACGAGCGTCAACCCGCGGCCGGCTTTCGACTCCTGACGACCTCACGACTGCTTAGCGCTGGCGTGTAGACAAACCGCCCCTCGCGACAGCGCCAAACACGTCCAAGCAACTGCCGGTCAGCGCAATCGAGGCACAGCCCTTCAAGGTTCACGTGCTGTCTCGGCGTGATCTGCGTGCGCAGGATCGCCTGGTCGGCGCGATTCGTGAGCGCAGGATTGCCCGGTCAGGTGGGTCACCTCTCAGGAGTCGGCGAAGAAGACGGTCTTGACCTCGCTGAAGGCGTCCAGGGCATCCGGGCCGAGCTCGCGACCCAGGCCCGACTGCTTGAAGCCACCGAACGGGGTGCTGTAGCGCACCGAGGAGTGCGAGTTCACCGAGATGTTGCCGGCCTCCAGGCCACGGCTGACCCGGATCGCCCGCCCGAGATCGCGGGTCCAGATGGAGCCGGCCAGGCCGTACTCGGTGTTGTTGGCGATCCGCAGGGCCTCTTCCTCGTCGGCGAACGGCAACAGGGTGATCACCGGGCCGAAGATCTCGTCGGTGAAGGTCCGGTCGTGCTCGGATTCCGCGCGTACGACGGTCGGCGCCGACCAGAAGCCGGCGCCGGTCGGACAGGGGGCCTGAGCGAGGACGTCGGCGTCGGCGACGTACCCCGCCACCGAGTCCCGTTGCGCGGCCGAGATCAACGGGCCCATCAGCGCGCCCTCACGGCGCGGGTCATCGACAACGACCGCATTGACGGCCGCGACGAGTTCGGCGGTGAAGTCCTCGAGCACGTCGGCCTGGACCAGCAGCCGCGACCGCGCACAGCAGTCCTGACCGGCGTTGTCGAAGGCACCGCCGGGAGCGGCAGCCGCGGCAGCCGCCAGGTCGGCGTCCGCGAAGACGATGTTGGCGTTCTTGCCGCCCAACTCGAGGGTCACCCGTTTCACCTGCGCCGCACAACCGGCCATGATCGAGCGACCGACCTCGGTCGAGCCGGTGAAGACGACCTTGCGCACGTCCGGATGGGTCACGAAGCGGTTCCCCACGATCGAGCCCTTGCCCGGTAGCACCTGCAGCACACCTTCGGGGATGCCTGCCTCCAGGGCCAGCTCCCCCAACCGGATCGCTGTCAACGGGGTCAGCTCGGCCGGCTTCAGCACCACCGCGTTGCCGGCCGCCAGCGCCGGACCGATTGCCCAGCCGGTGATCGGCATCGGGAAGTTCCACGGCACGATCACCCCGACCACGCCGAGCGGCTCGTGGAAGGTGGCCACCATCCCGCCGGTCACCGGGATTTGCTGACCGAGGTGCCGCTCGGGCGCTCCGGCGTAGTAGTTCAGCACGTTCGCGACGTTGCCCGCCTCCCAGCGGGCGTTGCCGATGGTGTGCCCGGCGTTGTCCACCTCGAGCTGGGCGAGCTCCTCGTTGGCCGACTCCACCGCCTCGGCGAACCGCCGCAGCAACCGGGACCGATCCGCCGCGCTGACCGCGCGCCACTGTCTCTGCGCAGACACAGAGCGTGCGATGGCGTCGTCGGTCCCTTGCTCGTCGAGCAGCTCGAGCTCGGTCAGGACTTCTTCGGTGGCCGGGTTGAGGACTGCGCTGGTGCTCACAGTCGCTCGAACCCGCGCCGCAGCTCCCAGTCGGTCACGGCCGCGTCGAAGGCCTGCAGCTCCACGTCGGCGTAGTGGACGTAGTGGTCCACCACGTCCTCGCCGAACAGCTTGCGGGCGATCTTCGAGCTGTCGAGCAGGTCGCGGGCCTCGCGCAGGGTGTGCGGCACCTGCGGCTTGTCCGCGTCGTAGGCATTGCCGACCGTCATCTCCTCGAGCTCCAACTCGTTCTCGATGCCGTAGAGACCAGCAGCCATCATCGCCGCGAGCGCCAGATAGGGGTTGGCGTCGCCGCCGGGGACCCGGTTCTCCATCCGCGCCGAACCGCCCTCGCCGACGATTCGCACCGAGCAGGTCCGGTTGTCCATCCCCCAGGCCACCGCCGTGGGAGCGAAGGACCCGTGCGCGAAGCGCTTGTAGGAGTTGATGTTGGGCGCGTAGAACAGCGTGAACTCGCGCATGGTGGTCAGCACCCCGGCGAGGAACTGCTCGTAGAGCGGCGAGCGCTGACCGGTCTCTGCGTCCCAAAAGATGACCGAGTCGTCCTGACCGCGCAGCGACAGGTGGATATGACAGGAGTTGCCCTCGCGCTCGTTGGGCTTGGCCATAAAGGTCAGCGACTTGCCCAGGTTGGAGGCGATCATCTTGGCGCCGGTCTTGTAGACGCTGTGGTTGTCCGCGGTCGCCATGACCTCGTCGAAGAGGAAGCCGATCTCGTGCTGCCCGAAGTTGCACTCGCCCTTGGCCGACTCCACGACCATGCCCGCGGCGTACATGTCGTTGCGGATCCGGCGCAACAACCCCTCCACGCGCGCAGACCCCACGACCGAGTAGTCGATGTTGTACTGGTTGGCCGGTTCCAGGTCGCGGTAGCCTTTGGTCCAGGCCTGCTCGTAGGTGTCGTTGTAGACCACGAACTCCAACTCGGTGCCCGCCAACGCCTTCCACCCGAGGTCGGACGCCCGGGCGACCTGCTTGGCCAACATCGACCGCGGCGACATCGGCACCGGCGAGCCGTCGGTCTGGGTCAGGTCGCACTGGATCATCACCGTCGACGCCAGCCACGGCACCCAGCGGATCGTGTCCAGATCGAGGTCGAAGACCATATCGCCGTACCCCGCCTCCCACGAGGAGATCGCGTAGCCGTCCACGGTGTTCATGTCGGTGTCCACCGCGAGCAGGTAGTTGCAGCCCTCGACGCCGTGGCCCAGCGCATGCTCGACGAAGTACGCCGCGTGGAGGTACTTCCCGGTCAGCCTCCCCTGCATGTCGGTGAACGCGACGATGACGGTGTCGACCTCCCCGGCCTCGACCGCCGACCGCAGGTGGTCCACGGACATCATGCGGGGGTTGCGCGGGTGCGTGCCGGGTGCGGACATAAGTGCTCCTGGTCAGATGGTGGTGTGGTGGTCGAGCCTGTGCTCTGGTGGTCGAGCCTGTCGAGACTCAGCGCAGCTCGGACTCCGCCGCGGCGATGGAGGAGAACTCCTCCTCGGGTGCGTTGGAGACCACGTGGTGGCGGCTGTAGAACTGGTAGTAGGCCAGGAACGCCACGAACACCGCGGCGGTGATCCCGGCGGCCTTCTCGTCCACGAAGAAGGTCGCGATCACCGCGATCACGCTGAGCACCAGGGCGATCCCGGTCGTCACCGTGCCGCCCGGGGTGCGGTAGCCCCGCTCCAGGTCGGGCTCGTTGCGGCGCAGCATGATGTGCGACAGATTCAACAGCACGTAGGACACGGTGGCCCCGAAGACGGCGATGTTGATCAGGATGCCGCCGTCCTGCAGGATCGCGGCCAGCAGGAAGCCGATGGTGCCGGGCACGATCAGCGCGACGTACGGCGTCTTGCGGCCGCCGGTCAGCGACAGCACCCGCGGCAGGTAGCCGGCGCGGGAGAGCGCGAACAGCTGGCGCGAGTAGGCGTAGATGATCGAGAAGAAGCTGGCGACCAGGCCCGCGAGTCCGGCATAGTTGACGAAGTCGGCCAGCAGCGAGTTGTCGCCGTACGCCGTGCGCAGCGCCTCCGGCAGTGGGTTGTCGGAGGCACCCATCGCCTCAGCACCGCCCGCACCGGGCACCAGGACAAGCATCAGCGCGGCGAAGGCCAGCAGCATCAGCATCGCCACGATGATGCCGCGCGGCATGTCCTTGGCCGGGTTTGCGGTCTCCTCGGCAGCAAGCGGAACTCCCTCGATGGCGAGGAAGAACCAAATGCCGTAGACCAAGGCGGCCAGCACCCCGCTGATCCCGAACGGCAACAAGGAACTCGACATCGCCGAGCCGTCGGGGGTGATGTTGGTCAGGTTGGAGGCGTCGAACTTGGGGATCAACCCGACCACGGTGGCGAGCAACGCCACGACCGCGATCGCAGTGATTCCGAACATCAGCTTGAGCGCCTCGCCGACGCCGTAGAGGTGCACGCCGATGAAGATCAGGTAGGCGGCCAGGTAGATGTACCAGCTGTTGGTCAATCCGAACAGTCCCAGGGCCTCGATGTAGCCGCCGATGAACACCGCAATCGCCGCCGGCGCGACGGCGTACTCGATGAGGACCGCGATGCCGGTCGCGTAGCCGCCCAGCGGCCCGAGGGCTCGGCGCGCGAAGCCGTAGCCGGCACCCGAGGTCGGCAGGGTGGACGCCATCTCGGCCATCCCCAGGATCATGCAGGTGTACATCAAGCCCATCAGGACGGTGGCGATCAGCAGGCCACCCCAGCCACCCTCGCCGATGCCGATGTTCCACCCGGCGAAGTCCCCGGAAATGACATAGCTGACACCCAGACCGGCGAGCAGCACCCAGCCAGCAGCGCCGGCCTTGAGCTGTCGGTGCTGCATGTAGTCGTCGCCGGAGCTGGCTGCTTTCGAAGGCTCACTCATGAGGGTCCGCCGTCCATTGGCTCAGTTGTAGACCATTAGGGATCCTTGGCAGTGTTGCGTTCGTCACCCGTTCGAGTCAAGGGGTTCACCGGACTCAGTATGGACTTGATCCTTCGCCTGATCCGGGGATTGCTGCTGGCCCTCGAAGGTGACCGTGACCTTTTCGAAGCCCTTGTGGCGCTGGGTCTGGGCGTAGAGCGTGTAGGTCGCCCGGTCGGCCTCGGTGAGCACGATCCCGTCGGTGAACGGGGTCAGCAGCGCCCTCGGCCACAGCCGACGAGCCAGCACGACATTGACCTCGAGCCCCAGCACCCCGATGATCGCGGCCAAGAAGATCAGGCCGACGAGTCCGAGCACCAGGCCGAAGGTCTGGTTCATCGAGGTGGTCTCGCCGAGCACCCGGGTGGCATACACGGTGCCGCCGTACTGGAGCGCCTGCCAGAGCACGGCGACGACGACTGCCCCCGGGATGGCGCGGTGCCAGCGGTGGACCTGGGCGGAGGCCAGCGCGAACAGCAGCGACAGCCCGCCGGCGACCAGCACCACGGTGCCCAAGAGCAGCAACCATCGCAGCAGGCCCTCGAGCCGGGCGCCGAGCATCTCGGTGTTGGAGAAGATCGCGGAGAAGATCGAGAGCGCCAACACCGCCAGGCCTGCAGTGGTGAGCAGCAGCAGGCTGCGCACCCGCATCAGGAACGGGTTCGGGCGACTGTTGCGCGGCACCGCCCACACGGTGTTGAGCACGTTCTGGATCGACTGGCCGAGTCCGAGGGCTCCGTAGAGCGCCGCCAGCGCGCCGACGATGACGGTGGTGGTCGACCCGGTCAGGCCCTCGGGTCGACCGAGCTGGTCGCCGATGATCGGGAACTGCGCGAGGGCGGAGTCCAGGGCCCGCTTCTTGAGCGCGGGGTCGCCCTGGAGCACGAAACCGAAGATCGAGGAGGCGAGCAGCAGCAGCGGGAAGATCGCGACGAAGGCATAGTAGGTCAGCGTCGCGGCCATGAAGTTGCCTTGGTCGTCGAAGAATTTGTAGACCACCGCGATCGGGAAGCCGAGCACCGCATGCCGGCGCTGGAAGGCGTCGATCTTGCCGACCCGCTTGGGCGCAGGCTCTGGCTCTGGCTGGGGCTTGTTCTCGGGCTCCGACTCGAGTCTGGTCGCGTCGTCGGTCACGGGGACAGTCTGCCCGGTCGGGCCACTAGTTCGGCCAGGCTCGACGGTGCCTGCAGGCAGTAGGAGTCGGTCAGCAGCTCGGCGACCTCGTCCCAGTCGGTGCGATCATCGAGGATCATCCCGACGACGTTGCGGCCCCAGCCGACCTTGAAGTACGGCGTACCCATGTTCTCGAAGGCGATCACCTCGTCGGCGTCCGCGCGGAAGATGATCCGAAACAGCTGGTCCTCCCCACCAAATACGTGGGCCACCGTGGCCGACCCGACCCGCCACCTGGTGCCCGCCCAGGCTGGCTCCTGCGCGCACTTTCCGAAGGTGCTCAGCAGGTCATCGATGCGGCGTACCCATGCCTCGGGTACGGCAGGACGCTCAGCCCGGATAGCCACGCTCCAACCCTGCCACGGTGCACCCGCCTCTGGCCCGCCCCTGGCCGCGCGGGACGCGATGTACGCCGTCAGTCCAGGCGGGAGGTCAGCGGCAGGCGGGAGCGGGTCGCAGCCGCGACGATCAGGGCGGTAGCCAGCGGCAGGGCGACAACCAGCGACCCGATGAAGAGCCAGGGGACGTCGAGGAAGTGCGATGTTCCCGTCTGGTCGTAGTCCTGCACCATCGCGCCACCGGTCAGCGGATAGGTGATCGCCACTCCTGGCAGGAAGCCCAGCGCGACGCCGAGCAGCGCCCCGGTCAGCCCGACCACGAGCGCGAAGGCGGCCGCCACCGCCCGTCGGGTCCGCGGCGCTGCCCCGACCGAGGCCAGCGTCGCCAGGTCGGGGCGCGCGTCCGACAGCGCCAGGAAGGTCGCGGTCAGCGTGCCGCCGAGCATCAGTACGGCGCCCAGGCCACCCAGGATCCACAAGATGATCTTCCAGTCATCCCCCGCCTCGAAGCCGCGCTCGACACTGAAGAACGCGGAGGGTGAGATCGCGGTCAGGGCTTGGTTGAGTTCGGACTCGTCGTCCTCGCTGATCTCCTCGACAGCGCCTGGCCCGTTGCCCGACGGCCGTACGACGACCGCTGTGGTGGTGACCTTCAGCTGCAGTTGCTGGGCGACCGACGTCGAGACGATCGCGTACGGCGTCCGGACGCCCAGAGCTCCGAGCCAGAGTGCCCGCACCTCGCGACGACTGCCGTCGACCCGCTTGCCGTCGGTCTGCCGCCGCTCGACCATCCTCACGGTCGCGCTGTCGGAGTCGATCGGCTCATCGGCGAAAGCGACGATGCCACCGGCGGCGAGCTCGGCCCGTGCCCGCGCGACGAGCTCCTCGGAGTAGCCGAGAAGGGAGAGCGTCGAGGCGTCGTCCTCGACCACCGCGGGGCCCAGAGCGCTGCCCTGCCATAGTCCGGTCCCAGGGTCCCCGGGAGTGCGCACCGTGAAGTCGGTGAAGGTGTCGGCCTCGGGCGCGAAGACGTCCGACACTCCTCGCACCTCGGTCACCGTCGCGGACGGCAGCACCCGGGCGACCGCTGCCCGATACTCAGCCCATTTCGGCTTGACCGCGCCGAACCCCTGGTAGTCGGTGACCACGCCGGCACCGGGCGCCAAGCCTGGCTGATAGGTCGCGCGCTGTTGCGCCTGGTCGCTGTTCCCGCCGATCCCGAGGGCCACCACCCCGGCGACGGTCGCCGCCACCGCTGCGACCGCGGGGACGGTGCGGGCGCGGTGGCGGGCGGCGTCGCGGACGGCGTACCGCATCGGCAACGGCAGACCTCGCCCGATGCGTGCCAACCCGACCAGCACGAGCGGCACCAGCAAGATCATCCCGACCACCGCGGGCAGGGTGCCGAACGCGATGAACAATTCACCCCCCATGGGTCGGCGGGCGCCGACGACGACGACCGCGATCCCGACAGCGAGCAGCAGTACGCCGAGCAGCGGCGAGCGCCTCGACGGCGCCCGGTCGCCGCGACGTCCGGCCAGCACGGCGACGATGTCCTCGCGCGACGCGATCCAGGCCGGGACCAACGCGGCAATCAGCGCACTGCCGAAGCCGAGCGCCGCTACCCCCCCGACCCGCAACCATGGGATGTCGAGGGGCCCGAAGTAGCTGCTGGAGATCGGCTGCAGCAGCGGTGGCACAGCCCAGCCGACCACGATGCCGAGCACGGTTCCGACGGTTGATGCGCACGCTCCGAGCACCACTGCTCCCGCCAGCACCAGCCGGCGGGCCTGCGCTGGGGTGCCCCCGCAGGCTGCCATCAGAGCCAGGTCGCGCGACTGGCGTCGGGCGTTGACCGCGAAGGCCGGGCCGGCGAGGAGCACGACCTCCATCAGCACCATCACCACGATCAGCCCGAGCACCGCCACTGTTGCGGGGTCGCGCTCGTAGGAAGTCATCTCGACGACCTCGGGTGGGAGCTCAGAGTTCGGCGGCGGGTCGGTGATCACCGACCTGGACGTCACAGCGCCGCCCACCTTGTTCAGGGCGAGTACGTCGCTCCAGCTCACCGGACCGCCACCGATCAGGTAGCGGGTGTTGTAGAAGTCCACCTCGGGTCCGACCGTCCCGATCGGCCCCCAAAGCATCGGCTGTCCCCGCTGCGAGGTCGACTCGACGAGTCCGACGATCTTGACCTTCGTACCGTCGGCAAGTCCCATCCCATCCCCGACGCCCGGCCCGAGATCCGACAGCGCAGCGTTCACGACGACCTCGCCGAGCCTCTTGGGTAGTCGACCCGAGACCTCGCGCACCAGCCCGTCGACTAGCGGGTCGGCGAGGTCGACCTCGACCAGAGTGGCCCCCGTGGCGCCAGCATCGGTTGCCACCTGCTCGTCGCTATCGCGGATCTCGGCATAGGGCACTTCGCGGCCCAGGGCCGAGTTGATCCCGGACAAGGACAAGCCGGCAGTTTCGGCGTCACCGACGCTGGCCATCGTGGCGGCCGGATCGAAACCCTGGACTACCTCGCTCTGCCCCGGCCCGACGTCGACGGCCGCATCAGCAGCCCCCAGCTCGCGATCCAGACGCTCCACCCCAGAGACCTCGGTGGTCGCGAACACGACGTTGGCACCGACGACGGCGAGCACCGGCAGCGCGATCAGGACCAGGATGAGGACGCTGCGTCCCCGCGCCCGCAGCGTCTCTCGCCCGGCCATCCGCAGCAGCGGACGCCAGCCCCGCAACAGGCTCATCGGACCGGACTCTCCTCGAGCAGGGCCTCGACGCGATCCGCGCCGGACTCGTCGATGACGACACCGTCGCGCAGGAACACCACCCGGTCGGCCCACGCCGCGTGCCGCGACTCGTGGGTGACCAGCACTCCGGCGGCACCTGCATCGCAGCGGGCGCGCAGCAGCCGCATGATCTCCTCGCCGGTCTCGGTGTCCAGTGCCCCGGTCGGCTCGTCGGCCAGGATCAGTCGCCGGTCGGCGACGACAGCGCGCGCGATCGCGACCCGCTGCTGCTGTCCGCCCGACATCTCGTCGGGGAACCGGTCCGCCAGCTCCGCGATGCCGACCTCGTCGAGCGCGGCCAGTGCCGCCGCCCGGGCTGGACCGCGTCGGCGGCCGTCCAGCTCCAGCGGCAGGGCGATGTTCTCGGCTGCGGTGAGTGCCGGGATCAGGTTGAAGTCCTGGAAGACATAACCCACCGACGTACGTCGCATCCGGGCGCGCCCGGCGTTGCCGAGCCCGGCGAGGTCGGCGCCCTCGACGCTGACGGTGCCACTGGTCGGCGAGTCCAGCCCACCGGCGAGCGTGAGGAGCGTCGACTTGCCCGAGCCGGACGGTCCCATCACCGCGACGAGCTCGCCGGGATAGGCCGCGAACGAAACGCCGCGCAAGGCGTTGACCTCGGTGGCACCGGAGCCGTGGATCCGGGTGACGTCGTCGAGGCGGAGCACGGCGGTCATCGGGTCACCGGCTTCTGCGCGTTGGCTGTTGGGGCCGTGGTTGCGTAAGCCTGCTTCTCGTTGGCTGCCCGTCGCAGGCGGGATTCACAGTGGTCTAGCCAGCGGATCTCGGCCTCGGCGCTGAAGACCATCGAGTCCAGCACCAGGGACCAGGCGAACTCGCTTTGCTGGGCGCCTGTCTGGTCTGTCGAGGGTGAGGTCGTCTGAGCGGCCCGGGCGCCCCGTTTGAGTCGCGTGTAGTCCTGCAGCGCGGCGATCGTGGCCCGCCGTTGTTGCTGGATCAGCGCGCCGACGTCCACCCCGGGCACGGTGACCGCCATCGCGAGCTTGATCGCCAGCTCGTCGCGCGGGGGTTGGGTGCGCTCCACCGGAGAGGTGAACCAGGTGGCGACCTCGTCGCGACCGGCGGCCGTCACGACGTACATCACGTGACCCTCGCCGTCGTCGCCGGCACCCTCGACCAGACCGTCCCGCTCGAGGCGGGCCAGCGTCGTGTAGACCTGTCCGACGTTGAGCGGCCAGGCCGATCCGGTCCGCTGCTCGAACTCCAGCCGCAGCTGGTAGCCGTACATCGGCTCCCCCCCGAGCAACGCCAACATCGCCTGCCGTACCGACATTCCGAACCCCCTGTCAATCGTCTACCTACCCAGTATGTATACCACGTATGCAGCCCCTGTCTAGCGGGTGACCAGGCAGTTGTGCCCACACCAAAGTGGGTGAGAGGGCACTCCTGCGCGCACAGAACCGGGTGAGCGGGCACTTCGATGCAGGTCATCTGGGGGGACACGTGCGGGGACAAGGCGTTTTCGTCATGTCGGCTCGCTCGGCGGAGGTGGCTCATAAGTCCAAGGCTGCCGCAGGTGTGACACGACCAACGTGGACCGTGATCCACTGTCCGC
>JBBPYJ010000058.1:0-8171 GCA_038200025.1 Propionibacteriales bacterium | reverse complement strand
GACGAGGACCGCGGATCGGAACTCGATCCGCGGTCCTCGTCTTCAGGGTGAGTAACGGGACTTGAACCCGCGACATCCGCCACCACAAGGCGGCGCTCTACCAGCTGAGCTATACCCACCAGGGAGTCTGAACGCGGCACGGCCAGACCGAGGAAAAGTGTAGGGCTATCGGGCGTCGGTTCAGGAATCGGGCCGGTCGTCGGTGCCAGCGAGGGGTGTCGGCGCACCAAGACCCGTGAGCGCCCCGCCGTGGGTTTGCGCCACCTCCCGCGACGTCGCGGTGTCCGGGCCGGGCCGGGGCACGAAGACGGTGTCACGGTAGTAGCGCAGTTCCTCGATGCTCTCCTGGATATCGGCCAGGGCCCGGTGATTGCCGCGCTTGTCGGGAGAAGCGTGGTAGGCCTTGGGGAACCACCGACGCGAGAGCTCCTTGATCGAGGAGACGTCGATGATCCGGTAGTGCAGGAACGACTCCAACTCGGGCATGTCACGGGCCAGGAACGCCCGATCGGTGCCGACCGTGTTGCCGGCCAGTGGAGGCCGAGCCTGCTGTCCACACTGCTCACGGACGTAGGCGAGCACCTGAGTCTGAGCATCCTCCAAGCTCGCGCCGTGCTCGAGCTCGGTCAGCAGACCAGAAGTCTCGTGCATGGTGCGCACGAAGTCGCCCATCTGGTCCAGCGCCTCGTCGGGTGGCTTCACCAGGACGTCGATCCCGTCGCCCAGAACGTTGAGGTCAAAGTCGGTCACCAGCGCCGCGACTTCGATCAAGGCATCGTTGACCAGGTCCAGCCCGGTCATCTCGCAGTCGATCCACACCAGTCGGTCACTCACCTTGTGAACTGTACCGACGGGTCTTCAGGCTCGGTTCAGGTCGGCGGCCTAGGGTGCTGCGCGTGAGGGAGTCGTACGCCGCGTGGTTCGGCACGCTGGCCCGGCTGGTGACCGGCGGGGTCTGGCTCTTCGCCGGGCTGCTCAAACTGCCCGATCCGGCCGAGAGCGTCCGCGCCGTGCGCGCCTACGACCTGCTGCCGGAGTCCTGGGTCACGCTGGTGGGCTACCTGCTGCCGCTGGTCGAGGTCGTGGTCGGACTTCTGTTGCTGGCCGGTCTGCTGACGCGCGGGGCTGCGGTGATTTCGTCCCTCCTGCAGGTGGCGTTCATCATCGGTATCGCATCAGCCTGGTCCCGTGGGCTGGAGATCGACTGCGGCTGCTTCGGCGGCGGCGGGCTCGAGGAGGGCGCGTCGGCGGCGTACCCCTGGGACATCGCCCGCGACACCGGCTTGCTGTTGCTGTCAGCCTGGCTGGTGAGGCGACCGACCTCGTGCTGGTCGCTCGACGGATGGCTGTTCACCCAAGACGAAGGAGTCTTAGATGTCGAAGAAGCCCGATAACCGTACCGATCGCGCGGCCCAGTTGCTGGCCGAGCAGAAGCGGGCCGAGCGCCTGCGCAAGCTCGCGATCATCGGCTCGATCGTCGCCGTACTGGTGGTGATCGTCGGCGCCGCGTTCCTGGTCCAGTCCGGCCGCGACACCACGGGCGAGACAACGTCGGTGTCCTCGACGCCGGCGAAGGTCACCGAGGACTTCGGGGTGCTGGTCGGCGGGGACTCAGCCGCCACCAAGCTGACGATCTATGAGGACCTGCAGTGCCCGATCTGTGCCCAGTTCGAGGCTGCCACCGGTGCTGAGATCGAGCAGGGCATCGAGTCCGGTGACGTGCAGGTCGAGTATCGGATGGTGTCGTTCCTGGACCGCGCCTCCGACAACGACTACTCGTCGCGGGCCATGAACGCCGCGATCGCGGTGCAGGAGACAGCAGGCTCCGAAGCCTTCAAGAAGTTCCACGACGAGCTGTTCGCCGCTCAGCCGGAGGAGGGCACCGCCGGTCCGGAGGACGACGAGCTGGTCGACCGCGCCGTCGAGGCCGGCGCCGAGGAATCCGCGGTCCGAGCACTGATCGAGGAGAAGACCTACGAGCAGTGGATCAAGAACGCCACCGATGGGATGTCCAAGAACGACGTCACCGGTACGCCGACGATCTTCATCGACGGGGAGCGCCAGGAGGGTTCGATCCAGGAGGCGGTCGACGCCGTGCTCGCGGCCGTTGGATGATCGACTGATGACGACCCCCTCGAACGGCGCCGCCCGGCCCGACGCCGACACGGCCGCCGACTTCATTCGGGGCCTGCCCAAGGCCGAGCTTCACGTCCACCAGGTCGGGTCGGCCTCGCCGGCGATCGTGTCCGAGCTCGCCTCGCGGCACCCCGGCACGGTCCCGTCGGACCTGGGCGAGCTGCGGAAGTTCTTCGAGTTCGACGACTTCGCGCACTTCATCGAGGTCTATCTGGCCGTCGTAGCACTGGTGAAGACCCCCGAGGACGTCCGGCTGCTCACCTACGAGGTGGCCCGCGAGATGGCGCAGAGCCAGGGCATCCGGTACGCCGAGCTGACGTGCACGCCGTACACCTCGGTGCGACCCGATGATCCGAACCTCGGCATGCCGATCGAGGCCTACACCGAAGCCATCGAAGATGCGCGGTCCGCTGCCGAGCGGGACTTCGGGCTGGTGCTGCGCTGGATCTACGACATCCCGGGCGAGTTCGGGCTGCCCGGGGCCGACGCAACCCTGCGCTATGCCCTCGACCACCAACCGGATGCCTTGGTCGGCTTCGGTCTCGGCGGCCCCGAGATCGGCGTACCCCGACCGCAGTTCCAGCCGCACTTCGACGCCGCCCGGCGAGCCGGTCTGCACAGCGTGCCGCACGCGGGGGAGACGACCGGACCGCAGACGGTGTGGGACGCGGTCCGGCTGCTGGGGGCCGAGCGGATCGGGCACGGCACGTCGTCGGCGGACGACCCAGCGCTGCTGACGCACCTGGTCGACGCCGGGATCACGCTCGAGGTCTGCCCCTCGTCGAACGTCGCGACCGGCGCGGTGGCCTCGCTCGCCGAGCATCCGCTGCGCGCGTTCGTGGACGCAGGCGTATCGGTGACCATCAACTCCGACGACCCGCCGATGTTCGGCACCACGCTGTGTCGTGAGTACGAGATCGCCGTGGACCTGCTCGGTCTGGACCTTGCCGGCATCGCGGACCTGTCCCGGGCGGCGGTGCACGCCAGCTTCGCCCCCGACGAGGTGCGGATCCGGTTGCTGGATGAGATCGACGTCTACGAGACCGTTCGCTAGTCGTCGAGTCTCGGGGGATATCGGCCGCATTTCACGTCGTACGCCGTTGCTCGCTTAATCTCCGCCCATGCAATGGGACCAATACGACGCCGTTCTCTTCGACCTGGACGGGGTGGTGACCCCGACCGCCGAAGTTCACATGCGGGCCTGGGCGTTGATGTTCAACGACTTCCTCGCCACCCAGGGCAGGGTCGCCGACTACGGCGACGAGGACTACTTCGCCTACGTCGACGGCAAGCCCCGCTACGAGGGCGTCGCCTCGTTCCTGGAGTCCCGCGACATCGATCTGCCGTACGGCGAGATGACCGACTCCGTGGAGATGCAGTCGGTCTGCGGTTTGGGCAACAACAAGAACGCGGCCTTCGCCAAGGTGCTGAGCGACGAAGGCGTCACGGCGTACGCCGGCTCGCTGGCGCTGCTGGACGCCCTGCGCGAGTCCAAGATGCCAATGGCGATCGTGTCGTCGTCCCGCAACGCTCCCGACGTGCTGGCCGCGGCCGGGGTGACCGACTACTTCGCGACCGTGATGCACGGCGGGGTCGCCGACGAGCGCGGACTTCCGGGCAAGCCCGCACCCGACACCTTCCTGGCCGCCGCGCGCGACCTGGGTGTGGATCCGGCTCGTGCCGTGGTCCTCGAGGACGCCCTCAGCGGCGTCCGCGCCGGGGCGGCCGGTGACTTCGCGCTGGTGATCGGGGTCAACCGCGGGGTCGGCGCCGACGCGCTGAGGCAGGCCGGTGCCGGGCTGGTCGTCGAGGACCTGGCGGAGCTGTTGTGACGACGCAGTCGGGCCAGTTCGACGGGTTGGGTCAGTTTGGCGATGCAGACCCGATGGACCGGTCCCGCTTCCCGGTCGACGAGTGGCGGCTGACCGAACGCCGGTTCGACGGCAGTGACCTCGGCGTCACCGAGTCCCTCTTCGCGGTCGGCAACGGCTACCTGGGCCTGCGCGGCAACTACGAGGAGAGCCGGGATGCCCACGCCGACGGCAGCTTCATCAACGGCTTCCACGAGACCTGGCCGATCATGCACGCCGAGGAGGCCTACGGGCTGGCGCGGGTGGGGCAGAGCATCGTCAACGTGCCGGACGCCAAGATCATTCGGCTGTACGTCGACGACGAGCCCTTGCACCTGTCCACCGCGGACCTGCTGGAGTACGAGCGCTCACTGGACTTCCGCACCGGGGCCCTGACCCGCGATCTGTTGTGGCGCACGCCAAGTGGGAAGCGGGTGCGGGTGCGCAGCAGCCGGCTGGTGTCGATGACCCAGAAGCACTTGGCGGTGATGACTTTCGAGGTCACCATGCTCGACGACACCGCCCCCGTGCAGATCTCCTCCCAGCTTCTGAACCGTCAGGACAGCGAGTTCGAATTCCCCCAGCCGGGTTTCTCGGCCGGGGACATCGCGGACCCGCGCAAGGTCGAGCGCTTCGAGCGCCGGGTGCTCCAGCCTCAGCTTTCGGGCGCCGACCAGGCGACCGGTCGGTTGCGACTCGGCTACCGGTGTGCGGACAGCCGGATGACCCTGGGCGTCGTGGTCGACCACGAGCTAGAGACCGACAACGAATTCAAGCCCACGGCGCACTTCAGCAACGACAAAGCCAAGATGCTCTACCGCGTCCAGGCCAAGCCCGGCGTGCCGATCACCCTGACCAAGGTGGTGTCCTTCCACACCTCGAAGGCGGTGCCCGCCACCGAGCTGATCGACCGCTGCAAGCGCACCCTGGACCGCAGTCGCGAAGCCGGCGTACAAACGATCTTCGACGAGCAGGCCAGTTGGCTCGAAGCCTTCTGGGCGCGCAGCGACGTCGAGATCCCCGGCCGCCCGGATCTACAGCAGGCGGTGCGGTGGAACCTCTTCTCGGTGATTCAGGCCGCCGCGCGAGCCGAGACCGACGGCATCGCCGCCAAGGGGGTGACCGGCTCGGGCTACAGCGGCCACTACTTCTGGGACACCGAGATCTACGTCGTTCCCTTCTTGACGTACACCACCCCGATCGCGGCTCGCAACGCGCTGCGGTTCCGCTACCAGATGCTTGACGACGCGCGCCGTCGCGCCCGCGAGCTGTGCCAGCGCGGCGCGCTGTTCCCGTGGCGCACCATCAACGGCGAGGAGGCCAGCGCCTACTACGCCGCCGGCACCGCGCAGTATCACATCGACGCCGACATCTCCTACGCGTTGAGTCAGTACGTCGGCGCCACCGGGGATGTCGACTTTCTGAACCGCCAGGGGATCGACATCCTCGTCGAGACCGCCCGGTTGTGGGCCGATCTGGGGTTCTGGCGGCTCCAGCACGGCAACGACACGTTCCACATCCACGGCGTCACCGGACCCGACGAATACACCACCGTGGTCAACGACAACCTCTACACGAACGTGATGGCGCGCTTCAACCTGCGCTGCGCGGCCGAGTGCGTGACGAAGCTCCGCGACGCCGACCGGGCGGCGTACGAGGAGATGGTGCAGCGCACCAACCTGACCGATGCCGAGGTCGAGGAGTGGCGTCAGTGCTCGAAGGGGATCGAGATCCCCTTCGACGAGCGGGTCAACATCCACCCGCAGGACTCGCGCTTCCTGGACCGCGAGATCTGGGACCTGGAAAACACGCCGGCCGACGTGAGGCCGCTGCTGCTGCACCACCACCCGCTGGTGATCTACCGCTTCCAGGTCCTCAAGCAGGCCGATGTGGTGCTGGCGCTGTTCTTGCAGGGTGAGGAGTTCACCGCGGAGGAGAAACGGGCTGACTTCGACTACTACGACCCGATCACCACCGGTGACTCGACGCTGTCCTCGGTCGTCCAGTCGGTTGTCGCCGCCGAGGTCGGCTATCACGAGCTGGCCGAGTTCTACTTCCTGGACTCGCTGTACGTCGACCTGGCCAACCGGCACGCGAACACCGCCGACGGCGTCCACATCGCCTCCACCGGCGGCGTGTGGTGTGCGCTGGTCAACGGCTTCGGCGGCTTCCGGGACCGGGGCGCAGGCCAATGGCACTTCGACCCCCGACTCCCCGACGACTGGAGCTCACTGGTCTTCCGGTTGACCCTGCGACGCACCCAGATCCGGGTCCACGTGCGGCCGCACGAGATCGAGTTCGCGATCGAGGAGGGCGGCGGTCCGATCACGCTGACCGTGCGGGGTGTCGAGGTCGTCGTCTCTGCTGATGAGCCGTTGGTCACGGTGCCGCTGGATGGTCAGGGGCCGCGGGTAGCGGGCCGGCCTTCGAGCCCGGCGGGTCAGGTGCGTGCCGACGGAAGCGTGATCTCGGCGATCGTGCCGTCGGCCGTGGGGACCTCGCTGGAGTGCTAGGTCCCGCACGTCCGACGGTCGATCAGCCGCGCCCGCTCGAGGACCGCGCCCGGCGAGAGACCGAGTCGATGGCGACCGCCAGCAGCAGGACCGCGCCAGTCACCATGAACCGCACCGAGGAATCAACTCCCACGATGTTGAGCCCACTCTGGATGGCCTGCAGCACGACGATGCCGAGCATCGCCGCATAGGCCGAGCCACGGCCACCGAAAAGGCTGGTCCCGCCAATGACGGCGGCGGCGATGGCGGTCAGGTTGGTGTCGGTGGTGCCGCTGCTCTGGGAAACCGACGTGAGCTGAGCCGCGGCCATCAGACCCCCGAGAGCAGCCAGCATCGAGCACAGCGCGAACACCGAGAAGTACACGCGGGTGACCTTGATGCCGGAGCGGCGAGCGGCCTCCTCATTGCCGCCGACAGCGAAGACGTGCCGCCCCCACGAAGTCTTGCGCAGCGCCAGATCCATGGCGACCACAAGGGCCGCGAAGAGCAACACGAGGTAGCCGATGCCTCGCCCCTGACCCTGTTGGAGATACCACACCAAGCCGAGCAGGCCCACCGCGAGCAATACGGTGCGAGCCCCGACGATGGTGGCCGGTGGAGCGCTCAGATCAGCCGCGCGTCGACGTCGGATCCCGTAAAGTTGGGCACCAAGATAGGCCAGTACGAGAAGGATGACGATGGCGTAGGCGGCGGCACCGGTGACGTACTTGAACCGGGCGAACTGAATGAGCCACGACTCGTCGGGCAGGTTGATCGTGCCGTCCTTGCCGAGCACGTAGAGCAGCGCGCCCTGGAAGCCCAGCAGGCCGGCCAGGGAGAATACGAAGCTCGGCACACCGAGACGGGTGTAGAGCAGGGCGTAGCCCACCCCGATCGCCAGGCCGACCAGGACTCCGGCGACCATCGCAAGCGACACCGACCAGCCCTTGTTGACGATCAGCACGGCCATGGTGGCCGCACCGAGGCCGGACACGGAGCCGACGGACAGATCGATCTCACCCAGCAGAAGCACGAGCACGATGCCCAGCGAGATGATCCCGACCGGTGCTGCGAACTGCAGCATGTTGGTCAAAGAGAACGAAGAAAGGAACCGAGGCTCGATCGAGTAGAAGACGACGCTGATGATGATCAGTCCGACAACGACCGGAAGGCTGCCGAGGTCGCCGCCCTTGAGTCGGCTCCAGAACAACTCGGCGTAGCCCGCTAGCCCCTGGGTGTGGATAAGCCGCTCGTCGGAGAGGTCAGCGGACGACGCCGAACCGGGTTTCGCTGACGATGCATCAGTGGTTGGGGTGTTCGGTGGCGCGTCGGTCATCAGGGCGCTCCTTCTTCGGTCTCGATGGTGTTGCGCCCGGCTCGAGCGGCGACGACGTTGTCGGACGCGCCGGTGATCGCCGCCACCAATTGCTCGGTGCTCGCCTCCTCTACGCGGAACTCTGCGGCGTTGCGCCCCAGGCGTAGAACAACGATCCGGTCGGCGACCGCCTGGACATCGGCCATGTTGTGGCTGATCAGGAGGACCGCGAGGCCGTTCTCGCGAAGCCGCTCAATGAGGTTGAGCACCTCGGCGGTCTGGGCTACGCCCAGGGCCGCTGTGGGCTCGTCGAGCATCACGATCTTGGGGGCGCCGACGAGACTTCTGGCAATGGCTACCGTCTGTCGCTGCCCACCG
>JBBPYJ010000057.1:0-7516 GCA_038200025.1 Propionibacteriales bacterium | reverse complement strand
GGGCGGTCGCAGCCAGGTCTCGGGCACCGGGGTCGTCGACGCAGCAGACCAGGAAGCCGTCGGGATCCACGGTGTCGGAGAACTCGTCGAACCCGGCCCGGTAGGCCGCCTCGGTGCCCCAGACGTCGAGGTGGTCGGCTGAGACGTTGGTCACGATGGCGGCGTACGGCCGGTAGACCAGGAACGCGCCGTCACTCTCGTCGGCCTCGGCGACGAACAGCTCGCCACTGCCGTGGTCGGCGTTGCGGCCGGTCGCGGTGAGTACCCCACCGACGGCGTACGTCGGGTCGGCAGCGCAGGCCAGCAGCGCCGAGACCAGCAGCGAGGTCGTCGTGGTCTTGCCGTGCGTCCCGGCCACCGCCAGGACCTTGCGCCCGGCCATCACCGACCACAGGCCGGCCGACCGGGGCAGCACGCGAAGTCCGCGTCGTCGAGCCTCGGCGACCTCGGGGTTGTCCTCGGTGGCCGCGGTCGTGACGACCACCGTGTCGGCGTCGCCGAGGTCCCCCAGGTGTTCAGGGGCGTACCCGAGGTTGCAGGTCACGCCGAGCTCGCGCAAGGCGGGCAGGAAGGGAGTGTCGTTGTCGTCGCTGCCCGTGACCTCGATGCCGCGGGCGGCCATGATCCGGGCGATCGCCGAGAGGCCGGCACCGCCGATGCCGACGAAGTGGACCCGGCCCAGCTCGTCGGCGGGCAGGAGTACGTCGGGAACCTCGATCTTCACTTCGCAGCACCCCCTGCCAGCTCGATGACGATCCGGGCCAGCCGCTCGTCGGCGTCGCGGGGGACCAGACCCGATGCGGCGACGCCCATCGCGGCGATCCTGGTGGCATCGTTGATCAGCGCCGGGACGGTGCTGCGCACCCACGCGGGGTCCACCGCGTCGTCCTCGACGAGCAACGCTCCCCCGGCGTCGACGACGGGACGGGCGTTGCGCCGTTGCTCGCCGTTGCCGATCGGCAAAGGCACGAAGATCGCCGGCAGCCCCACCGCGGCCGCCTCCACCACCGAGCTCGCACCGGCGCGGCACACCACCAGGTCGGCCGCTGCGTAGGCCAGGTCCATCCGCTCGACGAACGGCACGACGACGTAGGGCACCTCGGCCGCGGCCGGCCGGTCAGGGACGGCCCCACCCTTGGGACCGACGACGTGCAGGACCTGCACGCCGGCCTCAGCCAGCGCCGACGCAGCACCGGAGACCGCTTGGTTGAGGCGACGGGCGCCCTGCGACCCGCCGGTGACCAGGAGGGTAGGTCGGTCGGGGTCGAGCCCGAAGGTCGTGCGGGCCTCGGCGCGCAGAGCCAGTCGGTCGAGGCTGGAGATCAGGGTCCGGATCGGCAGGCCGACGCACTCAGCGTGCGGCAGCGGGGTGTCGGGAAAGCTCACCGCGACCCGGCTCGCGACCCGGGAGCCGGCCCGATTGGCCAGCCCCGGCAGTGCGTTCTGCTCGTGCACGACCAGGGGCAGGCGTCGGCGTCGGGCGGCCAGGTAGACCGGCATCGAGACATAGCCGCCGTAGCCGACCACCACGTCGGGGGCGATCCGGTCCAAGATCTCGCCCGCGGCGCGCACCGCGGCCCGCAACCGCGTGGGCACCGCCAGCAGGTCGCGCGAGGGGCGCCTGGGCAGCGGCACCGGCGGGATCAGCTCGAGGGGGTAGCCGGCCGCCGGGACGACGGTGTTCTCCAGGCCGCGCGGAGTGCCCACGCAGGTGATCTCGACATCGGGTCGCAGGCGGCGCAGCGCGTCGGCGGTAGCGATCAGGGGCGAGGTGTGGCCGGCAGTGCCACCGCCGGCAAGGAGTACGCGCATCGTCAGCAGACTTCGGCGACGCCCGGCTCAGACCCGCCCGGCCGACCGGCCGGCCGAACGACCGCGCCGACGGGTGGCCAACGCAGCGGCAGCTTCGGGTTCGCGACGGGCGAAGCCGATCAGCAAACCCAGCGCGACCAGCGAGGGCACCAGCGCCGAGCCACCGTAGGAGACCAGGGGCAAGGGGATCCCGATCACCGGCAGCAAGGCGAGCACCATGCCGACGTTGATCATCATCTGCCCCAGCAACCAGACCACGATCCCGAAGCTCATGTAGCGCACGAACGGGTCGTCCGAACGCATGGCGACCTTGATCGCGGCGTAGGCGATGGTCGCGAAGAGCCCCACCACGAGCAGGGTGCCGATCAAGCCGAGCTCCTCGCCGAGCACCGCGAAGATGAAGTCGGTGTGCGCCGCAGGCAGATCGCCCCACTTCTGCCGACTGGCTCCGATGCCCTCCCCGAACCAACCGCCGCTGGACAGCGCGTACAGACCGTGGGCCGGTTGCCACCCGGTGTCGAGGTAGTCCTGGAACGGATCGACGAAGTTCGTCAGCCGCGAACGGCGCTCCGGGCTCCGCGAGGCCAGCCACAGCGCGACCACGCCGACCACGCTGAAGGAGAGGGCGAACAGCCGCATCGGCGCCCCTACCACCCATAGCATCGCCAGCAGGATCGCGAAGAGCACCAGCGCGGTGCCCAGGTCGCGGCCCAGGACCACTAGCAAGATGATCGCCAGCAACACCGGGACGACCGGCATCACGATCTCGTGCAGACGGCCCAGCCGGCGGTCCTTCTGGGCGTAGATGTGCGCGGCCCAGAGCACGATGGCCAGCTTGGCGATCTCCGAGGGCTGGATCTGCAGGGGCCCGACGGCGAGCCAGTTCTGGTTGCCGTTGACCGTCACGCCCAGCGGGGTCTGGGTCAGGGCCAGCAGCACCACGGCGACGGTGATGCCGAGCCACGAGATCTGCCGGATCGCGGTGTAGGGCAGCCGGGAGGCGATGAACGCACACGGCACCCCGATCGCCACCCACAGCAATTGGCGTCGGACCATGGCGTAGGAGTCGCCGTCGTAGTTCTCATACGAGTGCACGCTGGAGGCGCTGAGCACCATGATCAGGCCGATGGTCAGCAGCAGCGCGGACGCACCGAGCAGCAGGTAGTAGGACGTCAGCGGCCGGTCCAGCGCGTCGCGTGCGGCGGCGTACGTCGTGCGCAGGCGCGCCAGTGGCGACCGGCTCGATCCGCGGTCGGTCTTGTCAGAAGTCGTCGGGCCGGGGTCGGTCATGGCCATCGGTGCTGCCCCCTCCCGGCTTCGGTCCTGCTACTGCCAGTTGCTACTGCCTGCGCCGCACCGCGGCCGCGAAGGCATCTCCGCGGGCGCCGTAGTCGGCGAACATGTCCATCGACGCACAACCGGGGGCCAGCAGGACGGTGTCGCCGATGTGGGCGAGTCCCGTCGCAGCGGTCACGGCCTGCTCCATGGGGTCACCAGTCTCACCGAGGGCGGGCGCCAAGACCGGCACATCCGGGGCGTGTCGTGTCAACGCGGCGGCGATCACCGGGGCGTCGCGACCGATCAGCACCACGCCGCGCAGCCGGTCGCGGACCTTCGCGACCAGGTCGTCGAAGCCGGCGCCCTTGGCCAGCCCGCCGGCGATCCAGACCACCGGGTCGTACCCCTGCAGCGACGCCAATGCGGCGTGCGGGTTGGTGGCCTTGGAGTCATCGATGTAGGAGACGCCCGCCACCATGGCTACCGCGGCCATCCGGTGCCCGTCGGGGCGGAAGGCCCGCAACCCGTCGCGGACCGCCTGCTGGGAGACTCCGTGCGCCCGAGCCAGCCCCGCGGCGGCTAGCGCGTTGGCGACCAGGTGCGGCGGGGCCGCGGCGCTCCCGGCCGCTTGGTCGGTGAGGTCGGCCAGCGTGCACAGCTCCGCGGCGCTGTTGTGTCGCTCCTCGATGAAGGCCCGGTCCACCAGCACGTCGTCGACCAGCCCGAGCATGCCGACCGACGGCACCCCGAGGGTGAAGCCGATCGCGCGGGCGCCTTCGGCGACCTCGGCCTCGCGCACCATCTGCTCGGTCGCGGGGTCCTGGACGTTGTAGACGCAGGCGCGCTCGACATCGTGGAAGATCCGGGCCTTGTCGGCGGCGTATTCGAGCATCGGCTGCGGCCCGGCATACCAGTCCAGGTGGTCCTCGGCGAGGTTGAGTACCGCCGCGGACTCCGCGCGCATCGACGCAACGTAGTGCAGCTGGAAGCTGGACAGCTCCAGGGCGAGCACGTCGTACGGCGTCGGGTCCATCACCACCTCGAGCACCGGGCGTCCGACGTTGCCGACGGCGGCGCTACGCAGGCCGGCCGTCCGCAGGATCGAGTCGAGCATCTGCACCGTGGTGGTCTTGCCGTTGGTGCCGGTGACCGCCAGCCAGGGTGCGGGACGCTCGCGATCGCGCAACCGCCAGGCGAGCTCGACCTCACCCCAGATCGGGATGCCGCGCTCGCGCGCCTGGACCAGCAGCGGCGCATGCGGTGGGAATCCGGGCGAGGTGACCAGGAGATCGGCATCGGTCAGGTCGTCGGGCAACCCCGCCGTCATGCCGGGCCCCAACCGGACCTCGGCGCCCAGGATTCCCAACAGATCGGCCTGCTCGGTCATCGTCGGCGTCTCGCGGTCGCCCAGCGCGGTGACGTCCGCGCCCAGGTGGGTCAGGGTGTCGGCCACCGCGAACCCGGTGACCCCGAACCCGGCCACCACGGCCTTGACGCCGTGCCAGCTGTCGTCGCGGGCCAGCAGTCGAGGGTCGCGCCCGGCCTCAGGCACTGGCAACCCACTGGGCATAGAACACGCCCAGCCCGGTCGCGACGCACAGGCCGGTGATGATCCAGAACCGGATCACGACCGTCACCTGCTCCCAGCCCAACATCTCGAAGTGGTGGTGCAGTGGAGCGATTCGGAACACCCGGTGTCCGGCCCGGACCCGGAAGATGGTGCGGAACAACCCGCTCGCCTTGCTGACCTTGAACACCCCGACCTGGATGATCACCGACAAGGTGATGACGACGAACAGCCCACCCAGAATCACCACCAGCAGCTCGGTGCGCGTCAGGATGGCCAGCCCCGCGAGGGCACCGCCCAACGACAGGGAGCCGGTGTCGCCCATGAAGATCCGGGCCGGCGAGGCGTTCCACCACAAGAAGCCGAAACAGGCCCCGGTAATGGCGGCCGAGACAACCGCCAGGTCGAGGGGGTCGCGGACCTCGTAGCAGTTGGCGCTCGGCAGCGTGGAGCACGACTGGTTGCTCTGCCAGATGTTGATCATGGTGTAGGCGCCGAACACCAAGATCGAGCACCCGGTCGCGAGTCCGTCGAGGCCGTCAGTGAGGTTCACCGCGTTGCTGAACCCGGTGACCAACAGCCAGACCAAGAGCAACACCACCAGCGTCGGCAGCTCCCACCCGATGTCCCGGATGAACGACAGGTGGTTGGACGCGGGCGTCCGGTTGTTCTCGTCGGCCAGCATCGGGGACAGCGCCAGCAGTCCGAAGACGACGGCGACCACGGTCTGCCCGATCATCTTCGCTGCGCTGCGAAGCCCCAGGCTCCGCTGCTTGACGATCTTGATGAAGTCGTCAAGGAACCCCACGAACCCCAGGCCGACGAAGAGGAACAGCAGCAGCAGCGCGCTGGCCGAAGGGGACTGGAGAGTGATGAGCGCGGCGCCGAAGTAGCCGACCACTGCGGCCAGGATGATCACCAGGCCGCCCATCGTGGGCGTGCCGCGCTTGGTGTGGTGGGTGGTCGGGCCGTCCTCGCGGATCTCCTGTCCGTAGCCGCGCTTGGCCAGGCCGGTGATCGCGACCCGGGTGCCGAGCAGCGAGATCAGCAGGGCGATGCCGCCGCCGAACAGGATCGCTCTCATCGGGTCGTCTCTCCTGGTTCGGTTTCGGGATCTGGCGCGGAGTCGAGTAGTCCCTGGGCAACGTGCTCCAAGGCAACGCCACGCGAGGCCTTCACCAGGACCACGTCGCCGGCGGCCACATTGTCCCGCACCCAGGCCAGTGCCTGGTCGCGGCCCGGTGTGACGACAATCTCTCCTGCCCCACCCGACGCTCCGACCCACCCCGCGGTGAGCGGGCGGGCGTAGAGCTGAGCCGCCGTACCGACGGCCACGAGCACGTCGATCTCCTGCTCGGCGACGCACCGGCCGATGTCGGCGTGCGCCTGGTCGGCGCCGTCCCCCAGCTCCCTCATCTCGCCCAGGACCGCGATCGTACGACGTCCGCGGCGGCCGATCTGGCCCAGCGTCGACAGGGCTGACTCCATCGACGCCGGGTTGGCGTTGTAGGCGTCGTTGATGATCAGCACCCCGTCGGACCGCTCGCGCGCCTCCATCCGCCAGCGCGAGGAGGGTCGAGCAGCCGTGAGCGCCGCCGCGATCTGATCGAGGGGTACGCCGACCGCGCCCGCCATCGCGGCGGCCGCGGCCGCGTTGACCAGCTGGTGGCCCCCCAGCTGGGCCAGCTCGACCCGGGCCCAGCCGTTGCCGAGGCCGAGCTCGAAGGAACTGCGACCCAGGTCGTCGGTGACCGAGTTGCGCCACCGCACATCGGGCTCGCTGGCAGCGCCCGCGCCAGCAGGGGCCTCGGCACCGAAGGTGCGGACGCTCGCGGCGGTGCGGTCGGCCATCGCCGCTACCCGCGGGTCGTCGGCGGCGAGCACCGCCGTACCGCCGGGAGCCAGCGTCTCGATGATCTCGCCCTTGGTCGCGGCGATCGCGTCAACGCTGCCGAACTCGCCGAGGTGCGCGGTGCCGACGTTGAGGACGGTGGCCACGTCGGGTCGGGCGATCTCGCAGAGGTAGGCGATGTTGCCGACATGCCGGGCTCCCATCTCGACCACCAGGTAGGCGGTTGCGGGATCGGCTCGCAGCACCGTCAGGGGGACGCCGATCTCGTTGTTGAAGTTGCCCGCGGTGGCGACGGTGGGACCGGTAGTGGCCAGCACCGCCGCGAGGTAGTCCTTGGTGCCGGTCTTGCCCTGCGACCCGGTGATCGCCAGCACGGCCAGGCCCTCGAGCCGGTCGCGCACGTGCCGCGCCAGCCGCCCGAGCGCCCGGACCGGATCCTCGACGATGACCATCGGGACCCCGGTCGCCCGGCTCCCCAACACCGCTGCGGCACCGGCTTCGTGGGCGGACGCGGCGAAGTCGTGTCCGTCGGCTCGGTCCCCGGCGATGGCCACGAACAACCCGTTCGCGATCACCCGACGACTGTCGACGAAGACTTCGCCGGTGATCTGGGTCGTCGGATCCCCGTCGACGGAGCCTCCCACGACGGCCGCGATCTCGGCCAGGCTCAGCGGGATCATCGCGCGGCCAGCTCCTCGCGGGCCACCGCGCGATCGTCGAAGGGGTGCACCGCGCCGTCGATCTCCTGCCCCGTCTCGTGCCCCTTGCCCGCGATCAACACCACGTCGCCGGCCCCGGCCAACCGCACCGCGGTCCGGATCGCCTCACGACGATCACCGTGCTCGATGACCTCGGCGGCTGCGGGGCCAGCACCAGCACCCGCCAACAGCTCGGCTCGGATGGCGGCAGGATCCTCCGAACGCGGGTTGTCGTCGGTGACCACCACGACATCGGCCAGTCGGGCCGCGATCTCGCCCATCACGGCCCGCTTGCCGGGGTCGCGGTCG
>JBBPYJ010000056.1:0-5275 GCA_038200025.1 Propionibacteriales bacterium | reverse complement strand
GGCAACACTCTTTCGGTGCGGGGGGGCCCGCGGCCCCCACGGCAACAGCGTTGAGGAGGGTTCTACTTCACCAGGACGGCTATCGACTGCAGCCCGCTGGAGCCCTCCGGGAACGGTGACATCCGCTCCTCGACCTGTTGCTCCCCGTCCTGGGTGGTCGCTCGGACGCGGATGTCGTGACGGCCGGAGCTGGCGTCCCATTCGATGAACCACTGGCGCCAGTAGTCGATGTTGACCTTGGGCCCGAGCTTGGCCTCCTGCCAGTCACCGTCGTCGAACTGCACCTCGACCTTGCCGATGCCCTGCTGCTGGGCCCAGGCCATCCCGCCGACGACGGTCTTGCCGGGGTCGATGTTCGCCAACGGCCGGGGGGTGTCGACCCGGCTGGAGATCTTGATCGGGGCGTCGGTCGCCCAGTCGCGCTCGGTCCAGTAGGCTTGCTCTTCTTCGTAGGTCGTCAGGGTCAGCTTCGTCAGCCACTTGGTCGCGCCGACGAACCCGTAGATGCCCGGGGTGATCAGTCGGGCCGGAAAGCCGTGGTCGCGAGGCAGCGGCTTGCCGTTCATCCCGATCGCGATCATCGTGTCGCGGCCGTCGGTAGCGACCTCGAGCGGCGTACTGATCGTCATGCCGTCCACGTCGGTGGACAGGATCTGGTTGGCCTTGTCGCCGACGCCGGCTTTGTCCAGGAGGTCGGTGAGGCGCACGCCCAACCAGCGCGCCCCACCGACGTAGGTGCCCCCGACCTCGTTGCTCACGCAGGTCAAGGTGATGTCCCGCTCGATCAGCTCCATGTCGGCGATCTCGTCGAAGGTGAAGCTGAGCTCGTTCTCCACGTCGCCGTCGATGGTCAGCGACCAGTCCTCGACGCCGACCGTGGGCGCGCTGAGGCGGGTGTCCACGCGGTAAAACTCCTCGTTGGGCGTACGCAGCGGGGTGATGCCGTCGTACTCGTCCTCCAGGCCCGCCGGGAAGGGCTCGGCCGCCCCGTCCTTAGCGGTCGGGGCGGGCAGGACGATGTCGCCGATGCGTGTCCGGACAGTGGTGATCCACTGGCCGGCCGCCCCCATGGCGGCCGCGGCGACACCGAGGACCAGCACCGTGCGGCGCTGGGGGGTGCTGGTTGGCTGTGTGCTGGTCGACCCGGAACCGTTGGCAGCCCCGGTCGACCCCGCAGCCTCGGAAGAGAACCACTGCCTGGTGTCGAGTTCACCGGTGAGCACGGCGAGGGCGCCGAGGCCGACAGCGGCCGCGGCCAGGGCCGGTACGGCGTCTAGGACGCCCGCGGTCGGGCGGGCCAGTGCGGCGATGCCGGCGACGGCGACCAGGGCGAGGAGCATCCCCGCACCGATGACGAACCGCCGCTTGGCCAGCACTCCGGCGACCCCAGCGAGCACCAGCGTGCCGATCAGCACGCTGCCGACCAGGATCGGCTTGTCAGCGGTCCCGAAGGTGGCGATCGCCCACTCCTTGACCGGCGTCGGGGTCAGGTCGATGACGTTGGAGCCGACCGCGAGCACCGGGGAGGCTGCCGGGTTGATCAGGGCCGCGACCAGGTGTCCGACGGCTAAGCCCACCAGTGTGGCGAGGATGCCGACGCTCGCCGCGGACAAGATCTTCTTCATAGTCGGTGATTCGGAGCCACCGACCGATCGGATGGCCCTGCCCCCCTTCTAGCGCACATGTTTGGGGGTGACCAGGCACTCGCGCGCAGGTAGATCACACCGACCGACGCGGCATGATGGCGCCATGGAGCCCGCGATCATTCCGTACGTCGAATCGCACGCTGGTGCGAAGCGGGTGCTCGAGTTGACCTGTCTGCGTGGCCTGATCGCGGGTGCCAGTGTGGAGGTCTCGATCGACGGTCGCGCCTACCCCCTCGCGTGGGGGACGAGCTGGTTCGAGATCCCGGCGGACCGTCCGGTGAGCGTCACGGTGGTCCGGCGGTTCAAGGGCGGTGTCGACCAGGCGCATGTGGTGCTGACCCCCGAGTTGGCGCCGGTCCTGGATTGTCGCGGTCCCGCCCACCTCTCCAAACCCGGGGACATCGGCCAGCCGCGAGTGCCCGGTCGATCGAAAACACGTGCGCACGAGTGCCCGGTCGACCCCAATTATGTGTGCACGAGTGCCTGGTCGGCGGGTAGGACAAGATGAGGGGTATGGCTGAGGCTGCGAGCGCTGATCGGTTGGTGACCTATCAGGTCGAGGGGCCGCTGGCCAGGATCACCCTGGACTCCCCGCACAACCGCAACGCCCTGAGCCGTCAGCTGGTCGGCGAGCTGCTGGACTACCTCCAGACCGCGAGAGAGGATGACCGGGTGCGGGTGGTGCTTATCGCGGCTACCGGGACGGTGTTCTGCTCGGGCGCCGACCTGACCGAGGCCACCGCCGACGGGATGGAGGAGGGGGCGCGCCAGATCGTGAAGCTCCAACGTCGGGTCGTCTCGCTGGACAAACCGGTGGTGACCCGGGTGCAGGGCGCGGTCCGGGCCGGCGGGATCGGGCTGGTAGCGGCCAGCGACATCGCGGTGGCCGCCGAGCGGGCCACCTTCGCGTTGACCGAGGTCAAACTCGGCCTTGCTGCGGCGATCATCTCGCTGACCGTGCATCAGCGGATGAACCCCCGAGCGGCGGCGCTCACCACGCTGGGCGGCGAGGTGTTTGCCGCTGTCGAGGCGGCGGCGTACGGCTTGATCACGCGAGCGGTGCCCGACGACGACCTCGACACCGAGGTCGAGCGGATCTGCGCCGGTCTGGCCACCGGCACCCCGCAAGGACTGCGGGAGTCCAAGCGACTGCTCAACGCCGACCTGCTGGCGCGCATCGACGAACGGGGCGCGGAGGTGGCCGAGCTGAGCGCCCGGCTGTTTGCGTCAGCGGAGGCCAAGGAGGCGATGACGGCGTTCTTGTCCCGTAAGCGTGGTTCCGGCCCGACCGCGCGGTAAGGTTGGCGATTCGTCCAAGCCCCCTGGGGCGGTGCCGCGGGGGAAAAGGTAAGGCTGTTGTCCGACAAGATCGTCGAGCGCGAAGTCCGCGTCGAGCAGGAGTTCGTGGACCGCGTCTACGTGCAGCTCGACAAGTCCGCCGAGGCGGCCCAGGAGCTGGCCCGCGAGGGCCACGGTCGCGGCAAGTTGGGCCACGAGGGTGGGCTGGTCGAGCGCGATGCGATGGTCTTCCAGGCCGCGCGCCGGATCGCCCAGCTCGATGCCGCCCACGAGGGTCTGGTCTTCGGCCGGCTCGACCTGGACGCAGGCCTGGACCCCGAGCCCCGTTACATCGGCCGGATCGGCCTGCGCGACGAGCAGCGTGACTCGATGCTGATCGACTGGCGCGCCCCGGCCGCCGCGGTCTTCTACCAAGCCACCGCAGCCACGCCGCAGGACGTCGTACGCCGCCGGGTGCTGCGCTGCGCCGGCGCCAACGTGGTCGGGGTGGAGGACGAGCTGCTGGATGCCGACAACCCGACGGCCGCGAGCCTGCCGGTGATGGGCGAGGGCGCGCTGATGGCTCAGCTGTCGCGGGCCCGGGACCGGTCGATGCACTCGATCGTGGCCACCATCCAGGCCGAGCAGGACAAGGCGATCCGCGCCCCCAGTCGCGGCGTGGTTGCGATCTCCGGCGGCCCGGGAACCGGCAAGACGGTGGTGGCGCTGCACCGCGCGGCGTACCTGCTCTACACCGAGCGGCGCCGTTACGAGCGCGGCGGCGTGCTGGTGGTCGGGCCGTCGGGGGTGTTCATGCGCTACATCGAGCGGGTACTCCCGAGCCTTGGCGAGACCGCGGTGGCGCTGCGGTCCCTGGGCGAGGTGGTCAATGGCGTGGTCGCAACCCGGCACGACGAACCGGCCGTCGCCGACGTCAAGGGTGGGGCCGCGATGGCCGAGCTGATGCGCCGCGCGGCGCGGCAGGCGGTGCCCGGCGGACCGACCGACTTCCGGGTCTTCTACCGCGACGACGTGGCGGTGCTGGATCGATCCTCGCTGGCCAACGTACGACGACAGCTGCTGAACCATGGCCCGCGCAACCGGGCGCTGCCACGGGTGGCGCCGGCGCTTTTGGACGTGCTGTGGCGCCAGATCCGCGGCGAGCGGGGCCGCGAGCGAGGTCGTGAGGCCTTCGACGACGAGCTTCTCGGCCAGCAGTCGTTCGTGGACTTCGCCGCCTCATGGTGGCCGCCGTTGACTGCTGCCGATGTGTTGAGCTGGTTGCGGGATCCGGAGTTCTTGGCCCGGGTCGGCGAAGGTGTGGTGCCGGCTGAGGCGCAGGTGCTGCTGGCCAAGTCCTGGGTGTCGCAGTCGTCGCAGGCGCAGCCGAGCGGACGCATCGGTTCGAGCCTGTCGGTCCAGGACGTGCCGCTGCTCGACGAGCTGCGCTACCTCCTCGGTGATGTGCCGCAGCGCCAGGACGAGGACCACCCCCTCGACGACCCGTCGCGCGGGGTGGATCTGCAGGAGCTCACCACCGCGTCGGAGCGGGAGTACGCACCGAGCGGGCGGGCCTGGGCGCCGCCGACGCACCGGATCGAGGACGACGGGTACGCCCACGTGCTGATCGACGAGGCCCAGGACCTGACCCCGATGCAGTGGCGGATGGTGGGGCGTCGGGGCCGCACGGCGTCGTGGACGATCGTTGGCGACCCCGCTCAGTCGTCGTGGCCGGTGCCGGCCGAGTCCGCCGCCGCGCGGGCCAGTGCCTTGGAGGGTAAAGCGGTCCACGCCTTCCACCTGGGCACGAACTACCGCAACTCCGCCGAGATCTACCAGTACGCCGCGGCGTACGCCCAGCGCGTCGGGCTCGACGCCGACCTGCCCACGGCCGTCCGCTCGACCGGGATTGCCCCGGTCGAGGTCGAGGCCGGCGATGACCTCGAGGCTGCGACCCGGTCGGCGGTCGCCGACGTCGCGGCGGCCGTTTCCGGAACGGTCGGGATCGTGGTCCCGGCCGCTCAACGCTCGCAGGTCAACGGGTGGTTGGCCTCGTGGCCCGAGCACGCCGCCGATGCCCGAGGCGCACGGGCTGCAGTCGACTCGGCGGTGCCGCCCTCGGGGGAGGACCGGATCGTGGTGCTGACCGGCTTGGACACCAAGGGCCTGGAGTTCGACGGCATCGTGGTCGTGGCTCCCGCCGAGATCGAGGCCGAGTCGGCCACCGGTCGAGCGACGCTCTACGTCGTGTTCACCCGGGCCACCCAGTTGCTCACCGTTCTATGCTGATCCCGCATCGCCGCCCTCGGAGAGGATCTGCTCGTGCCCGAACCGTCGTCAGTGACCGTGGT
>JBBPYJ010000055.1:0-12463 GCA_038200025.1 Propionibacteriales bacterium | reverse complement strand
TTGCTGTAATAAGGCGTGACGAGCAGCAGCCCGTCCGCGCCGAGCT
Organism: Propionibacteriales bacterium; assembly: GCA_038200025.1. Classification (GTDB taxonomy): domain Bacteria; phylum Actinomycetota; class Actinomycetes; order Propionibacteriales; family Nocardioidaceae; genus Nocardioides. The sequence continues at coordinate 12,417 of JBBPYJ010000055.1, read as the reverse complement.
TCTCGCCCTGGCGGGCCAGCTCCACCGAGTGCGCGGTCGCGTTCGTACCGACCCCGGCGATCACCGTCGCCCGGTCGCCGACCGCGTCCTTGACCGCCCGCAGGATCTCGCCGTCCTCGGCCACCGTCGTGGTCGGCGACTCACCTGTGGTGCCGGAGACCACCACCCCGTCGTGGCCGTGGTCGACCAGGTGAGCAGCGATCCGAGCGGTGCCCTCAGCGTCGACCGATCCGTCCTCGTTGAACGCCGTAGCCATCGCCGTGAGCACCCGACCGAACGGCGCCGCGGGCCCAGGATCGGGCGGAGCAGCGGGCGTTGACGTCATGTATCAAAGGCTATCGGCTGCCAGGCTCCGTTCGACCAGCGCCAGGCCGTCGGTCGCCGAAAGTCCCAGCGAGCGGACTTTGGCAGCGTACTCCGCTGCCGCCTCGCGGGCGGCACGCTGCACCAGGTCGCCGCTGACGAAAGTGCCCGCGCGCCCCCGGGTGCTGATGACGCCGGTCTGCTCGAGCTCGCGGTAGGCGCGGGCGACGGTGTTAGGGGCGATGCCGAGGTCGGCCGCCAACCGGCGCACGGTCGGCAGCTTGTCGCCGGCCTTGAGTGCGCCCGCGGCGACCTGCTGGGCGATCTGGGTCTTGACCTGCTCGTACGGCGGGTCGGCGAGGTTTGGATCGACGATGATCATCGCGGCACCAGGGTACTTCCCGGCCGGACCACTTCGTCGGGTTCCAGCCAACCCCAGAGTCGCCGCCGGCAGCGCAACCGGTCGCTCCGCCTGGCGATCACCACCAGCACCAAGGCGCTCGCGATCGGCAGTAGCCCCACCCAGAAGGGCATGCCGAAGGCAACCGGCCAGAGCACCATCATCGCCAGGCCCGCCGCGAACGCCGAGGACTGATAGGCCTCGGACAACGCCTCGGCGCGGAAGGCGTCCTGACAGTAGAGCTGGGCAGAATCCGTCGCCGACTCGGGTTGCCGCACCAGCCACTGCGCGGTGAGTTCGGTCCCGAGCAAGGACATTCCGAGCAGCAGGCAGGTCACCGCGCTGATGAGCGAAGCCGTCGCCCAGTCAGAAGTTCGAGCGATCACCAGAACTAGCATCGCGGACAACGCGACGATGAAACCCCAACATGTGAGCCGGAGCCAGGGCGGCACCAGATCGTTGACATTGACCCTGCGGACCCGAGCGGTTCGAGCGGCGTCCCCGGCCAGGTTGAGCGGCTGTGCCGCAGTCCACGCGAAATGCAACGACGCGAACACCGAACCCAACACCAGAACCGGCGCGGAGTTGAACGGCGTCTCCAGGTCACCCGCCGGGATGACAATGATGAGGCCGCCCATCAGCAGAAGGCTGACGGCAGCCACATTCGCGTTGCGGCGGTAGCGAGCGCCCAACATCGGCACGAACCTCTGTTCGATCGTCGCCAGATAGCGGCGGGCGAACTCGACACCTTGCCGGGTCCGCCGCGCCGAAGACCGTCCCTGGTGCCACGTAAACACCGCCGTTGCCAGAACCATCGCCCCCAGTACGGACTGCAAGAGCGGGTCGTAGGTCATCTGCCGATAATGACATGTCTCAATGTTTGACGCAATACATAGACTGCTACACGTTTCGGCGTTGCCACCACACGAAGTCCAGCCCGTCACCGGGCACCCGATTGGTCTCGACCCACTCGGTCCGGTCCCACTCGGGATACCGGGTGTCGCCCTTGGGTGACAGGTGCATCTCGGTGAGCACCTGCTGGTCGGCGTACGGCATCGCGAGCGCGTAGATCTGCGCTCCCCCGGCCACCATCACCTCGCCGGGCAGGTCTGCGGCGAACTCGAGAGCAGCCTCGAAGCTGTGCGCGACCAACACGCCGTCGGCGGCCCAATCGAGGTCCCGGGTGATCACCACGGTCGTGCGACCGGGCAGCGGCCGGCCGATCGCGTCGTACGTCGCCCGCCCCATCACCAACGTATGACCCAGCGTCACGGCCTTGAAGTGCGCGAAGTCGTCGGGCCGGTGCCAGGGGATATCCCCGTCGACCCCGATCACGCCGTTGTCGGCCACCGCGGCGACCAGCACCACCTGCTTGCTAGCCGCTGTCATACCGCGATCGGCGCCTTGATCCCCGGGTGCGGGTCGTAGCCCTCGACCGCAATGTGCTCGAGCTCGAAGCCATCGATCGCGGTGACCGAAGGGTCCAGCACCAGCGTCGGCAACGGCCGCGGGTCGCGGGTGAGCTGCAGGCGCGCCTGGTCGAGGTGGTTGTCGTAGAGGTGCGCGTCGCCGAGGGTGTGCACGAGGTCACCCACCTCCAGGCCGACGACCTGAGCGACCATGTGCGTCAGCAGCGCGTAGGAGGCGATGTTGAACGGCACGCCGAGAAAGACGTCGGCACTGCGTTGATAGAGCTGGCAGCTCAGCCGACCCGGACTCCCGGTCGCAGGGTCGCCCGGCGCGACGTAGAACTGGAAGAGGGCGTGGCACGGCGCCAGCGCCATCTCGGGGATGTCGGAGACGTTCCAAGCACTGACCAGGTGTCGTCGCGAGTTCGGGTCGCTGCGCAGCTGCTCCACGACACCGCTGATCTGGTCGATGTGCGACCCGTTGGGGGCGGGCCAGGACCGCCACTGGGCGCCGTACACCGGACCGAGATCACCGTCGGCGTCGGCCCACTCGTCCCAGATCGTGATCCCGCGCTCTTGGAGCCACTTCACGTTCGTGTCGCCGCGCAGGAACCACAGCAGCTCGCCGAAGACCGACCTGGTGTGCACCTTCTTGGTGGTGACCAGCGGAAACCCCTGCGCGAGATCGAAGCGCATCTGGTGACCGAAGAAGCTGCGCGTCCCGGTGCCGGTCCGGTCCGGCTTGCTCACCCCGTGGTCCAGGACATGGCGGACAAGGTCGAGGTATTGCTGCACGCGCCGACCCTACGGCCCGCTCAGCTCTCCGCGTGCAGGGACATCGGACCGTAGACGCGTCGGTCGCCCTCGAAGAGCGTGACCGCGTCGACACCCCGACCCAGCAGATCCGACCACATCTCCCCGATCCACGATTCGGCATCGGCCTTGGTCGGGAACTGCATCGGGCTCTCGCCGTCGGGACTCACCTCGTCACCGCTGCTGGATTCGAGTCGCCAGACCCACAGGTGCGCGGGCGCAGGTGGGGGGCGGAAGGCAGGCGGCTGGTCGGGCAGATTCACGACTCGCGCACCGAGGTGTCGACGAAGGGCGGCTTGACGAGCTGGAAGATCTCCCGCCGGCCGCGGATGTCGACGCCCACCTCGGCGTCGGCGGCCACCATCACCGGCACCAGCGCCAGCCCGATCCCCTTGCGCAAGGTGGGCGAGAAGGTGCCGGAGGTGATGTCGCACAACGGCACGTCGGCGGTCAGCGTCACCCCCATCCCCGGGCGCGGGATGCCGCGGCCGACCGCCACCAGACCCCGCAACCGGCGGTTCGGTCCGGCCTCGCGCTCAGCCACCAGTGCGTCCCGGCCCCAGAACTCCGGCTTCTTCCAGCCCACGGCCCAGCCCAGTCCCGCCTGGTTGGGGGTGATGTCGGGAGTCAACTCCTGGCCGTGCAGCGGGTAGCCCATCTCGGTGCGCAGGGTGTCACGCGATCCCAGCCCGCAGGCGAGCATCCCGTGGTCGCGCCCAGCCTCCATCAGCGCGTCCCACACGTCCCCGACGATGCTGTTGTCGGCGATCAGCTCATAGCCGCGCTCTCCGGTGTAGCCGGTCCGACAGACCACCACCCCCGGACCGTCCGACTCGCCCCACTCGGCCTCGACGAACGCCATGTAGTCGTGGCCGACCGGAAGCCCGACCGCGCCCAGCACCTCATCGGATCGGGGGCCTTGGACGGCCAGCACCGCGTAGTCGAGGTGATGTCCGCGCACCTTGACGTCCTCGGGTGCTGCCGCGGTAAGACGGCGTACGACCTCGGCGGTGTTGGCGGCGTTCGGCACCGCCAGCACGTGCTCGTCGTCTTGGTAGTAGATGATCAGGTCGTCGATGACGCCGCCGGTCTCGGCGTCGCAGCACAGCGTGTACTGCGCCTGCCCCGGCGCGATCTTGGCCAGATCGTTGGACAGCGTGGCGTTGACGAACGGGACCGCGCCCGGACCGGTGATCATCGCCTTCCCGAGGTGGCTGACATCGAAGATGCCGACTGCCTCGCGGACCGCGGTGTGCTCCTTGACCACTCCGGAGGCGAACTCCAGGGGCATCGACCAGCCGCCGAACTCCGCGAACTTCGCACCCAGCGCCTGGTGGCGCTCGTGCAGAGGAGACAACAACAACGATTCGGGCTCGACCATGAACAGAAGTTACTAGACGAGCGCCATCACGGTCCGGCTAGCCACTGAATCGACCTCGCACCCCAGCGCTATCGTGGCCACGTGACCAATTACACGCTGAGCGGCGCGAGCCCCGCCAAGACCCGAGCCGACGCCGTCGTGGTCGGCGTCGTCCAAACCGCCAAGAGCGTCGAACTGGCGGTTGGTGCCGAGGAGGTCGCCGCGGCGTACGGCCGGAAGCTGGCGCCGCTGCTGGCGAGTATCGCCGCGAAGGGCAAGGCCGGCGAGGTGGCACTGATCCCCACGGGCGGCGCGATCTCGTCGCCGCTGCTGGTGCTGGTCGGGCTGGGCGCGAAGGCCGACGTCGACCACGTCGTCGTACGCCGCGCAGCTGGTGCCGCGGCTCGCGCGATCACCAACGCGGCCTCCGTCGCGCTCGCGCTGCCGGCCGACTCGCCTCAACTGGTGTGCGCGGCCGCCGAGGGCTTCGCCCTGGGTGGATACACGTTCACCGCCTATCGCAGCGGAGCCAAGTCTGAGGGCGTCGGCTCCGTCGTCGTGCTCAGCCCGCAGGCTCGCAAGCCCGAGACGGTGGCGGCACTCGAGGAGGCCCAGGTCGTCACGGCCGCGGTGATGGGCGCGCGGGACTGGGTCAACACCCCTCCGGGCGACCTGCGTCCGCCAGCGTTCGCCGAGGCGGTCCGCAGCGACGCCAAGGACCTGAGCAAGGGCGCCAAAGGCGTCAAGGTGACGGTCAAGGTGCACGACGAGGTGGCGCTGGCCGAGCTCGGCTGCGGCGGGATCCTCGGCGTCGGCCAGGGCTCGACCGCTCCCCCGCGACTGGTCGAGCTGACCTACGCACCCAAGGGTGCGGTGGCCCACCTGGCGCTGGTCGGCAAGGGGATCACCTTCGACTCCGGCGGCCTGACTATCAAGCCGGGCAACTCGATGGACACCATGAAGCTGGACATGGCCGGGGCGGCGGCGGTCGTGCAGGCCACCTTCGCCATCGCGCGGCTGGGGCTGCCGATCAAGGTCTCCACCTTCGCCCCGATGGCCGAGAACATGCCCTCGGGCACCGCGATCCGGCCGGGTGACGTGCTGACGATGTACGGCGGCCGTACCGTCGAGGTCGTCAACACCGACGCCGAGGGACGCCTGGTGCTGGCTGACGCGCTGGTCCGGGCCACCGAGCAGAAGCCGGACGTGATCCTCGACGTCGCGACCCTGACCGGCGCGATGGTGGTGGCCCTGGGCGACCGCGTGGGAGGTGTGCTGGGCTCCGACGACATCGTCGCGCAGGTGTGCGCTGCCGGCGGCCGGGTCGGTGAGGCCCAGTGGCCGATGCCGATCACCGAGGAGGTGGTCGAGCGGGTGAACAAGAGCAAGATCGCTGATCTGCTCCAGGCGGACTGGAACCGGTCGGGTGGCGGCCTCTACGCCGCCGCGTTCCTCGAGGAGTTCACCGCCGACTTCGCGTGGGCCCACCTCGACATCGCCGGACCGGCGTTCAACACCGGCGGCGCAGCGGGTTACTGGACTCCCGGCGGCACCGGCTTCGCGGTCGCTACCCTGGTGGAGTACGCCCGCTCCCTGGCCCAGGGCTGACTCGGGAGTCGGGACCGGCGGCGCGGGCGGCCCGCTGAACGGTCAGGCTAGCTGCGAGCAAAAGAGCGAGGTAGAGCGCGAAGGCGCCGACCGTGTCGCGCGAGTTCGGATTCCGGCTAGGCCGTTCAGGCCCATGGTGCCGTCGGCGGCTTCTCGGGTCACGACCTCGACGACCGTGGCCGTCAGCACCAGCCCGACCTTGAGCAAGGGCGCTCCGACCGCATCCACTCCAGACACCTCAGTCCTCCCCGAGACTCTTCGTTTCGCCAACTGGTCAGAGACCTTCGCGCTTCTTGCGGCTGTTGTAGTCGCGCATCCGCTGCGGGATCCCGACGACGGCAGCGTCGTACGACGGCACCTGATGGTGGTTGCAGAACTGGTGCGCCCAGTCGATCGACGGCACCCGGCGGCGGGTCCACTCGCCGTCATGAGCGACCAGCAGCAGGGTCACGTCGCTGACCGCGGTCCGTGGCTCCACGAACCCCTCGACCCCGCGCCGGGCTCCGACCCAGTCGTTCAGATGCTGCTCGTCGATGCGGTCCGAGGCCCGGACCGTGGTCGAGCCGGTGCGCGCGGTGTCACCGGACGGTCGGCGCAATCGTGTGCGTGATCCGCGGAAGCGGTCGAAGAGACCCATGAGGTAAGTCTGCCTGAGGTCCGCAATGATCGCCCAGCACCGGGGTGTCGCAACCGGCGCCAGTGGTGCAAGGATGGGACGTAGATCACCACAGACCGAAGGGACGAGCGTGCCGGATCACTTCGACGTTCTCGTCCTGGGGGCGGGTTCTGGGGGTTACGCCTGCGCGCTGCGTGCGGCGCAACTGGGCCTGAGCGTCGGTCTGGTCGAGAAGGGTCCCTTAGGCGGTACCTGTCTGCACGTCGGCTGCATCCCCACCAAGGCCCTGCTGCACGCGGGCGAGGTCGCCGATGCCGCCCGCGATTCAGAGCAGTTCGGGGTTCGGGCCACCCTCGACGGCATCGACATGGCGGGGGTGAACTCCTACAAGGACGGCGTCGTCTCCCGGTTGTTCAAGGGTCTGACCGGCCTGATCAAGTCTCGTGGGATCACCGTCATCGAGGGCGAGGGGCGACTGACCGGTCCGTTGACCGTCACCGTCGGCAGCGGTGACGCCCAGGCGTCGTACACCGGCACCGACCTGGTGTTGGGCACCGGCTCCTACTCCAAGACCCTGCCCGGCCTGGAGATCGACGGCGATAAGGTGCTCACCTCCGAGATGGCGCTGCGCCTGGAGCGGGTGCCGGCCTCGGTCATCGTGCTCGGCGGCGGCGTGATCGGCGTGGAGTTCGCCAGCGCCTGGCGTTCCTTCGGTGCCGAGGTGACCATCGTGGAGGCTCTGCCCCGCCTGGTCGCTAGCGAGGACGAGGCGTCGTCGAAGGTCCTCGAGCGCACCTTTCGCAAGCGTGGGATCAAGGCCCGCACCGGCACCGCGTTCCAGAGCTTGAAGACCACCGAAGACGGCGTAGCGCTGACTCTGGACGGTGGTGACGTCATCGAGGCCGAGCTGCTGCTGGTCGCCGTCGGTCGCGGCCCCTGCACCGACGGGTTGGGGTACGCCGAGCAGGGTCTGGAGATGGACCGCGGCTTCGTGCCGACCGATGAGCGACTGCGCACCAACCTGGACCACACTTACGCGGTAGGCGACATCGTGCCTGGGCTCCAGCTCGCGCACCGCGGCTTCGCCCAAGGCATCTTCGTGGCCGAGCAGATCGCCGGGCTCGAGCCGCAGCCCATCGATGAGACCGCGATCCCCCGGGTCACCTACTCCCACCCCGAGCTCGCCTCGGTGGGGTTGACCCAGGACCAGGCCAACGAGCAGTACGGCGCCGATTCAGTCACCACGCTGACCTACGATCTCAGCGGCAACGGCAAGAGTCAGATCTTGAAAACCCAGGGTTTCGTGAAGCTGGTCAGCCTCACCGACGGCCCGATAGTCGGCGTACATATGGTCGGCGACCGTGTCGGAGAGTTGATTGGCGAGGCGCAACTGATCTACGGCTGGCAGGCGCACGCCGCCGACGTCGCACCCCTGGTGCATGCTCACCCCACGCAGAACGAAGCTCTCGGCGAGGCGCACCTGGCTCTCGCCGGAAAACCACTGCACGCCCACTCCTGAGAAGACAAGGAACAACATGGCTACCGAAGTCACCCTTCCCGCCCTCGGCGAGTCCGTCACCGAAGGCACCGTCACCCAATGGCTCAAGCAGGTCGGTGACGAGGTAGCCGTCGACGAGGCGCTCCTCGAGGTCTCCACCGACAAGGTCGACACCGAGATCCCCTCCCCGGTCGCCGGCACCCTGCTGGAGATCAAGGCCGAAGAGGACGAGACCGTCGAGGTCGGTGCTGTGCTGGCGATCATCGGCGACTCCGAGGAGTCCTCGGGGGGTGAAGACGACGAAGGGGGTGACGAAGGCGCGAACGACGGGGCCGATGACGAGAACGGCTCCGGCGACAGCAGCGACTCAGCCGACGACACCGACTCATCCGACGACGACGAAGCCGAGGAGGACTCGGAGGACTCGGAGGACTCGGAGGACTCGGAGGACTCGGAGGACCCGGAGGACTCGGAGGACCCGGAGGACTCCAATGGTGGGGACTCAGAAGGTGGAGCCAAGCAGGACTCCGAGTCTTCGTCCGATGGCGGCAGCAGCGACGGTGGTAATGGCGGGGGCGGTGGCGAGCGCACCCCGGTCACCTTGCCCGCCTTGGGCGAGTCGGTCACCGAGGGCACCGTTACCCAATGGCTGAAGAAGGTCGGCGACGAGGTAGCCGTCGACGAGGCGCTGCTCGAGGTCTCCACCGACAAGGTCGACACCGAGATCCCCTCTCCGGTCGCCGGCACCCTGCTGGAGATCAAGGTCGAGGAGGACGAGACCGTCGAGGTGGGCGCCGAGCTTGCCATCATCGGCTCGCCCGATGAGTCCGGTGGCAGCAGCAGCGACGCGGACGAGTCGGCGGACGACGACGCGGAGCAGGGCTCCGAGCCCGAGGAAGCCGAGGCCGACGAGGGCGCCGAGGAGACCGTCGAGGACCCCGCACCCCAGGACAAGTCGAAGCCGGAGAACAGGGCCGACGAGAAGGACGTGCCCGAGCCCTCCAAGGAGCCCAAGCAGTCCCAGGACTCCCCAGCTGAAGGGGAGTCCGGTGGGTCCGACGACGGCGACCGCACCTACGTCACCCCCTTGGTGCGCAAGCTGGCCAAGCAGAACGACGTGGAACTGGACTCGCTGACCGGGTCCGGTGTGGGTGGCCGGGTTCGCAAGCAGGACGTGCTGGACGCGGCCAAGGCGAACAAGGAGGCCGCCGAGAAGGTCGCACAGAAGCCCGAGCCAGAGTCTGCCGCCGAGGCGCCCGCCGCGGCCGCGCCCACCCAATCGCAGACCGCCAGCTCGGCCGGTGGATCAACCGGCTCCTCACCCCTGCGTGGCACGACCGCGAAGCTGTCCCGGCTCCGCAAGGTGATCGCCAGCCGGATGGTGGAGTCGCTGCAGGTCAGCGCCCAACTGACGACGGTGGTCGAGGTCGACGTGACCTCGATCAGTCGGTTGCGCGCCAAGGCCAAGGACGACTTCCTCGCCCGCGAGGGCGTCAAGCTCAGCTACATGCCGTTCTTCGCCAAGGCAGTCGTCGACGCGCTCAAGGAGCACCCGTCGCTGAACGCCTCCATCGACACCGAGAAGGGTGAGGTCACCTACTACGACCGCGAGAACGTCGCGATCGCCGTGGACACCGAGAAGGGCTTGCTCACCCCGGTGATCAAGGAGGCCGGAGACTTGTCGATCGCCGGGCTGGCCCGCAAGATCGTGGATGTCGCCGAGCGCACCCGGACCAACAAGATCGGCCCGGACGAGTTGTCCGGCGGCACCTTCACACTGACCAACACCGGCAGCCGCGGGGCGCTCTTCGACACCCCGATCCTCAACCAGCCGCAGGTCGCCATCCTGGGCACCGGCGCGATCGTCAAGCGCGCGGTCGTCATCGACGACGCCAACCTCGGTGAGACGATCGCGGTCCGACAGATGGTCTACCTGGCGCTGACCTACGACCACCGCCTGGTCGATGGTGCCGATGCTGCCCGCTTCCTGGTCGACGTCAAGGCGCGCCTGGAGAGCGCGCAGTTCGAGGTCTGAGCAGATGCGAGTTCTGATTGCCGGCTCGTCGGGTCTTCTCGGCCAGGGTCTGACGAGCCGGCTCACCGCCGACGGCCACCAAGTCGTCCGACTGGTGCGCCGTGAGGCCAAAGGGTCCGACGAGCAACCCTGGGATCCGTACGTCGGTCGACTCGATCCCTCGGTCGTGGAGTCCGCGGACGTGGTGGTCAACCTGGGTGGCTCACCGACCGCGGGCAACCCGCACTCGAAGAAGTGGGCCGAGGCGATGATGAACAGTCGGGTCACCACCACCCTGGTGCTGGCCGAGGCGATCGCCGAGTCCGACTCCAAGCCGGCCTACCTCGCCCAGAACGGGATTGCCTACTACGGCGATCACGGCAGCACCGTGCTGAGCGAGACCGCCGACAGCCGGGGCGACGCGCTGCTGACCAGGGTCTCGCGGGCCTGGCAGGAGGCCGCCGAGCCGGCGATCGAGGCGGGTGCTCGCGTCTGCGTGCTGCGTACGGCCCCGGTGCTGGACAAGGCCGCTCCCCCGTTGCAGCAACTACTGCCACTGTTCAAACTGGGGCTGGGCGCCCGGCTGGGCAGCGGACGTCAGTCCTTCCCGGTGATGTCACTGCGCGACTGGGTGAGTGCGGCTGCGTTCCTCGCCACCGAGTCCGAGGCGTCGGGACTGTTCAACTTCTGCTGCCCCGACACCCCCACCAACCTCGAGTTCACCGATGCGCTGGCCAACGCGGTGGGTCGCAAGGCCCGGTTGTGGGCCCCGGCGGCGATTCTGCGACCGGCGGCAGGAGCGATGGCTCCGGAGTTGTTGGGATCGGTGAACGCCAGGCCGGCAGCGCTGCTAGACGCCGGCTACGACTTCCGTGACCCCGACATCGAGGCGATCTTGGCCACCGCCCTGCCTTGACCCCTATGTCGACCCTGAGCTGGCCGCCTGTGGATAACTTCTGCACCGGTGGCCGGAACAGGTCAGTGTGGGCCCATGACCCTGCGGCGGCGTACGGCGATCCTCGTATTGATCGCCATCACATTCCTGGCCGTCGGCAGCGCTGCGCTGTGGCAGATCCGGGCCTTGTCGGCGACCGAGTCGCAGTCCCGGGCCGGGGCCGGGGCCGTGGCACCGGACCAGGCAGCGTCCACAACCGCAGGTGCCTCAAGCGTCTCCACACCGACGACACCGGCCGAGGTGTTGCGCGCGTGGGATCGGCGTCGCGCCCGGGCGTACGCCGAGGGTGACCTCGGGGCACTGGGGGCGCTCTACGTCGATGGGTCCAGAGCTGGGCGGCAGGACGTCCGGCTGCTGGATCGCTACCTGCGGCGCGGCCTCACCGTGGAGGGGATGTCGACGCAGGTGTTGAAACTGCGGGTGCTCCGCGGCGGTGCCGACGAGGACCTGTTGTGGCTTCGGGTCAGCGACCGGGTGACGGGTGCGGTGGCGACCGGCGACGGCACCCGCGTGCTGCTCCCGACTGCCTCGGCTCGCGCGCGGGTGATCAAGCTGGTCCGCAGGGACGGTCGATGGCTGGTGTCCAGAGTCCGGGACGCCGGCGGCGAGTAGGCTTGTTCCGTGGCTCTCGACTACGACATCTCCGGGCTCGGCGCCGGTGCCGTGGACTACCTCGCGGCCTGGGAACTGCAACGCTCCCGGCACGCCGAGGTCGCCGAGGGCAGCCGCCCCGGCACCGTGCTGCTGCTCGAGCACCCGCCGGTGTTCACCGCCGGCAAGCGCACCGAGCCGCACGAGCGACCAGTCGATCCGGGCGGCGCCGACGTGATCGATGTCGACCGGGGCGGCAAGATCACCTTCCACGGCCCCGGGCAGTTGGTCGGCTACCCGATGGTGCGGTTGCCCAGCCATGTCTTCGTGGTCGACTACGTGCGCCGCGTCGAGGAGGCGCTGATCGCGGTCTGCGCCGAGTTCGGCGTCCGCACCGCCCGGGTGCCCGGACGCAGCGGGGTCTGGATGACCGCGGACGACCGTGGCCCGGAGCGCAAGCTCGCGGCTATCGGCATCCGGGTCAGCAAGGGGGTGACCATGCACGGCTTCGCGTTGAACTGCAACGTCGACCTGAGCTGGTATGACCGGTTCGTGCCGTGCGGCATCGCCGATGCCGGCGTCACCAGCTTGAGCCGCGAGCTGGGCCGGGACGTGACGACGGCTCAGGCGGCCCCCGTCGTACGCCGCCACCTGGACCACTATCTGGCCTGGGAGCCCTCCGACCCGACCCCCGACTACGAAGCCCGGCCCGAGCCGGGCCGCATCCGGCTCCTGACTCCACGCCGGTGAGCGACCCGGTGGCAGAGAGCGTCATCTCGACGCGATCGCTGCGCAAGGTGTTCGCGTCGGGCAAGGGACAGCGCGTCGCCGTCGACAACCTGGACCTCGA